>NZ_JAZTZI010000034.1:0-16856 GCF_045637405.1 Anaerovibrio sp.
AGGCTGCACAGCAGGCTCAGCAGGCACAGGGCGGTCAGTCCGGTGCAGGTGCTCAGCAGGCGCCAAAGGATGATAATGTAGTAGATGCAGACTTCACTGAGGTTAAGGAAGATAAGTAATCCCGATTTTATTGAAGGCAAAGATGCAGCTATTGCATAATGCATAAAAGTATTGTAGTATATATGGGCTGCTGCCTTATGGTGGCAGCCCATACTTGATAGGATAAGGTGGATTATATGAGCGAAAAGCGAGATTATTATGAGGTCCTGGGACTCCAGAAGGGGGCTTCCGAGGCTGAAATAAAAAAAGCATATCGCAAGATGGCAATAAAATATCATCCTGACCGTAACCGTGATAACAAGGAAGAAGCAGAAGCCAAGATGAAGGAAATCAACGAGGCTTATGACGTTCTTAAGGATCCTCAGAAGAAGGCGCAGTATGACCAGTTTGGCCATGCGGCCTTTGACGGCCCTGGTGGCGGAGCCGGTGGTTTCGGTGGCGGCTTCGGTGGCTTTGGCGGCGGAGATTTCGGAGATATATTTGAAACCTTCTTTGGTGGCGGTGGCGGCTTCGGTGGCTTTGGCGGCCGTTCCCGTCGTCCTGGTCCTGAGCAGGGTGCAGACCTTCGCTATGACTTGGAGATTACCTTTGAGGAAGCTGCATTTGGCAAGGAAGTTGAGCTTAATATTCCTCGTACAGAGAACTGTGAAAAGTGTCATGGTACTGGGGCTGCAGAGGGAACATCTCCTGAGGAATGTCCGCAGTGTCATGGAACCGGCCAGGTTCAGACTGTGCGCAATACTCCGTTGGGCCGTATGATGAGCACCTCCACCTGTGGTCGCTGCAGTGGTACCGGAAAGATTGTAAAAACTCCATGTAAGGAGTGCGGTGGTAAGGGCCAAAAGAAGGTTCAGCGGAAGATCAAGGTTAATATCCCGGCTGGTATCGACGAGGGCCAGCGCATCAGAGTGGCCGGCGGTGGCCAGGCTGGTAAGCGCGGCGGTGCCAACGGTGATCTCTATGTATATATCTACATTAAGCGTCATGAGCTGTTTAGCCGCGAGGGCGCTGATGTAATGTGCGAGGTACCTATTTCCTTTGTTCAGGCTGCGTTGGGTGACACCATAGAGGTGCCTACTATCCACGGGAAGGTTGAGATGAAGGTGGCAGCTGGTACTCAGTCCGGCACCATTATGCGTCTCCGTGGCAAGGGAATTCCTATTTTAAGGCGTTCTGGTTCCTTTGGAGACCAGCACGTTCGTATCAAGGTTCTGACTCCACAGAAGCTGTCTGATAAGCAGAAGGAGCTCCTGAGGGAGTTTGGCGAAATCAGCGGGAAAAAAGTAAATCCTGAACAGGACAGCTTCTTTAATAAGATGAAGAAGTTGTTTAAGAATTAATTGATGTATTTACCCTGGGCGCGTTATGCGTCTAGGGTATTCGTCATGTATAGGAGATTTTTTAAGGAGCGAGAAATATGAAGTGGTGTGAAATAAGTATTCAGACAACCCATGAGGCTACGGAGCTTATCGCAGAGATTTTCAACGACTTGGGTGCCACTGGGGTGGTTATTGAGGATCCGGAGCTGGTAAACGACTATATTACCTCCGGGAAATGGGACTACACAGATATCCCTATTGCCACTGAAACTGAGGTGGTTACAGAAAAGGCCTATTTGGCAGTGGATGGAGAGCTGGAGGGGAAGCTCCAGACCTTTAGGCAGGAGGTAAAGGCCCTTGAAGGCCGTGGCGTCAGCATTGCCCCTGGTATTATTACCACCAGTGAGCTGGCAGATGAGGACTGGTCTGATACCTGGAAGCAGTACTTTCATACGGAAAAGCCGGGAGATCGCATCGTTATAAAGCCTAGCTGGGAACAATATGAGCCAAAGGATGATGAAATCGTTGTGGAGCTGGACCCGGGCGCAGCCTTTGGTACAGGCACCCATGCCACCACCTCCATGTGTATTTGCGAACTGGAAAAGCTGGTAAAGCCAGGCATGAAGGTTTTTGATGTGGGCACAGGCTCCGGAATTTTGTCAATTATTGCTGCCAAGCTGGGAGCAAAGGATATTCAGGCAGTGGATTACGATGAATCTGTATTAAAGATCGTCCAGGAAAATCTGGAGGAAAATCACGTGGAGAATGTGATTTCCGTTTCCCAGAGCGATCTGATGCAGAACGTACAGGGCAAGGCCAATCTGGTTATTGCCAATATTGTGGCTGACATTATTATTCGCCTCTTTGATCAGCTGGATGAGCATCTTGAGGAAGATGGTACTCTCCTTACAAGCGGCATTATTGAGGATCGTATTGATGATGTAATTGATGCAGCATCAGCCCATGGTTATGGCGTGGTTAAGCGCATGGAGAACAAGGGATGGGCATGTATAACTTTTAAAAAGCAGGCTTAATAATGAGAAGAATCTTTATATCTGATTTATTAAAGGAAAAAATAACTATAACCGGCCCTGATGCCCATCACCTTTCCCGTGTGATGCGCTCCAAGGAGGGAGACCATATTGTAGTGGCTGATAATGAAGGCAGGGTTGGGGAATATGTCATGACTGGCTTTACAGAAAAGAGCGTGGAGATGGAGCTGGTGGCATATATTGATGAAAATACAGAATCCAATGTGGAAATTACTCTGGCCCAATGTCTGCCAAAGGGAGATAAGCTGGAGCTTATTGTCCAAAAGGCTACGGAATTAGGCATAAACCTTATTGTTCCCTTGACCAGCGATAATTGCGTGGTGCGCTATGATGTAAAGAAGGCTAAGACAAAGCAGGATAAATGGCAAAGGATTGCCAATGAGGCGGGAAAACAGTGTGGCAGAAGCCGTCTCCCTGAGGTTGAGGAAATTCAGCCCTTGAAGAAATGGCTGGAGGAAATGGCGGCTCATCAGGATGATGTGGCCATTTGCATGTGCTATGAGAATGAGGAACAGACGGGAATAAAGGAGTTTTTGACGAAGTGCAGCCAGAAACGGTTTGCGGTGGTCATTGGCCCGGAGGGGGGATTTTCCCTTGATGAGGCGGAGTACGCCAAAAAGTTGGGCATACCTTCCGTAAGTCTTGGCAGCAGAATTCTTCGGGCTGAAACGGCGGCTGTTTCAGCCATGTCAATTATCCAGTATGAAAAAGGTGACTTAGGAGGTAGAAGCTAATGTCTACAGTGGCGTTTATAACGCTGGGCTGCAAGGTAAACCAGTTTGAAACGGAATCTATGGAGGGGCTTTTTAAACAGTCCGGCTATGATATAGTTCCAAATACCAATGTGGCTGATGTGTATATTATTAATACCTGCTCTGTTACCAGCTTTGGCGATAAGTAGTCACGCCAGCTCATTCGCCGTGTTCAGCGCCTTAATCCCAAGGCAATTATTGCAGTTACGGGCTGTTATTCCCAGGCGGCTCCCGATGAGGTTAAGGCAATTGAGGGGGTCCGTGTTGTTCTTGGCACCAGTGACCGAGCTAATATTGTTAACTATGTTGAGCAGGCCATGGCAGAAGATGGTATTATTGACCGGGTTGATGACATTATGAAGGTGCGGGAGTTTGAGGATATTCCACTTTATGAAATGCCTGCCAGAACCAGAGCTTTTTTGAAAATTCAGGAGGGCTGCACCAATTTTTGCAGCTATTGTATTATCCCCTATACCCGAGGTCCCCTTCGTTCCCGCAAGCTGGACAGTATTCGTAGTGAAGCCAAAAAGCTGTTGGATCATGGTTTTAAGGAAATTGTGCTTACCGGTATTCACCTTGGTGCCTATGGCAAGGATTTCAAGGATGGTACCTCTCTCTATGATGCGGCCAAGGAAATCCTGGATTTGCCAGGTCTTAGGCGCCTTCGCCTCAGCTCCTTGGAATCCATTGAGTTGTCCCCGGAGCTTTTGGAGCTGATTAAGACTCATCCGAAGTTCAGCCATCACCTCCATTTACCACTACAGGCGGGATCTGACGAGGTGCTGAAAAGGATGAACCGTCACTATAATCGGGACGAATTTACGGCTTTGATTGAAAACGTAAAGGAAAAGGTTCCGGGAGTTGCAATTTCCACCGATGTTATTGTAGGCTTCCCGGGGGAGACAGAGGAAATGTTTGCTGAAAGCCTTGAGTATATCAAGACACTGGGCTTTGCCAGAATGCACGTATTCCCTTATTCCCCACGTACTGGTACTCCTGCTGCCCAAATGCCGGATCAGGTGCCTGAGCCTGTGAAAAAGGATAGGGTACATAGACTTCAGTCCCTGGCCCAGGAGATGGCCAATGATTTCCATAGCCAGTATTTGGGAACGGTTCAGGAGGTTCTCTTTGAAACCAACACTGATGGCATTACGGATGGGCTTACGGATACTTATATTCGGGTTTATACCGATGACGAAGTTGAGACTGGGGAACTATATAAAGTGCGACTTGAAAAATTGTATAAAGACGGCGTATATGGTAAAATATACAAGTGTGAGTAACATTTAAGCATGATGTAAAGGGAGGTGTACCGAAATGGCAGATTGTATTTTTTGTAAAATTGCAAATAAGGAAATTCCTTCCACTGTTGTATATGAGGATGACCAAGTCATTGCTTTTAAGGATTTGGAGCCTCAGGCACCAGTACATGTGCTTGTTATCCCTAAAAAGCATGTTGCTAGTATTGCAGCCTTAAAGTCTGAGGACAAGGAGCTGGCAGGCCACATTCTCTGTGAAGTTATTCCTAATATTGCAAAGGAACAGGGCGTTGCAGATAGTGGCTTCCGTGTAGTTGCCAATACTGGCGCAGAAGGCGGCCAGACCGTCAACCATTTGCATTTCCACCTGTTAGGTGGTCGTTCCATGCAGTGGCCTCCAGGTTGACATACACCATTGGGCCATGGGGATTAATTCCCATGAAATATTGACATGGCTAAAATCTTTGTGTATAATAATCGGGTGTAGTTATGAAATACACTCCCAAGTCAATTGGAGGGGGGGAAAAATAGATGGCAAACGAAATTAAAGTTGGTAAGAACGAGAGCATTGACAGCGCACTCCGCCGCTTTAAGCGCATGAGCCAGAAAGCTGGTACCATCGCTGAGGTTAGAAAGCGTGAGCATTATGAGAAGCCAAGTGTTCGCCGTAAGAAGAAGTCTGAGGCAGCTCGTAAGCGCAAGTTTAGAGCTTAATTATTAAAGCTTAATATGAAATTAAAGGCTATAGCCGTCCTGTATACAAGGGATGGTTATAGCCTTTTCTAATGATTAAAATTTAATTATAAATGTTTAAAAAATAAATTATAAAAGCCCATCACTCATTAAACTTGCGTTAAATAAGGGGCCTCTGTATTGCAGTTGCTTTTTTTGCGTGTTATTCTTTGGATAAGGATAATGAAAATGAAAAAGGGTGATGGATATGAAAAAGAAGCTGGCAGTAGCTATTGCTTTGGCTCTGGGATTAAATCTGGGGGCAGGGCAGATAGTGCAGAATGAGTTTACCGCCGATATGGGACTGAACAGCAAAGCAGAGGCCTTTAATGTTTTCAGCCTCTTTGCTCCGTCCAAGAAGGAAATTCAGAATTCCTACAAAAAGATGATTTCTTACTACATGGCAGGCTTTGAACTTAGTAGTCGGGCGGCGGCAGTTTCCCATGAGCTGCTTAATGATTATGGCGTAGAGGCGGAGCTGGTAAATGTAAACGGAATTAATGCTTCCACCGCCGGTTATGATTCCTCGGTGGATATGGTAATGCAGAAGGGCAATTCCGGCAAGACAGTGAAGATGCCTGAAATAGATGCCAACAGGTTTTTTAATATGATACCTGCAGAGGATGCCCGTTTGGCAGAGGCCAAGAAGCTTGTTATGCTAAAGGATGAATGCTTTGCCCGTGGAAGGGACGAAGTAACCTTCCTTGCAGCACAGGCCTTACTTTGTGGTGGGGACCAGACCAGAAATGTTGCCATGCTTATAGGCAGTGCCATGCTTCTGAATGAGTGGAAGGACAGCGTGGACAGTTCCACAGGAGTAAATTATCAGAACTTTGAAAAATCCCTTCGGGCTATGAATAAAGTAGACGTTGACCAGAGGAAAATAAAAGAAGCCGCTGACCGTCTGCGGAAGGGATAAAGCTGGGAGAAATATATGCAGTATGGAAAAGTAATAAGGGCCAAGTTTATTGAACGGCCAAATCGTTTTGTAGCCAAGGTTGAAATTGGTAATGCGGTGGAAACGGTGCATGTAAAAAATACGGGCAGGTGCAAGGAGCTTCTCCTGCCAGGCGTGGATGTGGTGCTTTCAGAAGCAGACAATCCTAACCGTAAAACCCGTTACGATTTAATAGCCGTGGAGAAAGCCGGATTGGGCCTTATAAACATCGATAGTCAGGCCCCTAATAAGGTTATGGCAGAATGGTTGGCCACTCAAGGCTTTGATTATATAAAGCCGGAATATACCTATGGTGCTTCCAGAATCGACTTTTATATGGAGCGACAGGGGCAAAAGTATTTACTGGAGGTAAAGGGATGTACCCTTGAAAGAGAAGGCATAGGCTTTTTCCCCGATGCGCCTACCCAGCGTGGGGTGAAACACATCCATGAGCTTATTAAGGCTAAAAAGGAAGGGTATAGGGCCGGAATAGCCTTTGTGGTGCAAATGCCCAAGGTCAGAGAGGTCCGTCCAAATATTGAAACCCATCCAGCCTTTGGGGAAGCCATGGAACAGGCAAGGGCTGCAGGAGTACAGGTCATAACCATAGGCTGCACGGTAAAGCCAGATTTGTTGACAGTGGATAAAAAACGGATAAATGGAATTTTTTAATATTTTTCTAATTAGCCTCTAATTGCCCTATAGGGCAAAGGGGCTATATTTATTACAAGGAAGTTGATGATGCCAACTAATGGGGGATGAGATATGAGGTGGGCACTGGATATTATTTTTATACTGGTAATTATGGTGGTACTTCCAATAAGGAGTGTATACGCTGAAAAACCTGTGGTTTATATTCAACCAGCCCTGACATACGAAAATTCCATCAATAAAGTACATATTGATGAGGATACCCGCCAACAGGTGGAACGTATAATAGGGGAACGACTGAAGCAAATGGCTGATGAAGGAGATTTGCCCTATGAGGTCAGAGTGGCTACGGCGGATTCCTACCATAGCACCAACGAGCATATTACAGACAGTGATAAGATATTTCTTTACCCTACTATAATGGTCAGCACTTCTATAGATACAGTTAATAATAATTCCTTGGAAACAGCGTATACTTCAACTGTTATTGCAGGGATTTCACTGATGTTCTGTATGCCGGAGGAAAATTTGGATATAACCAGGGTAACGGCAGATGGCAATCCGGTGAGTTTGAGGCTTTTGGGGCTTGTGCCTATGGTGGAGGCCGAAACTATAGGGCTTTCCAGATATAATCCCAGCAATGACAGATGGCTGAATATCCACAATACTCCCATAAGTGAAGGGGAAAAGAAGGGGAAGTTTATTTCATTGGTGCGGCAGATGATGAAGGATCCTATCAGCTTTTCCAATATAAAGGGCAATCTAAGGGATGATAAAGCAAAGCTGGGTATGGACACGTACCAGGTAACTGGTGTTGATATGTCATCAGAGATGGCCAAGGAGCTGTTTACAGGAAAAGAAGCTGAGGATTTAAAATTTCTGGTGGGCTATTGTTTCACATCAGCTTATCAGAAAAAGACCAAACGGGTAATGTACCCACCGGCAGTTGGCGGGCAGGAGCTGGTTAACAGCATGATAAACGGAGCCTATAAGCTAAGCCTTGACAGTGCCAATGGTAAGGTGGATGTAAATATGAGTAATCCCGGCCATTCTATACGATTGGATATATCAGGGCTGGCCAGTGAAGTAGTGGATTCGGGGAATAACGTATACACGACTTTGCACAAGGTGTGGCTGACAAAGAGTCCAGTGGAAGGCAAGGAAAAGCGGGAGCTGAGTAGATTGTATGAGAGAACGGTTAAGCTGCCGCCGGGCACCAGCACTGATTCTGATGATAATCAGATTTATGCCGCATTGCTTTTGGGACTGGCCCAGGAGCTGGGAGGGCAAAACAAATAGTATGTACTGAGATTTCGAGGGAAAAGATAGTGGGCAGGAAAAGGATGATGGGAATATGATTAAATGTATAGAGAAAAAATGGCTTATTCCTATGATAGCTTTTGGAGCATTCCTGCTTTGCGGCGGATACCTTAATCAGCAAATTTGCTCTGCAGAAATTGTGGAAGGAGTAGCTGTATATAATGGGGATGCCCAGAAGGCCAGGGAAATGGCCCTGAGAGATGCCATGAGAACCCTTTTGGAATCCAAGGTTGGAATGTATATCCGCAGCAATAGCGAGGTGGATATGGGCGTATTGGTAGTAGACAAAATAATGGCCCGTTCCACTGGCTATGTTAGGATTAATAAAGTAGTATCAGAAAGCATTGAAGGTGATGTTTATGTGGTAAGGGCAGATTTGGATGCTGATGATACCAGCATTGAAACAAAATATAAGGATGATGTGGCCAAGGCTATGGCAGCAGCCTTGGAGCCCAGGGTGGCAAATGTAGCTGTGGTAGATTACGGTATAGATGGAAGTATAAGACGGGATGAACGGGCTGTGAACATCGTAGGTCAGTACCTTAGTGATATGGGAATCCAGATGGTTGAAAATGAAGGCGTGTCCCCGCTTTTAACCCACAGTCTTACTCCGTATCCTTCGGATCTTAGAAGAATTGCCAGAAATGATGGTGATAATGAGGCAAACTCCGTATTGGCTGGTTCCTTGAGAGATGTGAATGTTACCCGTGACAGTAGTGGGTATTACAAGGGGGTTGTGGAAGCCAGCTTCTCCCTTGTGGGAATTCAAAACGGATATGCCAATAGTTATATGGAACAGTTTGTGGGGCTTGGCAAGACTGCAGATGAGGCACTGTTTGCAGCCAGAAGGGAAGCAGCAGCCACGGCTACGGAGCATTTGGCAAGAGCAGCCCTGAAAACAATGCAGTTTGAAAACCGTGGTGGCGTAAATAACCTTAATACCACAGTGGAGATCCACGGATTGTGGGATAGGGCAAACCAAAGCACTTTTTTTAACAGCCTGTTGGAGGGTGCCAAGTGCCGGATTACCAGGGCGGGCTTTTCTTCAAACGGTGCCTACAGGGTGAAGCTTATTGCTCAGGGCTGGGAGAATCTTTACGAGCTGTCACAGGAAATAGTCAGGGCGGCAGCCAGCAATGGATTGTCTCTTGTGCCTTTGGAAAGCACCACAAAAATTATTCTTCAGGTTCAGTAATTTTTAATGATGTATCATGATTGCCGTGGAAGGAGGATGGGCACCATGAACAGACGCTACATAAAAATGAAATGGCAAATACTATTTATTTTCTTATTGATATCCTTGCTTTGCGGCATAGTTACCCATGGAGGAGTTGAGGCATCACCTCTGGACGTGGTGAAGATAAGCGGTAGTGCTCCGGCAGGCATGGCTAATAAAGCCGTGGAGGATGCCAAAAAAAGAGCCGTTTTCAAGGTGCTTTCCCATGAAACCAGGGCAGAAGGGGACCCCACCAGTATATTTTCACAGATGATAGACCGATATGGCGATTATGTCAGTGACTGTAAGGTGTTGAGCAGGGACACCAGTAATTCTCAAATGATGGTTATAGCTGAGGTTACCGTAAATCATTCCAAGCTAAATAAGGATTTTCAGGAATATGTGGGAAATAAACAGGTAGCAAATGATGCCATGACAGCCAGTATATTAATGAGGGCGGTGAATACTTCAGACAATCAGGGCTTTAGTGACAGCCTTCATGAAGCCTTTAATCACAGATTTAGCAATTCGGGATTTCAGACAGAGGTTGAAGATGACGATATAAGAATTGTGAGGTCTTTATCCGGTGCAGAATCCTATGGCAAATATCTTGGTTCTGTAAAAAGCCTGATAGATAATAATTCAATTATGGCAAACTTCGCTATTATCGGTGAGGCCAGCATTGATAAGCTGGAAGCCGCTCCGGCAGGAACGGGCTATATTGCAAAGTCATCAGTGAAGGTTCAGGCCTATGATTGTATGAGAAAAACAGTTTTGAATGGATTTTATGAAACCTATGAAATTATCGCCAATACCCCTCAGGAAGCTGAAAGACTGGCCATGGAAAAGGCAGGGCTGGATGCTGCAGAGGATATAGCCAATGGCACATTGAAATATTGGCGTATACATAAATAAAAGTTTTAAATAAGTAGTCATAAAAAATATATAAAAAATTGGGAGGAATTTTTATGAAAAAGGTATTTTCGGTAATTGTTGCTTTGGCAATGATGCTCATGGGTTGTACAGCTTTTGCGGCAACTGACATCACAGATGGGGTTATCAAGGTTGAGGGCGTGAGTGCCCTGCAAAATCCTAATCCGGCGGCAGGCTACAGAGCCGCCAAAATGGATGCTATGCGCAATGCACTGGAGGAGGCTCAGGGGGTATATATCGATTCTGAGACCACTGTCCGGGACAGCGTTATGGCCAGTGATGTGATCAAAACCCGTATCAATGGTATGATTAATGGCGCCAAGGTAGTCCAGAGGTATAAGGATGCTGATGGTTATCATGTAGTTATTGAGGTCCCTGTTCATGGTGCCCAGTCCCTGGCAGCAGCTGTAATGCCGGCAACTGCCACTACTCCGGCTCCACTTCCGGCAGCAACTACCTTTGTGCCAGAGATTCCAGTAAGTACTGGCCCATACACTGGCCTCATCGTTGACTGCACTGGACTTGGGCTGGAAACTGCCATGGCACCGGGGGTATTCACGCCGGACCATCAGCTTGTATACGGTCAGGCCAATTTCAGCTATGATCAGGTGGTAAACAAGGGCTATGTGGGCTATGCCCGAAGCATTAACAGTGGTGTTTCCCGTGCCGGCAACAATCCTCTTATTGTACGGGCTCAGTCAGTTCAGGGCTTTGTAAATCCGGTGGTATCCGCTGCCGATGCGGCTAAGATTCTGAGTGAGAACCAACTCACCGGCTTCCTTGGCCAGGGCAACGTGGTATTTGTGAAATAAAGGAATATAATCTTCAACAAACGAAAATGGAGGCTCTCGTGTTGTGAGCCTCCATTTTTATTTATTACTCTGTGATTGGCAGCAGGTCAATTACCAAGAATTATACCACCATGAATAAAAATAGGTGTTCCGTTGGCAGCAGTCCAGGTGGGAACCTTTGTTGACAGCTTATAAGGGGTATCTAACATGTAGGCAGTAACAAGGATGGCACTGTCCTTGATTTTGTGAAAGATTTTGCTGTCCAGTTCTACTTTATAAACCGCAAAGCTATGGGCGTCAATGGAAGAAGATGTCAGTGCCTGGGTAAAGACCATGTTATCGGACCACTGCCAGAGCTTTTCACCGTTTTTATCAGTAATAACAAAATCATAAAGCTGTCCGTCCCGATGGCTCATACTGTAAGGCAAATCACCACTGTTGGTAACCTTGAGCTCCATAAAAAGTGTTCCGTTACGTTTTTCAACGGTAAGCTCTTGAATAATATTATCAAATTGGATGGCGGCGTAGTTACAATTAGTGTTTGGGACACTGGATCCGGAGCCGGACACAGGGAAGGTGATACCGATTCCCGTACCAAAGCCAGCATTAGCTATGCTGGGGATACAAATGGTAATTGCCACTACAAGGGTCAATAAAAATTTATACATAATGCATCACCTCGTGGAATATATTTTTACAACATTTTACAAAATTTTACGGTTTTAGTGAAGGAGGTTGCAGATTAAAAAATGTGATGAAATATGATATGATGTGAGATTTCAAAATGCTTTATATTATGCTATACTTTTTACAGCAAATGGAGGCTTACTAAAGCTAAGGAAATGAGTTGGTGATTCCTATGAACGCAATATATGACAGGCTGAATAATGCACTCGATGAGTTCAATTCGTTGGGGGTATCTAATCAGATAGATTTTGCAAAGCTATATTTGTATTCGATTATCACTCATTCAACGGCCATTGAGGGCTCAACAGTGACTGAGACGGAAAATACTCTTATGTTTGATGAGGATATTGTCCCGGTGGGGCATAGTGTCACTGAGCAGATGATGAATCTGGATTTAAAGCAGGCCTATGACTATGTGAATGGTTTGATACCAAAAAAACCAGAGATTACGGTTGAGTGTTTGAAGCATTTGGCTTCGTTGGTAATGAAAAATACCGGCAGTGTATACAATACTGCATTGGGGAGCTTTGATTCTTCAAAAGGAGAATTGCGACTTGTTAATGTGAGTGCTGGTCGAGGTGGTAAGTCTTATTTAAGTTATCAGAAAATTTCTCAAAGGCTAGATGATTTTTGTAAGTGGCTTAACTGGGAGCGAAAAAAGAAATATGATGATGTTGCCTCCATATATGCCCTTTCCTTTGAGGCTCATTATCGGCTGGTGTCTATTCATCCATGGGTAGATGGTAATGGTCGGACCTGTCGTTTGCTGATGAATATGATACAGATGGAAAATAATCTCCTTCCAAGCATATTGCGTAAGGAAAATAAGGCTAAATATATTGATGCTTTATCTGCTAGCCAGGAGCAGAAGGACAGCTCAATCTTTGTTAATTTCATGATGGATGCAATGACCAATTTTATATTACAGTGCATTGCGGATTATAAAAATAGTGATGAAATATGATGTGATGTGAGATTTTAAAAAACTTCATATTATGATATACTTCTATAAGTAACCTACTAAAGGGGCTGTGGATACAGCTCCTTTGTTTTTACTTGTAAAATTATAGAAGAATCGAATATGAATAATTAAGCGGTGATATATGATGAAAGAAATTGTTAAAAGAGCCCATATTTGGATGGATAAATATGTTAAAACCTTCTACGAAGATGATGAGGAGGTTATGCTGGGGATAAAAACCAAGGAGCTGCATACCGGGTATGTAACCTCCTATACCAGAGAGCTGGCACAGCATTTGCAGCTGAATGAACATGATGTGCTGCTGGCGGAGCTGGTGGGACTGTTCCATGATGTGGGGCGGTTCCGCCAGTGGAAACTGTACCGTACCTTTTCTGATGCCTTGTCAGAGGACCATGCCAATCTTGGCCTGAAGGTTATTCAGGAGCTGCCATGTTTTCAGGAGCTGAGTGAGGAGGACAGGGATATTCTTCTCTTTGCCATTGGTAATCACAACAAGAAAAATATAGCTGCCCCGCCAACCAAGCGGCATCTGCTCTTTGCCAGAATTATCCGTGATGCGGACAAGCTGGATATTTTCCGGGTGCTGGAGCCTTATCTTACGGGAAAGAAAATCCAGACCTTTTCCAAGATTCCCTTTGAGGACGAAAAAATGCTTTTTGCTCCTGGCTTTATAGATAAATTCGTCCGTGGAGAGCAGGTGGACTACAATGAAATCCGCACCAACAATGATCGCATTTTGGTACGGCTTATGTGGGCCTATGACATAAATTTTGCCTGGACAATGATACGCATTCGGGAAAAGGGATATCTGCCAAGGGTTATGGAGCATCTGCCTCAGATAGACAAGGTCAAGAAGGGGTATAAAATCTTGAATGATTATGTTGAAAAGAAGTGCAATACCCCTGACTTGCCTTTAGTGTACTAACGGGCTGATTTGTGATATACTTTAAGGCATTGATGAAAAAATCTGTCAGAAATGATTTAGAGGAGCGATTGATTATATGGCTGAGAACACTTCTGTTGGTTCCAACTTTATACAGAATGAAATAAATGATGATTTAAAGAATGGGTACTATCCTGAGGGAGTACATACCCGCTTTCCACCTGAGCCAAATGGCTATCTTCACATTGGTCATGCCAAGTCTATTTGCCTGAACTTTGGCCTTGCCAAAAATAACGGCGGTATTTGTAATCTGCGTTTTGATGATACCAATCCTGTAAAAGAGGATGTGGAATATGTAGATTCCATTCAGGAGGACATTAAATGGCTGGGCTTCAGCTGGGATGACAGAATGTTTTTTGCATCTGACTATTTTGACAAGCTTTACGACTATGCTGTGGAGCTGATTAAGAAGGGACTGGCTTACGTTGATGACCTTACCGCTGAGGAAATCCGTTCCTATCGTGGAACTCTTACTGAGCCAGGAAAGGAGAGCCCTTACCGTAACCGCAGTGCTGAGGAAAATCTGGAGCTTTTCCAGAAAATGAAGGCCGGTGAATTTGCCGACGGTGAGAAGGTGCTACGGGCCAAGATTGATATGGCAGCACCTAACATCGTAATGCGTGACCCGGTTATTTATCGTATTGCCCATGTTTCCCATCATCGTACCGGGGATGAGTGGTGCATTTATCCGATGTACGACTTTGCCCACCCTCTTTCCGATGCTATTGAGGAAATAACCCATTCCGTATGTACTCTGGAATTTGAGGATCACAGACCATTCTATGATTGGCTGTTGGAGGCACTGGACTTCAAGGTTGGTGCCCGCCCTCGCCAGATTGAGTTTGCCCGTCTGAACCTCACTAATACTGTTACCTCCAAGCGCAAGCTCCGTCAGCTGGTGGAGGAGGGCTATGTGTCCGGCTGGGATGACCCTCGTATGCCTACTATTTCCGGATTGCGCCGTCGTGGCTACACTCCTAATTCCCTCCGCACCTTCTGTGAGGAAATCGGTGTGGCCAAGGCCAACAGCTTGGTGGATGTGGCTATGCTGGAGCACTGCGTCCGTGATGATTTAAATAAAAATGCTGACCGTATCATGGCAGTTCTGCACCCATTGAAGGTGGTTATTACCAACTATCCTGAGGGACAGAAGGAATTTATGGTGGCTGACAACAATCCTAATACCTCTGCTCACCGTTATGTACCATTCTCCCGTGAGCTGTACATTGAGCAGGAGGATTTCATGGAGGATGCACCAAAGAAGTTCTTCCGCTTAAAGCCAGAGGGTGAGGTTCGCTTAAAGCATGGTTATATCATTAAGTGTGAGGAAGTTATTAAGGATGAGGCAGGCAATGTGGTTGAGCTTCACTGCACCTATGACCCTGAGTCCAAGACTGGTGGCGCTACTGCTAACCGCAAGGTGAAGGGCACTATTCACTGGGTATCCGCCGAGGATGCCATTGAGGCTGAGGTTCGTCTTTATGACTACCTTATTGAAACTGATGAAAATGGCGAAGTGCCAGCAGACTTCCTGGCAGCTGTAAACAAGCAGTCTTTGGAAGTAATTGAGCATGCTCTTATTGAACCAAGTGCCAGCTTTACAGCTGTGGGAACCCACTACCAGTTCCTGCGCACCGGTTATTTCGTAGTAGATAAGGATACTACTCCTGAAAAGCTGGTATTTAACCGTGTAGTTGGTCTTAAGGACAGCTGGGCCAAGGCCAAGAAGGGCTAAGTAGAACTAGAAGGGGATAAGACTATGGGAAAGATACCAAAGGGATTATCTGATAAGGATATGCTGGATGGTTACGTGGAAGAAGTAACCATGGAGGCACAGTTTATGGCAGCGGAGGCTGCTGAGGACAAAAAACGCCGGGAAAAGATTTTCGGCACGGGAAAGAACAGTCTTTCCATGTCCGGTCTTGATGACGAAACCTTGGAAAAGCTGGGTAGAAAGCTCTTGGAGCTGAAAATGGAGCTGTTTCGCGAGGGCATCAAGAATTACACTCTTAAGGTAAAACGCGAGGATTGGGATATCGTTATCACTCCAGTGGTAAAGGGCCAGTCCATGAAGAAAAAATAAATTTTGTTAAAAAGACTTAAACGTATGGGGGGCTTCACTGTGGAGAAATACATGCCACAAAAGATTGAGAAAAAATGGCAGAAAAAATGGCTTGAAGAAAAGACCTATGCCGCCGAGACTGGCGGAAATAAGCCCAAGTTTTACGGTCTGATTGAGTTCCCTTACCCCTCCGGTCAGGGTCTTCACGTAGGCCATCCCCGTCCGTACACCGCTCTCGATATCGTTTCGAGAAAGCGCAGAATGGAAGGTTATAACGTCCTCTATCCTCTCGGTTGGGACGCTTTCGGTCTTCCCACCGAAAACTACGCTATCAAAAATAACATCCGCCCAGAAATCGTTACCGAAAAGAACGTAGCGCGTTTCCGCGATCAGATCAAATCCCTCGGCCTTTCTTTCGATTGGTCCAGAGAGATTAACACCACCGACCCCAACTATTATAAATGGACTCAGTGGATCTTCCTTCAGTTCTTCAAACGCGGTCTTGCTTATAAGAAAGAAATGACCGTTAACTTCTGTAAGTCCTGTAAGATCGTTCTTGCAAACGAAGAAGTTGTCGGCGGCAAGTGCGAACGCTGCGGCGGCGAAGACGAGCATAAAGTCAAGAGCCAGTGGATGCATAAGATCACCGAATATGCAGACAGACTTATCGACGACCTCGAAGGTCTCGACTTTATCGAAAGAGTAAAGACCCAGGAGATCAACTGGATCGGCCGTTCTCACGGCGCAGAAGTCGATTTCGATACGACTTCCGGCGATAAGCTCAAAGTTTATACCACCCGTCCCGATACTCTCTTCGGCGCTACCTACATGGTAATCTCTCCCGAACATCAGTATATCGAAAAATGGAAAGACAGCCTCGGCAATTACGATGAGATCATCGCATACAGAGCAGAAGCCGCAAAGAAGAGCGATTTTGAACGTACCGAACTCGCAAAAGACAAGACCGGCATCAAGCTCGACGGTGTTCGCGCCATCAACCCCGTAAACGGCAAGGAGATCCCCATCTTCGTTTCCGACTACGTTCTCGTTTCTTACGGTACAGGCGCTATCATGGCTGTTCCCGCGCATGACGAACGTGACTGGGATTTCGCAAAGAAATTCGATCTTCCCATCATCGAAGTAGTCGCAGGCGGCAACGT
>NZ_JAZTZI010000035.1:0-22371 GCF_045637405.1 Anaerovibrio sp.
TAGATAGACTTTGGATACGAACGGGAACAGTCTATTTATAGGGATTTTTTATTGAATTACAACTCTATTTGTCATTATATCACAAACTTACTATATAACCAAAATAACTTTTTGCCATAACTACTTGTAATGTATTTTTAGTATATATGTATTTATATTTAAAAATCATGTCTATTATTTTTACAGTCATTTGCTTATTTTTATTATTTTTTGGCATTTTTTACACTTTTTGTTATTAATAATCTTGACATATAAACGCAATCGTTATATTATGTCTACCAACATAGTATGTATATATGTTTTGTAAGGGAGTGTTGTTTATGGACATAAAAATTACACGTACATCCAAACCAAAGGCCAAGCCGGACCAAAAGGCTCTTGGCTTTGGTAAATATCTTACTGACCACATGTTCCTAATGGACTACAATCCAGAGCAGGGCTGGCATGATTTCCGCATAGTCCCTTATGGGCCTATTCCCATGGAACCAGATGCTGTAGCACTCCACTATGCTCAAGAAACCTTTGAGGGATTGAAAGCCTACCGATATCCCGATGGTTCTGTTCATCTCTTCCGTCCAGATATGAACGCCAAGCGTTTAATCAACTCCAACAAACGCCTTTGTATGCCAGAGGTTCCTGTAGAGCTCTTTGTAGATGCCTGTAAAGCCATTGTCCGCGTAGATGAGGACTGGGTACCATCCGAGCTTGGAACCTCCCTTTACATCAGACCGTTTATGTTCACCAGCGAAGGCCAGATTGCACTGCATAACTGCACTCGCTTTACCTTTGCCATTATTCTCAGCCCAGTAGGTGCTTATTTTGCTGAAGGAATCAACCCTGTAAAAATTCTGGTTGAGGACGAATATGTCCGGGCAGTAAAGGGTGGTACGGGTTTTGCCAAGTGTGGCGGTAACTACGCCGGAGCCATGATTGGTCAGGAAAAGGCTGAAAAGCTGGGCTATTCACAGGTTCTATGGCTGGACGGTGCTGAGCGTAAATACGTGGAAGAAGCTGGTGGTATGAACTTCATTTACTCCATTGACGGTGAATTCTGGACTGCTCCTACAGAGGGAACAGTTCTCCCAGGTATTACAAGAGATTCCATTCTCCACATTCTCCGGGATTGGGGAGTAACGGTTCGTGAGGAACGTATGGATATTGATACTCTTATGGCTGCCGGCCACAACGGCTCCTTAAAAGAGGCCTTTGCCTGTGGCACCGCCGCAGTAATATCCCCAGTAGGTGCCTTAAACTACAAGGGTGATGAGGTTACTATCAACAATTTCACTATTGGCCAGCTGACCCAGAAACTATACGATTACCTCACCGGTATTCAGTGGGGCAATATAGAAGACAAATATGGTTGGACAGTGCCGATTAAATAACAATAATTGATAATCAAAGTTTATTTTAATGATGCAAGAGGCTTTCACCCCCTATGCACGTTTTTTAGGAGGAATAAGTATGGCTAACAATGAATTATGGAAACTGGTTGCAGATTTAAAGGGTCCAAAGTATAAATGGGTAGACCTGACCCATGAGCTCAGCCCAGAGACGCCCCACTGGTATGGCTTCAAGCCACTCCAGCAGGACCTGTTATTTGATTATGTAGATGGAACAGCAGAAGACAAGCTGGCCCCAATGAGGGTTTATCAGTACAGTGTTGCCGGTCAGTATGGCACCCATGTTGATGCCCCGGTTCACTTCCACGGCAATGGCCGTTCCCTCAGTGAAATAGAGGTAAATGAGCTGGTATTCCCATTGGTTGTTATTGACAAATCCACTGAATGCGCCGCTAATCCTGATTTTATCCTGACCGTTGATGACCTCAAGGCCTGGGAAAAGGAATATGGCAAGATTCCTGAGGGAGCCTTCGTCGCCTTCCGTTCCGACTGGTACAAGAAGTCAAATCTGGACAATCCGGATGAAAATGATGTGCCTCACTACCCTGGATGGGACGTCGCAGCTATTAAGTGGCTGGTGGAAGAACGTAATATTGGTGCCATTGGCCATGAACCAGCTGATACTGACCCTGGCTTTGTAACCACCAAGGAGGGTGCTTATCCTTACCCGGGTGAACAGTACATCCTATCCGTGGATCGATTCCAAATAGAGGTTATGCGTAATCTGGACCAGCTGCCACCAACCGGAGCCATTATCGTAACTGCATTCCCTCGTCTAAAGGATGGCCCTGGCTTCCCGGCCCGTGCCTTTGCCATTGCACCAGCTGAATAAAGTATTATCCCGTATTTGAAAAGGAGATTTGAAATGGCACTGAAATTTGATGAGCAGCTTTCCCGTTTACAAAAGCCTGATCGGTCAGAAATGACTGATGAGGAATATAAGCTCTTTGACAAAAATGTAAAGGCTATGATGAAAAACTGGGGGTTCATTAATAATCTTTTCAAAATTTTGCCCCTAAACGCCAAGGAATATATTGGTTTTCTCAATTTGAAGCAGTCACTGTACAATGACACATGCTATCTCACCGATGCCCAAAAGGAAATGATTGGTGTTGTGGTGTCTTCCTACAACTGCTGCCATTATTGTCTGACTACCCACGGTGATAATCTGCGAGGTATGTGGAAAAACGCCCGGCTGGTGGATACCATCAGCCACAACTATAGGGCGGCCAAGTCAGAGCTATCCAAGGTAGACTATGCTCTTTGTGAGTATGCCTGGTATGTTACTGCTCATCCTCAGGAAATCGGCCAAGAGCAGGTGGACAAGCTGCGTGAGGTTGGTCTTGATGATCACCAGATTTTGGAAGCAGCCTTTGTGGCTGGCTTCTTCAACTACACCAACCGATGGGTAAGTACCATTGCCCCGGTAGCTAACCCTGGTCATTTCAATCATAACAGGGATTTTAATGAATAGCATACCCGTCAAACTTGTTTTGACTCTCCTACATTCATAATACACACACTAAAAGGGACTGATTTTTCTCAGCCCCTTTTAGTGTGCTCTAATAATCCGGACTCATACCTAGCAATTACCGCGCAAAATTTCATCATCAATATTTTTCAGTGTTTTCCTGTCGATTTGCTTAAGACCGTCAATCAGTCTATCTATGTCCTCTCTGGTGTTAAACAGCCCCAGACTTATTCTGATAGTACCATCAAACCGTTTACTATTCAGGTATCGATGAATACGTCCGGCACAGTGATGCCCCGCCCGGACGGCAATATCAAATTTATAATCCAAAATAGCTGCGACCTCATTGGCCCGAAACCCATCAATATTAATTGACACCACTCCAGCCTGATTATGACAATCACCTGGTGCCAGATATATGTTAATATTAGGAACAGTTGTCAGCTTGTTTAATAAATACCGCGTCAACTTTTCTTCCTCTTCCCAAGACTGTACACCCTTCAACCACTCCAGGGAAGCCGCCAGACCAGCAATAGCCACACTATCCATACTGCCACTTTCTAATTTGGCTGGCATATAACGGGGCATTACAGGATTCTCGGCCTGAATACCATTCCCACCTACAATAAATTCCTGCAAATCCACTCCGTTTTTAATATACATCCCGGCAATACCAAAAGGACTGTATAGGGTTTTGTGCCCAGCAAAGGTAAGTACATCCGCTTTGGTTTGTGCAAAGCGAATTTTTAACAAGCCAACGGCCTGCGCTCCATCCATCAAGGTAAAGGCTCCATACTCCTTGGCTAAGGTAAAAATTTCCCTGACTGGCAGCACATACCCCGTAACATTACTTATGGCCGTAACGCACACCAGCTTGGGGGGCTCCACCTGAAACAAACTGGCCGTCTGCTGTAAATCAATGGATAAATCCTTCTTTAACGGCAGCTCCACCACCTTGATTCCCTTACGCTTTACTAATAAATGCAACGGGCGAAGCACTGCATTATGCTCATAGGGAGAAACATACACCACATCCCCTGACTGATACGTCAAGCCATTAATCACCATATTTAGTGCAATGGTTACTGATGGGGTAAAGGCAACCTCCGCCTGCTCACGGCCATCAATTAGGCTAAGGAGCTGCTGCTTCACCTGTCGAATCATGGCATTGGCCTCACGGGCAGCCTTATAGGCTCCCCGTCCGGCATTTACTCCCTTATTGCGGGCAAATTCATCAACCGCCCGATACACAGCCTCAGGCTTGGGAAAGGTGGTAGCCCCATTGTCCAAATAAATCATTATCAATCACCTGACCTGTCAACATAGGATTTACTCCACAGTATACGTCTTTTACCTATTTGTCAAGTATGTGATATTAAAGCTCATTAAATCACAAAATAGAGCGTTTGCGGAAGGCTTCATATAAGAGAATTGCTGCAGCAGCAGAAACATTAAGAGATTCTGCCTTACCGGTCATTGGTATAAATACCTTCTGGTCAGAATCCTCCAGCATTTTTGCCGATACCCCATTGCCTTCATTTCCAAATATTATAGCACAAGGGCTGACATAATCAGCCAAATAATGCCTTACAGCCGTTTCATCTACAGCAGTAGCTATAAGAGTCACTTCGTTATCATGGCAAACATCAATTAATTCATCAGGATTTACGCCTGTCATTACCGGAATATTAAAGATGGAACCCATTGATGAACGTACCACCTTATCCGCAAAAATATCCGTAGCACCTTCCAGACACACCACGCCAGAACAGCCCATGGCATCGGCTGTACGAATGATGTTACCAGCATTGCCTGGATCCTGAACAGCGTCCATAACGGCAATAAGCGGGGCGGAAGCATCATTACTATTGGAATTAAGAACCTCCTGCCAAGTAAAAATACGATAGCCCATTACCAGCAGTAACCCCTGCGGAGTAACCGTATCCGCCGCTTTATTATAGAGCTGATCACTTACCTGATAAACGGGGCAGCCCTTCTCCTGAAGCAGCTCCACTACAGCTACAGCCCTTGGATTATTCATAGCCGAATCGGAAATCAAGGCATATTCCATAGGCCAGTCGGATTGAGCGGCCATTTCCACCAGGCGAACTCCCTCGGCTACAAAAAGATTTTCCGATTTACGATATTTATTGGTATGCAGCTTGGCTGCCAATTTTATCTTTGAATTAGCGAGACTTTCGATACGTTCAAGCTCAATCATCAGCTCAGCTCCTTTCTCTCATTTTTACATTATACCACAAGGGCATTTTTTTGCACCAAAATAAAAAGAGCTGCCTATGAAAGACAACTCTTAATAATTGATATTACAGGTTTTCCTTAGCAACTGCAACCATCTGAGCAAATGCATTAGCATCGCTGATAGCAAGGTCAGCCAACATCTTACGGTTAACCTCTACACCAGCCTTGGTGAGACCGGCGATAAGACGGCTGTAGGAAATACCATTAGCACGTGCTGCAGCATTGATACGAGCAATCCAAAGACGACGGAAAACGCCCTTCTTCGCACGACGGTCACGACGAGCGTAGTAGAGAGCCTTCATAACGGTCTCATTTGCCTTCTTAAACTGCTTGCTCTTGGAGCCCTTGTAGCCCTTTGCTAACTTTAAAATCTTATTATGACGTCTATGTGCAGTCACGCCGCTTTTAACTCTTGGCATGTTCTTATCCTCCTAAATGTATCTATTATTTAATGAATTAAGCGTATGGGAGACACTTAATCTCGCGCTTGTAGTCGCCAGCAACCAGCAGAGCTGCCTTACGCATGTTACGCTTACGCTTTGGAGACTTCTTCTCCAGGATATGTCTCTTATAAGCCTTGTTTCTTCTAATTTCGCCAGTACCAGTTACAGTAAAGCGCTTTGCAGCTGCTCTACGAGTTTTCATCTTCTGCATTACTGTTTTCCTCCTTTAGTTTGAGCCTTAGGGGCTAAAATCATAATCATATTTCTACCTTCAAGCTTAGCATCCCGTTCTACGGTTACTGAATCCTTCAGCGCATCTGCAAACTTGCTAAGGATTTCCTTACCAAGCTCTGGGTGGGACATTTCACGGCCACGGAACATAATAGTTACCTTAACCTTGTCGCCATCCGCCAGAAAACGCGTAGCATTCTTCAACTTGACGTCAAAATCATGCTGTTCAATGTTCGGACGAAGCTTAACTTCCTTAATGGAAATAACCTTCTGCTTCTTGCGTGCCTCTTTCTCACGCTTCTGCTTTTCATATCTATATTTACCGTAATCCATGATACGGCATACAGGTGGCTTCGCCTTTGGAGCAATCTCCACCAAATCAAGATGCTGCTCCATAGCCATATTTAATGCATCCTTAACCTGCATTACACCCAATGACTGTCCTTCTGCGTCAGTCACGCGGATCTCACCGCCACGAACTCGGATTTCTTCGTTGATTCTCTCAGTTTCCTTACTAATAAAAAACACCTCCCGCTTCATTTTTTAAACATATAAAACAAAATGAGGGCGGCATACACCACCCTCAACAAATACAATCTGTATCAAACCCGCTGACTTAATCAGCAAGGTGAGAAGCGGTGGCCTCTGCTTTGTTTACCTTGAATATGTTACCACTGAAAAGCCACGCTGTCAACAGATATTTTATATTTTTTAATACTCAGCAGACTTGGTTGCAATCTTCTCCTGAAGCAGTGCAATGAACTCGTCTACCTTCATGGTTCTTGTTTCCTTCTGTCCATGGCAGCGTACGTTTACAGTGCCATCAGCCACTTCCTGATCTCCTACTACCAAGAGATAAGGAATCTTCTTAACCTGGCCCTCACGCATCTTATAACCAACCTTTTCATTGCGGTCATCTACCTCTACGCGATAGCCCATATCAAACATTTCCTTTTTCAGCTCAAAGGCATAGTCCATGTGCTTGTCAGTAATAGGTAGAATCTTGGCCTGAACAGGAGCCAACCAGGTTGGGAAAGCACCGGCGTAGTTCTCGATGAGAATACCTATAAAGCGCTCAATAGAACCATATACTACACGGTGAATCATAACAGGACGATGCTTCTGGCCATCCTCACCAACATAAGTCAGATCAAACTTCTCCGGCAGCTGCATATCGAGCTGAATGGTACCACACTGCCAGGTACGACCAATGGAATCCTTCAGATGGAAGTCGATTTTCGGACCATAGAATGCGCCATCACCTTCGTTGACAATGTACTCCAGGCCACGGTTGTTCAAGGCATTGCGGAGGCCATTGGTAGCCAGTTCCCACATCTCATCAGAGCCCATGGAATCCTCAGGGCGAGTGGACAGTTCAGCATGATACTCCAGGCCAAAGGTGCTGTACACCTCATCAAAAAGGTCGATAACCTTCTGGATTTCACCCTCAATCTGCTCAGGAGTCATGAAAATATGGGCATCGTCCTGAGTGAAGTTACGAACACGGAAAAGACCATGGAGAGCACCAGAAAGCTCATGGCGATGAACAAGACCAAGCTCACCGGCACGAAGCGGGAGATCACGATAGCTGTGCTGCTGGGTCTTATATACAATCATACCACCTGGGCAGTTCATTGGCTTTACTGCATAATCTTCACCATCAATTTCAGTGAAGTACATATTTTCCTTATAATGAGCCCAGTGACCGGAACGCTCCCAAAGCTGGCGGTTCAAAATCATTGGAGTCTTTATTTCCTGATAGCCATAGCGACGATGAACCTCACGCCAATAGTTTATCAGCTCATTTCTGATTACCATGCCATTTGGATGGAAAAATGGGAAGCCAGGGCCCTCCTCGTGGATGCTGAAGAGATCAAGCTCCTTGCCCAGCTTACGATGGTCACGCTTGGCAGCCTCCTCCAGCATGTGGAGATATGCATCCAGCTCATCCTTTTTCTCAAAGGCAGTACCATATACACGCTGAAGCATTTTATTCTTAACGTCACCGCGCCAATATGCACCTGCTACGCTCTGGAGCTTTATAGCCTTTACCTTACCAGTGGAAACAACATGAGGACCAGCACAGAGATCAGTGAACTCGCCCTGGGTATAAAGGGAAATAGTAGCATCCTCAGGCAGATCATTAATAAGCTCCACCTTGTAGCCTTCACCAGCAGCCTTGAACATATCAAGAGCCTCCTGACGACTTACTTCCTTGCGCTCCAGCTTCAGGTTCTCCTTAACGATTTTGTTCATCTCTTTTTCGATGTCCTTAAGGTCTTCCTCAGTAAGGCGCTTTTCCATATCAATATCATAGTAGAAGCCGTTATCGATAGCAGGACCGATAGCCAGCTGAACATTCTCAGACTTATAAAGTCTTTTAATAGCTTGGGCCAAAATATGGGAACCAGTGTGACGCAGTGCCCAACGGCCTTCCTCATCCTCAAAGGTCAGGAATTTGATATTGGCATCCTTATCGAGAACAGTGGTAATATCCTTGGTCTCACCATCAATACTAATAGCCAATACCTTCTTTGCCAAACTGTTGCTGATGGACTTCACCAGCTCAAGGCCGCTTATGCCAGCCTCAACTTCACGAACTGCGCCATCTGGCATAGTTAATTTAATCATGATCTATTCCTCCCAAATATAAATTATCAGACACAGGGAAATAAGCAAGATGAAAACATACTGGTTTTCATCAGCCCTTATACAAAATCTAAAGCTCATCTTCGTCCTTTATACTTGATTCACTAAGATTTTGTAATAAAAAAATACCTCTATCCCATATAGGGACGAGGTATATACTTCGCGGTTCCACCCTGCTTGCCACATCTAATACATAACATATTATGATGCGACCAACTTTGTTGATGTTAACGGACTCATTCCGGCAGCATTTAGTAAAATTTCATACTGCGGCTCCGAAGGGGTAACAACAGACTCAATTATAGGACTTTCCAGCAACCGTCCCTCTCTGAATAACGAACTTCTGCGTCATGGCTTCTTCACGGCCTGTGCAATATCTAAATTACTGTCTAATTATAGTATTCACATTACCTACTGTCAAGAAGATTATTGGCGGCTGGCCACCTGAACCTTCTGATTATCGCTGGCTATAACTGGTATTTGCAGCTTACGGCCGGCTCTAAGATCACGGTCATTCTTTATATCATTGATTTCCTTAATGGCAACAGTAAGCTCCCGGAGCTGTTCACTGTCAGAGGTATAACGGCTGGCAATAGTTTCAATACTTTCGCCGTGCTGCATGATTACAGTATCAAACTCAGATGTTCTGAGATAGGAATTAGTCAAATTGAAGGGAGAGAGAACAGCAAGTCCAATAACTATGGCAATAATAATATTTTTCATAATATCTGCTCCTTTACTCTTAAGAAAATCAGTTCTAGGAAAATCAGTTCCAAGAAAATAAGTTCTTAAAACTTTTGTTTGGTGATATATTATCACGGAATCCATGTTCTGTCAATATAATACCAAACAAATTTTCGTTGATTTTATTATTCCTTTTTGATACAGTATCTTTGTTGATTTTAGTAGTACAAAGGAGGTTCCCATGGTTTTACACGGAGCCGTGATTATTGAGCAGGGCGTTAAATTTGCTCTTATATCCGTAAAACAATCCGTTACCCAATACACTGTCCGCTCCACCAGATTCCGCCAGGCCGTTAGACCATTTTTTCCTAACATGCCTATTATTCTAATGTCCCAGGACAAAGATGGTATCCCCCACTACTATGGCCGCAAGGATATTGTGGAATTTTTGAAAACCGTACCTCTGGATCGGATTCCGTGGAAAGTGTATCACATCTATTAACTAAGTACATGAAATAATGGCAAAAAAAATAACCATCCCACTTAAACTGGATGGTTATTTTTTATTTTACCATAATACTTGCCTATTACTTACGGAGCTCTGCGTTAAACTTCTTCTCCACTGCTGCAATAATCTTGTTGAAGGACTCATCAACCTCTTCATCAGTGAGTGTCTTATCATTGGATTGGAACAGCATTGTAAAGGCCACACTCTTTTTACCTGCATCGATCTGCTTGCCGGTATATAAATCAAAGAGAACAGCCCTCTTGAAGTATTTACCGCCATTTCCGATAATAGTCTTTTCGATGTCAGAGGCATTTACATCCTTGTCCACCAAAATGGCCAAATCACGGAAAACAGCCGGGTACTTAGGCAGTACATCAAAGTTAAACTTTGCTGAGCTATACTTCATCAGTGTAGGCACATCCATTTCAAAAATATATGCTTTCTTGGTAATACCAAAGTTTTCGGCCACCTGTGGATGAAGCTCACCTACAGCTGCAATAATATCCTTACCCTTCTTGAAGAGAGCAGTCTTACCAGGGTGCATTGCAGTATACTCCCCTGCCTCCACCTGATATCTGTTAATATTACGTCTTGCCAGCAGCTCCTCCACAACGCCCTTGGCATCGTAGAAGTCAATCATATCATCACCGGTATTCCAGCCCACTGGATTGCGGCGGCCACACATAAAGCCTGCTACCTTCACCACTTCATCAGGAAGTTCAGTGAGAGGCAGTGATTTTGGATAAAATACAGGTGCCACGTCATAAAGACGGATATCCTCATTCTTGCGGGAAAGGTTACGAACAGCATTTTCAATAACGCTGGCCAAAAGGCTGGTACGAACCAGCTGTGCCTCTTCAACAAAAGGATTCATAAGAGGAATGGCATTGCGAAGGGGACTGTCTGCCGGAATCAGCATCTTGTCCAATACATCAGAATTAGTGAAGCTAAAGGACAGCTCCTCACTCAAGCCTATGTGGGTCAAGGTAATCTTAATGTGGTCAATGAAATCCTGCAATGGACTCTGAACTCCCTGAACCATTGTCCCCTCAGGAGTTGTAGAGTGAATATTGTCAAAGCCGTAGATGCGGGCAACTTCCTCGGAAATGTCCTCCATAAAGGTTACGTCGTTTCTCCAGGAAGGAACTGACACATGGTAGCCCCCATTGCCATCAGCCTCACACTTGAAATCAAGGCTTTCCAGAATTTCCACCATTTTTTCTGCTGGAATATCAGTACCCAGGCGCTTGTTAATCTGCTCCGGGGTAAAGTCAACAGAAACAGGCTCCTTTTCCACTGGATATACATCTACAATTCCCTTGGTAACAGTACAGGCACCCATGTCCTGAAGAAGCTGGGCCGCTCTGTCAAGAGCACGCATGGTCTGAGTTTCATCCACACCACGTTCAAATCGTCCGGAAGCCTCAGAACGCAGGCCACAGGAACGGGCAGTACGACGGATGCTGGCACCATTGAAGGCAGCGGCCTCCAATACAACAGTAGTAGTATTTTCGGTAACCTCAGACTCCAGGCCACCCATTATACCAGCCAGGCCAGCTGGCTTTTCGCTGTCGGCAATAACCAGCTCCTCACCTTTGGCAATACGGGAAGAATCGTCAAGGGTATGGAGGTTTTCCCCAGCTGCAGCCCGACGTGCAGTAAGACTTTTACCAGCTATCTGGTCATAATCGTAGGCATGCATAGGCTGTCCCAGCTCTACCATTACGAAATTTGTTACGTCTACAATATTATTGATGGCACGTATTCCTGCATTTTCCAAACGAACCTGCATCCACTCAGGAGAATCCATAATCTTTACATTTTTTAACACTCTGGCGGAGAAACGGGAGCAAAGGTCATTTGCCTCAATGCCAATCTTAATCATATCAGCTGTAGAGGCTTCATCATCCTCATTAACCTTAATTTCAGGCCACTTCGGGGCGTTGCCGGTAAGTACTGCAATTTCACGGACCAAACCAAAAACACTGAAGCAGTCACCGCGATTGGCGGTAAGCTCAAATTCCAGGATATCATCATCAAGGCCCAAAGCGTCCTTGGCTGGAATGCCAATTTCAGTATCGGCAGGAAGAATGTAAATTCCATCCTTCTGCTCATCAGTCAAGGTGGTAAGATCCATTTTAAGCTCATCTGCAGAGCAAAGCATTCCGTTGGATGGAACACCGCGAAGCTTGCCCTTGGAAATCTTCAGGCCATTTGGCAGCTTTGCACCAATCATGGCAACTGGAACAATATCCCCATGTTTTACATTCTGGGCACCAGTTACAATCTGAATCAGCTCTGGCTGGCCCACATTCATCTGGGTGATAAACATGTGGTCAGAATCAGGATGACGCTCAATTGATTCTACCTTACCTGTTACAACCTTATCCAAGCCCTCGCCGGCGTGAATCACATTCTCCACGGGAATACCAGCCATAGTCAGCTTGTCAGCCAGCTCATCGGATGTTTCGTTGAAATCTATATAATCATGAAGCCATTTAATAGATACCTGCATTTTCTATCCCCTCCCTAATTAAAACTGTTCCAGCAGACGAATGTCGTTGTCGTAGAACAGACGTAAATCATCAATACCATATTTCAGCATGGTGATACGCTCAACACCCATACCGAAAGCAAAGCCACTTACCTTGGAAGGGTCATAGCCACTCATTTTTAATACATTTGGATGAATCATACCAGCACCCAGTATTTCCAACCAGCCAGTTCCCTTGCACACACGGCAGCCCTGGCCCTTACACATTACGCAGGAGATATCCACCTCGGTGCTTGGCTCAGTAAATGGGAAGAAGCTAGGACGCAGACGAACCTTAACATCCTTGTTGAAAATCTGACGAAGGAAGTCCTCCAAAGTACCCTTCAAATCAGAAAAGCTGATATTCTTGTCAATAACCATGCCCTCAATCTGGGTAAACATTGGGGAATGGGTGGCATCATAATCGTCACGGCGATATACCCGGCCAGGTGCAATCATGCGGATTGGGCTGTTTGGCTCATGGGCCTCCATCGTACGGGCCTGCACAGGAGAAGTCTGGGAACGCATAAGAATATCTTCTGTGATGTAGAAGGAATCCTGCATATCACGGGCAGGATGATCCTTTGGCAGATTCAGTGCCTCAAAATTGTAATAGTCCTTCTCGATTTCAGGACCCTCCTCCACGCTGAAGCCCATACGCATGAAAATATTCTTGATTTGCATAAGGGTTACGGTAAGAGGATGAATATGACCATGATTGGTTGGACGGCCAGGCAAGGTTACATCAATCTTTTCGCTGGCCAGACGCTTTGCCATCTCCTTAGCCTTGAGCTCCTGGTTTTTCTCTGCAATAAGCTGCTCCAGCTGCTGACGGGCCTCGTTTACAATCTGACCAATGCGGGGACGATCCTCGGCACTGAGCTGTCCCATCCCCCTGAGAATTGAGGTAAGCTCACCCTTTTTACCAAGATACTTTACACGAATATCATTTAATTCATTAAGAGTACCAGCTACATCTTTAATAGCCTTGGCTGCTTCCTGACGCAGCTGTTCAATCTTGCTTTCCATAGTTGCCTCCTATACCATATATGAATTCCGAATACCGCTTTATGCATTCAGAATTCCGCATAATAAAAGACCCTCACCCAATAAGGGGCGAAGGTCTAATTCGCGGTACCACCCTAATTTATAACTCATTTACGCCATAACGCTGCTGTGCGCCCCGACTACATCTCTTCACCAGGGAGGCTCCAGAGTGAACTTCACCCGGCCTTAGCTGCCCTGTTCTCAGTTATCAGGACTTCCTGTAAGCATATCTCCCGGCTACTCTCTCTTTCCTTGCCTAATGTAAGACATTTTATCACTAACAGATAAATATTGCAAATTAATCTTTGTGGGTTATTCACTGCCTGGGAATAGCTGCTCCTTTAAGTTGCCTACCATTTTGCTGAGAATCCCCAGGAAAACCTCCTTGTCTTTTTCGGAAATCCCGGTGAATTCGGCTTTAACCCAGTTTTTACGGCATTTATCAATAGCCAGAGCTACTTTTTTCCCCTCCGGGGTAACCATAATATGGTTCTTGCGATGATCCACTACATCCTTTTCCCGGACAATATACCCCAACCGTTCCAATGAATTCAGCTCTCTGGTAACATAGGCCTTATCCATATTCAGGCGTCGGCCAATATCATCCTGTACCAGTCCCTCATGGAGAAATGATGAATACAACACCGCCCCCATGGTAACCGTTCTGATGGAATATTCCTTCATGCTCTGCTCAAAATATCTCTTCCAATACATAACAAGAGCAGACATTGTCATCTCAATTGATTGGGTTACTGATATTTTCGTCTCCATTATAATCCTCTCACTCAAAATTTTCTCTATTCATGGTACATCGGCCCAAGCTATATAAAACAGCCTCCATAGGAGATAAATTATCTGTTGTGGTGCCACTGGTCTGGGTGCTGATAATATTGCCGTAAGAATCAGATATATCCTCCTGAACTGTAATCTGATATACCTTTCGTGTCAGCTGCTTTGCCCCAATACTAACCCGGCATATACGGTCACATGATGCCCTGATAGCAGCAGCATTCTGAGCTTTCTCATCCGTCTCATCACCCTCTACAGACTCATCAAACTCATAGCCTTCTATCAGCTCTGTAAGCTGTTTCATATATTCTGTATCATTATCGATATCATCAGGAAGGTGTACTACAGCAGGAGCCAAATAAGCTCTTCCCTTTACCGGTTTCCCGGGTAAAGAAAATCCCCTGGCTGTTTCATCTACAACGACATGTTTATGTAAATCCTCATTTTCCGCCTCTAAAGTATCCAATAAATTGCGAATGGAAGAATCAAGATACTCGGACATATTATGGCTGAATTTCAAAGAATTGGGATTACGCTTGCATTTAACCTCTTCACCTGTCTGTTCATAGCCAGCCTTAATGAACTGCAACAATCCATGAACCGGATCGCCACTCATGGTATATCTGGTATGCTTTACTACGTTTCCATATTCATTGGCAAAGGTTTTATTTCCCACGGCAGGCGCACCAAATGTCACCACTTGAATACTCCCCGGCGGAATACCCATACATTCCATGCGGGTACCCAGCAATACTGCCACTGCTCCACCTAAACTATGGCCAGTAAGAATCAATTCCTCATTATCCTTATAGATAATATCCATCAAAGGATCAACCCCCAAGGAGCCATCCTCCTTTGGCGTAAAAAAGGCAGTCTGGGTATAGTCATTAAATCCTTTATGAACCAACGGCTGAGCTGATGTGGTTTTCTCAGTTTTAGCATATTGTTCAAACTCCGAAGGAACCGAACCGGCAAAAAGGACCTTCTGAAATCTAAGGTCCACCTCCACATCCTTCATCTTTTCCGTCCCGGGAACCGCAACGATATTGAGAAATTTTCCCGTAAGATCTTCCGGTTCCTTTGATCTAAGCAAAATGAAGTTGGTAGCAGCCTTCTCATCTTCGTGCTTGTAATTAACAATGTCATAGCCAAAATCAGAAATCACATCCCTGATGACCTCATTCAGCTGACTCTTGTAGGCCATCATATCCAAAAGAGCACAGGCATACTGAACACCGGCATTACGGACAGCCTCTGATGCTGCACTGGCCTGACCAACAGCTACAAAGAGAACCAAAGAAACTGCTATTACGATTTTACCGCCAAAAGATATCAATTTAGATACGCATTTTGAAATCTCCATAGCCAAATCCCCTTACAATCTCCACCTCACCACGGTTATTTACTGCACAAATATGAGGCAGTGGCATTCCGTTGAAGGTATTGTTCTTTACCATGCTGTAAATTGCCATATCACCAAAGAGAAGTCTGTCCCCAGGCTTTAAGGCATTGTCAAAGGAATAGGTCCCAATAGTATCTCCCGCAAGGCAAGTAGGCCCTGCCAAGGTGTATGTATGTGGCTTCTCTTTAGGCTCCCCACTTCCCATAAGAGGTGGTCTGTATGGCATTTCCAAAACATCCGGCATGTGACAGGCAGCGGAAGTATCAAGAATTGCAATATTTGCCTTCCTCCCATTGAGCGGTGTGGCCTCAATAATCTCCAATACTGTTGCCACCAAAAAGCCTGCATCAAGAGCCACAGCCTCCCCAGGTTCAATATACACCTTTAAGTTGTATTTATTCTGTATTCTGTTTATACAATCCTCCAAAAGAGGAATATTATAGTCATCTCTGGTAATGTGATGGCCACCGCCAAAGTTCAGCCATTTGAGATACTTAAAGTATTTACCAAACTTTTCTTCCACAGCCTCAAGGGTCTCCGCCAAAGGCTCCGCCCCCTGCTCACAAAGGGTGTGAAAATGAAGGCCACTGATACCATAAAGGAACCCCCCCTCCGGGACCTCATTCAGGGCCTGCTCCAATTCACTGAGCTTGGTGCCCAAACGGCTGTCACCGGAGCATGGATCATAAATGGCATGCTCCTCCGGCTGGGTTGAATGCTCCGGGTTAATCCTAAGTCCATAAGAACGGCCGGCCTCTTTCGCCATTGGCGCATATTTCTTCAGCTGACCGATGGAATTAAACACTATATGATCACATATCTCCAGAATCTCTGAAAAGTCCTTCTCCTGATAGGCAGGAGAAAAAACGTGGTTTTCCCCGGGAAATTCCTCATGGGCCAGCTTGGCCTCATAGATGCCACTGGCGGTGGTTCCCTTTAGATACTTACTGATAAGGGGATAGAAATGAAACATGGAAAAGGCCTTCTGTGCCAATAAAATACTGCACCCCGTTCTATCCTGAACCCCTTTAAGTATTTCCAGATTGTGCCTTAGCCGTGATTCCTCCACCACATAGCTGGGTGAAGGAACCTCCTGCAGCCATTTAGGCTGATAGACAAAGCTCATCAGTCCACCAATGCAGGGTTATGGCTTTCCTGCCAAGGCAATCCCCACTTGTTAAGAGCCTCCATAAATGGATCCGGATCAAATTCCTCAATGTTAAATACGCCAGGCTTCTTCCAAGTGCCGTTCATTACCAGCATGGCACCAATCATAGCTGGTACACCAGTGGTATAGGAAATGGCTTGGGAACCAACCTCCTTGTAGCACTCCTGATGATCGCAAACATTGTAAAGATAATAGGTCTTGTCCTTGCCGTCCTTCTTGCCCTGGAAAATACAGCCGATGTTGGTCTTGCCCACAGTACGAGGTCCGAGGCTGGCCGGGTCTGGCAAAACAGCCTTCAGGAACTGTAATGGAACAATCTGCTTGCCTTCAAACTCAATTGGCTCAATGGAGGTCATACCCACATTTTCCAGGCACTTCAAATGACGGAGATAGCTCTCGCCAAAGGTCATAAAGAAACGGATGCGCTTAATGCCCGGAATATTGATGCCAAGGGATTCCAGCTCCTCATGGTGCAAAATATACATATCCTTTGGTCCCACCTCTGGGAAATCGTAAACCCGCTTGATTTCCATAGGCTCAGTTTCAACCCACTTTCCATCCTCCCAGTAGCTTCCCTTGGCAGAAACCTCACGGATGTTGATTTCAGGGTTAAAGTTTGTTGCAAATGGATAACCATGGTCACCCGCATTGCAATCCAAAATATCAATATAGTTAATTTCATCAAATTCATGCTTTAATGCGTAGGCGCTGAATACACCAGTAACACCAGGGTCGAAGCCAGAGCCCAAAAGTGCAGTAATACCTGCCTTCTCAAAGCGCTCACGATACTCCCACTGCCACTTGTACTCAAACTTGGCAGTATCCTCCGGCTCGTAGTTTGCAGTATCAACGTAGCTTACCTTGCATTCCAGACAAGCATCCATAATAGTAAGATCCTGATAAGGCAAAGCCAAATTCAGTACCACATCAGGCTTAACCTCTTTCATAAGAGCCACAAGCTGCTCAACGCTGTTGGCATCCACCTGGGCAGTAGTAATTTTACATACATTGCCATACTGCTTTTCCAGTACTTCCTTCAGCTTGTCACACTTGCTCTTGGTGCGGCTGGCAATGCAGATTTCGTTAAATACCTCGTGATTCTGTACACATTTATGAATTGCTACACTGGCTACACCGCCGCAGCCAATAACTAAAACCTTACCCATTGTAATTTATTCCTCCTATATATGAAATAATAGTAACTATTGTAAGTCAGCCAGCAAATGAGTTTTCCTAGAGCAATAGAATGTAGAGCGTTAAGAAAATATTTTTAGCGACACATTCGTGCTATAGGAAGGCCATCTGCTGGCTCTATACCAACTGGGGGCCTTTTATAAATGGCTCCTCCAGCTTTAACAGCATTTCCCGCAGAATTTTTAATGCGGCAGCTGTGGATGCACCACTCTGATCCAAGCCAGGGGACAGCTCCACTATATCACAGCCAACAACATTCAGGCCACAGCCTGCTATAGCCGCCTCCATCAGCTCTTTAAAGGAAACACCGCCATATTCCGGGGTCCCTGTGCCAGGGAAAACTGATGGATCCATTACATCCAGATCGATCGTAAAATATACTGGCTTGCCCTTCAAGGCTGCCAGCGCTTGTGGCATGGCCGTCAAATCAAATTTATGAAGATGGGTGTGCTCCCTTGCCCACTGGAATTCCTCACGCAAACCGCTGCGAATCCCCAGCTGCCAGATACGGCCATCCCCCACAATATCCCAGGCCCGCCTAATAACCCCTGCATGGGTCAAATGGGTACCAAGATACTCATCCCTAAGATCAGTATGGGCATCAAAATGAAGAATATGAAGATCTGGATATCTTCTGGCCACAGCTCTGATAGCGCCCAAAGATACTAAATGCTCACCGCCAATCATAAAGGGCAGCTTGTTGGCTTCAAGAATCTCCTCCGCCCGCATTTCAATATCCTTAAGGGCCTTTTCCGCATCACCAAAGCACAGCTCAAGATCTCCACTGTCAAAGACCCTGGCAGCCTCCATGTCCAAATCCTGATATGGGCTGTAGGTCTCCAGACCGTATGATTCACCACGCATTATCTTGGAGGCAAAGCGGGTACCTGGTCTGAAGGAGGTGGTACTATCAAAAGGAGCACCGTAAAGCACAATCCGTGCCTCATTAAAGGGGGCCTCACAGCCCAAAAAGGTCTCTACATTAGGACTCAACATCTCTCAGCAACTCCTCTACATAGTTTGGCAGAGCAAAAGCACCGGCGTGCAGAGCCGTATTGTAATATTTCAGCTTTAAGCCCAGCTTTTTCCACCTATCCCAATTTACCCCCTTCACAGGATGATATTTCTTGGAAGCAAAGCCAAATAGCCAATGCCCCGACGGATATGTTGGGATATGAACCTGATACACCTTGGAAATCGGGAAGGACATACAGATTCGCTTGTGAGCCCTCTGCATAGCCTCAGCGTCGCCCTCATAAAATGGACTTTCATGCTGATTAACCATTATGCCGTCATCATGGAGAGCCTTATAACAGTTGCCATAGAATTCTCTGGTAAAGAGGCCCTCCCCCGGGCCAAAGGGATCTGTGGAATCCACAATAATAATATCGTATTCGTCATTGACACGACGAATAAATTTCAAACCATCCTCGTAATAACAGGTAACCCTCGGGTCATCCAGCTTCAGAGCTGTAGAGTGGAGATACTTTTTACTAACATCCACCACTTCCTCATCGATTTCCACCAAATCAATTTTCTCAATAAAATCATATTTGGTTAGCTCACGGACCGTGCCACCGTCACCGCCACCAATAACAAGTACCCTCTTTGGATTTGGATGCACACACATAGCCACGTGGGTAATCATTTCATGGTAGATGAACTCATCCTTCTCTGTCAACATCAGGTATCCATCCAAAACCATAATACGGCCAAATTCCTTGGAATCAAAAATGTCGATGCGCTGGAACTCGCTTTTACCACTGTAAATCTGCTTGTCAACTTTTATTGAAAGGCTAACATTCTCAGTATGTTTTTCTGTGTACCATAACTCCATCTGTATCACCTTTATTTCATAACATTTAAGAACTTAATATTCATATCCTCCGGGCCGGTCATGGAACAGCCCTTTTTCTTGGCATAACGGATATACTGGAGGATTTCCTCTGTAATTTTTTCCCCTGGAGCCAAAATTGGAATGCCAGGCGGGTAACACATAACAAACTCGCTGCAAACTCTTCCAACAGTCTGGTCTATAGGCAGGGACTCTTTTTCCCCATAAAATGCCTCCTGAGGTCCGCAAATCACCTGAGGATTAATATATTCCGCCTTCAGCATTTTACGTCCTGTCTGACGATAATTTCTACGAATCTCAGCCAAAGCGGAAACCAGACGTTCAATATCCTTCAATCGGTCTCCCACAGACACATAAGCCAACAAATTGGCAATATCACCAAACTCTGTCTGAATATCGTACTCATCGCGAAGAATATCATAAACCTCTATACCGGCCAGACCAATGGAACGGGTATACACCGACAGCTTGGTGATATCAAAATCAAATATGGAATCACCATTAATCAGCTCCCTGGAATAAGCATAGTAATCACCAATGGTATTAATCTCATCCCTGGCATATTCCACCTGATCAATAATCTTATCTATTATTTCCTTGCCACGAAGAGCCATATTTCTACGGGAAACATCAAGACTGGCCAGCAAAAGATAGGAGGCAGAGGTGGTCTGTGTTAAATTGATAATCTGATGTACATATCCCTCCGGCACCCGATTCCCAATCAGCAGCATAGAGCTCTGAGTAAGGGAACCGCCTGACTTGTGCATGGAAAGAGCCGCCATATCCGCATCGGCGTGCATAGCGGCAACAGGCAGCTTATCACTGAAATACAAATGAGACCCATGGGCTTCATCTGCCAGCAGCAGCATACCATTATCATGGGCCAACTTTGCAATAGATTTTATATCTGAGCATATACCGTAATAAGTCGGATTATTTACAAAAACCGCCTTGGCATCAGGATTTTCCCTAATAGCCTGCTCCACATCAGCCACACTCATACCCAGAGAAATACCCAGCATGGAATCCATCTGGGGATTTACATACACAGGTACCGCTCCACAAAGAATCATGGCGTTAATGGCGCTTCTATGCACATTACGGGGAATAATAATCTTATCCCCCCTCTTGCAGGCAGTCATGACCATGGCCTGTACAGCAGAGGTGGTGCCCCCTACCATAAAAAAGACATGGGCCGCCCCAAAGGCGTCTGCAGCCAACCGTTCAGCATCCTTAATAACGGACACAGGATGGCAGAGGTTATCAAGCATCTTCATGGAATTAACATCCACAGAAAGACACTTCTCTCCCAAGAATTCCGTCAGCTCCGGATTACCCCGGCCCCGTTTATGTCCGGGCACATCAAAAGGAACCAGACGGGCCCGCTTCATCTTCTCCAAAGCCTCCAATATAGGGGCTCTGTCCTGAGAATAGTATTCCATTATTTCTTTCTCTCCTTAGAAAACATTAATCCCGCTAAAGATTTCAATCATTTCCTTACGCAGGTTATCATGTATTTCCAGGCGGGTCTTTGGTGGAATTTCATAAATATCCGTATTGAACAGATAATTTTGCAGGTCCAGCTCCTTGATAAGCATCTTGGTATGGAACAAATTGGCCTGATATACATTTACATCCACCGTATCATATTTATCTATGGTTTTCTTATCGATAAAATTCTGAATGGAGGTGATATTGTGATCCATGAATAGTTTTTTTCCGGAAAGGTCACGGGTAAAGCCTCGCACCCGATAATCCATGGTAATTATATCTGAATCGAACATACCAATAAGATAATCCAGGGTTTTCAACGGGGTAATTTCACCGCAGGTAGCCACATCAATATCCACGCGGAAGGTAGCTATACTGGTTTCCGGATGAAATTCCGGATAAGTATGAACCGTAACATGGCTCTTGTCCAGATGAGCCAGAATGGTTTCATTAACAGGCTTAACTACCGTATCTCCCAATGGTTTTTTTTGCCCGGAGGAAACCGCCGCCTCCTCTGCAATAAGCAGAGTAACACTGGCACCCTGAGGGTCATAATCCTGCTTGGACACACTAAGAACCTGAGCGCCTATCATTTCCGTTACCTTAAACATTATCTTGGTCAAACGCTCCGAGTTGTACTGGGAATCAATATATTTAATATAATCCTGTTGTTCTCTAGGTGTCTTAGCATAACAAATATCATAGATATTAAAGCTAAGGGATTTGGTCAGGTTGTTAAACCCGTAAATTTTCAGCTTATCTTCCAATCTGATCTCACGCCCCTAATAATAATTTTTTACATAAAAAAACTCAGGTACAGCAGCCTGTGCCCTGTTCACCCTGAGAAAAAACAGCAATTAACCACAAATGAGCCATTGTGCTGCGGAACAGTCGAAAATGCTGCTTCTACAGTTATTGCTGATTTGGGTATTTCTCCCTCTTAAGCATATATTATTGTATATTAAATGGTTCATAAAAGCAAGCATTCTCCCTGCTTCATCGGTTTTAATTTTCTTAATCATCATCTATGGTTTCAATTAAAAAACTCACAGGCCGAAATCCGTCATTACAGGAAATCATGGCCGAACGGGGATTTTTCATCCAACCGTCATAGAAATTCTCTCCACCGTGGGCCAGAGCCATCACAAAGGGAGACATGCTTTCCCAGGCGCTTTCACAAAGGCCATGCGGGCGCTGCCAGCCATTGGCCACAAAGACCTGTCCTTCTTCCATCTCACAGGCAT
>NZ_JAZTZI010000036.1:0-2260 GCF_045637405.1 Anaerovibrio sp.
AGGAGCTGGAAGAATGCAAGACGGTGGGGGCAATTATTGAGAACAATCCAGACGCTTTGAAGAATTTGAAGGCCTGTGCTACTGTGCACGGGCAAACTTGAATATATGTATAAAGAAAGAAGCGAGAAAATTGGATAAAAAAGATATAGTTATTCGTCGGGAGACTCAGCAGGACTATAGGGCTGTGGAGAACCTTGTTAGGGAAGCATTTTGGAATGTGTACCGTCCCGGCTGTGTGGAGCATTATGTGCTGCATAAGCTGAGAGATAATGCTGATTTTGTGCCAGAGCTGGACTTTGTTATGGAAAAGGGAGGCGTACTCATTGGCCAGAATATATTTATGCGGGCTATTATTAAGGCTGATAATGGGCAAAATATTCCGGTAATGGCCATGGGACCAATCTCTATTGCTCCCGAATACAAGCGCCAGGGCTATGGAAAGCTGCTGCTTGATTATTGCCTTGAGCAAGCTGCAGAGCTGGGCTGTGGTGCCATGTGCTTTGAAGGAAATATTGATTTTTATGGCAAGAGCGGCTTTACCTACGCCAGTGAATTTGGCATCCGCTATCATGGGCTGCCGGAGGGAGAGGACGCATCATTCTTCCTCTGCAAGGAATTAAAGCCAGGCTATTTATCTGGCATCACGGGGGAATATGCTCCACCAGCCGGCTACATGGTAGCCGAGGAAAATCCTGAGGAGCTGGAAGCCTTTGAGGCCCAGTTCCCGTATAAGGAAAAGAAAGTCTTGCCGGGACAGATTTTCGGGTAATTTTTTAATGGCATTGCGGAGGAGCTATGGTACTTATCATAAACACGACTTCAAATAGCAATATGTCAGAAATATTAAAAGGGCTTCTTAATCAGAAAAAGACAGATTTTGATGTCATTGATACAGCTGATATGAACATAAGCCATTGCATGGGCTGTGGTCATTGCTGGCTGAAGAACCCCGGCACTTGTGTCATTAATGACGATTATGCAGAGATAATGCAGAAAATAATTACTGCAGACCAGCTATGGGTTATTTCGGACACGGCTCTTGGTTTTCTGAACCATAAGGGTAAGAATGTTTTTGATCGGATACTGCCGATTCTCTGTATTTATCTTGAGTTTCGTGGTGACCAGATGCGGCATATACTTCGTTATGATAAGCGGACGGATATTGGGATTATTTATCAGGGGGACGCCAATAGAAACTATCTGCGGCAGTGGCTGGACCGGTGTACCGATAATCTGGACAGCAAATCTCTGGGGGCTTATCCTGTGGCTGAGTTGAAGGAGGCGGCAAAATGCATGCACTGATTATTAACGGCAGTCCACGGGTGAAGCAGTTCAGCAATACGGATAAGATATTGGAAAAGTTCACCGCCGGGCTTCAGGAGGGTGGCTGTTCCAGTGAGGTTTATGAGATTTCTGTCCGCAATGACTGGGAGAAAATAAGGGAAGCCTTTAGGGAAAATGATAACATCATAATCGCCTTACCTCTTTATGTGGAGTGTGTTCCGGGGCTGCTGATGGAGTTTATGGAAGGCCTTGCCCCCAAGAATGAAAATACTCAGTTATCCTTTATTTTGCAGAGCGGTTTTGCTGAAGGGGCCCAGCTTCGCTGCGGTGAGAATTATTTAAGATTATTGGCCGGGCAGCTGGGGTGCAAATACGGTGGAACCCTGGTAAAGGGGGATAATTTCGGCATACGTTTTGCTGAAGGTAAGGAACGGGATAAAATAACTGAGCCCTACCGTAATATGGGGCAGATTTTCGCCCGGAATGGCGATTTCTTTTCCGATGAATGCCGTAAATTCACTGGGCTGGAAATCTTTCCGCTCCCTCTGCGCCTGTGCTTGAAACTGATGTTTAAAACCATACAGCGCAAAAACTTTCAAAAGGTGGCCACAAAATGGGGCTGTACCAAGCCACTGGATTATGAGCCATATAAGGAAAAATGATACTTAGTTCATAGAATAATGGAAAAACGGCAAATGCTATATTTGGGCATTTGCCGTTTTTTGTATGTTTTTGTCGTAACGATTTAATTATGTCATTTCGAGTTTCAATTTAGTCATTTTACATGGAAATGACTAAATTAAATTACTTGATGACTATATTAAAAAGTTGTATTGTAAACGTCAAAGTTTAGGTCGTATTCCCCACAGCCCATTCGTGTGAGATAATAACACCAACAAATTCAAGTTTTGCCGAATGACTTCGTGTTTCGGGAAAACTTCAAAAGTGAGGTGTTTTTACTTGGCGGAGAATTCGT
>NZ_JAZTZI010000037.1:0-1676 GCF_045637405.1 Anaerovibrio sp.
GGCTTTATAATACCAGCCTTATGCTTTGCTATACCATCCAAGGTACCACCACATTTATCGGCGTGCTCAAAGGATACGTTGGTAATGACAGAAACCTCAGGAGTAATTACATTTGTGGAATCCAGCAGACCACCCAGACCGACTTCAATAACAGCGTACTCCACCTTTTCCTTCATGAAAATATAAAATGCCGCTGCTGTCAGGACCTCAAACTGAGTAGGGTGCTCATTCCCCTCTCCCACCATAAAGTCACAAAGGTCACGAACCACAGTAATAGCCGCTGCCATTTTTTCCTGGCTTATTTCATCACCGTTGATAATAACCCGCTCAGTATAAGAATCCAAATGAGGAGATGTGTACATTCCCACGCTGATGCCTGATTTCTTAAGAATTTCCGCAAGCATACAGGTTACAGAGCCCTTACCGTTGGTACCAGTTATATGAATTGTTTTATATGTATTCTGAGGATTACCCATCAGGTCCAGAAGCCGCTTGATACGGTCCAACCCCAGACTCATGCCAAAAACATTGAGTTCTTCAAGATAGTCCATTGCCTCTGAATAATTCATCTTATCCCCCGATTACAGCTTAGCCAAATCCTCAAGACGTGCCTTCACAGCACCCATCTTTTCCTGATAACCGGCCAGCTTTTCCTTCTCACCTGCCACAACATCAGCAGGAGCCTTTGCCAGGAAACCCTGATTGGACAGCTTCTTGTCCAGACGGGAAATTTCCTTCTCCAACTTGGCCATTTCACCATTGAGGCGGGCAGTTTCCTTCTCCACATCAATAAGATCCTTCAGTGGCAGGAAAATTTCGACGCCGTTTACAACACCAGCCATGGCATTTTCCGGCTTTTCAGCTCCAGCCGCCATGTGAGTAACAGGCTCAGCAGAAGCCAAAACAGTGAGATAGCCCTCGTTATCAGCGAACACCTGACGCAAGGATTCATCAGTAAAGTTAAGTACAACCTCACTCTTCTTACTTGGAGCCGCATTTACCTCCAGGCGGAGAGCACGAATGGTCTTTATAGTCTCCATAATGGTGGTCATGCTGCCTTCGCTGGCCTCGTCAATGAGATCAGCAATAGTCTTGTCCTCAGCAGGCCACTGGGATACCATAATGCTCTTGCCCTCATGTGGAATATGCTGCCAAATTTCCTCGGTAATAAATGGCATAAATGGGTGCAACAGACGCAGAGTACGCTCCAATACATAGCCCAATACATACTGGGCAGTCTGACGAGGCTTAACGTTTTCCTTGTCATAAAGACGTGCCTTGGAGAGCTCAATGTACCAGTCGCAGAACTCACTCCAGATAAACTCATAAATCAGACGGCCAGCCTCACCCAGCTCGTACTTCTCCAAATTTTCAGTAACGCCCTGGGCAGTCTTGGCGAAGCGGGACATAATCCACTTATCTGCCATAGTGTAGTCTTCAACAGCTGGCACGAAGCTCTTGTCAAAGCCCTCCAAATTCATCAGCATGAAGCGGGAGGCATTCCACAGCTTGTTGGCAAAATTACGGGCAGATTCAACGCGCTCGTTGTAGAATCGCATATCATTACCAGGAGTATTACCGGTAATCAGCATAAAGCGCAGAGAATCGGCACCATATTCCTCTATCATTTCCAGCGGGTCGATACCGTTTCCAAGGGACTTGGACATCTTGCGACC
>NZ_JAZTZI010000038.1:0-26287 GCF_045637405.1 Anaerovibrio sp.
TATGTTGACAAATGCTCCACGGGGCACCAAGGACATACTGCCAGATACCGTCGGTGACTGGCTGTTTGTGGAAGAAAATATCCGCTCTCTTTGTAAGCGGTTTGGCTATCAGGAAATCAGAACACCTATGTTTGAGCACACTGAGCTGTTTCAGCGTGGTATAGGTGAGGGTACTGACGTAGTTGATAAGGAAATGTACACCTTTACTGACAGAGGTGACAGAAGTATTACCCTGCGTCCTGAGAATACAGCCTCGGCCGTAAGAGCCTATTTGCAGAATAAGCTCTATGCCGAAAATGCCCTGACCAAGTTGTTTTATATTGGCTCCATGTTCCGCTATGACCGCCCTCAGGCTGGCCGAATGCGCGAATTTCACCAGTTTGGTGTGGAGGCCATTGGGGAATCCAATCCGGCTGTGGATGCAGAGATTATTCTTTTGGCCATGAAGCTGCTTCAGGGCCTTGGCCTTAATGATTTGGAGCTTTATATTAATTCCGTGGGCTGCCCGACTTGTCGTGCCAAGTACCGCACTATGCTTCAGGATTTCTTCCGTGACAAGCTGGATGATCTTTGCGAGGATTGCCGCAGCCGTTTTGACAGGGCGCCTATGCGTATTCTGGATTGCAAAAAGGATGCGGAAAAGCCATACATGAAGGACGCACCAAAGATTACAGACTGTCTCTGTGATGAGTGCTCCGACCATTTCCAAAAGCTGCAGAAGCATCTCACCAAGGCTGGTGTTAAGTTTGACCTGGACCCACGTCTGGTTCGTGGCCTTGATTATTACACCAAGACTGCCTTTGAGGTTAAGTACCCACCTTTGGGGGCACAGAGTGCTGTGGCAGGCGGTGGCCGTTATGATGGCCTTATTGAGGAAATGGGAGGCAACCCTACTCCTGCCGTAGGATTCGCCACTGGTTTGGAAAGAGTTCTTCTGGCCCTTGAAAAGCAGGGCTTGTTGCCGGATAAGAACCGCAGCGTAGATGTGTATGTGGTAGCTTTGGGCGAGGCAGCACAGGAGGAGGCCTTTAAGCTGGTTATGGATCTCCGTGATGCGGGCTATAGTGCCGCAGTTGACTATGCTGGCCGCAGTATGAAGGCACAGATGAAGCAGGCTAACAAGCTGGGAGCAAGATTCGCCACCATCATGGGTGACGATGAGCTTTCCGAGGGTGTGGTAATGCTTCGTGATATGGCCGGCAGCGAACAGGAAAAGGTTCCTGTAAATGAGCTTATTAGTAAATTAAAATAAATAATACCCAAAAAATATTTGTATGAGGTGAAGAATTAAATGGATACTTTAGAAGGTTTGAAGCGTTCTCATCATTGCGGTGAGCTGCGTAAGGATAACGTTGGCAGTGAGGTCGTTCTTTGTGGCTGGGCTTCCCGTCGTCGTGACCATGGCGGTCTGATTTTTATCGACTTCCGTGATCGTTCCGGTTTGGTGCAGATCGTATTTGATGAGGCTGCTATTGGTGAGGAGGCTTTCCACAAGGCTGAGACTATCCGCAGTGAGTTCGTTTTGGCTGTAAAGGGCGATGTTCGTGCCCGCAGCGAGGAAACCATTAACCCTAATATGGCAACTGGTGAAATCGAGGTTGTGGTTAAGGAGCTTCGTATCCTCAACAAGGCAAAGACCCCTCCATTCTACATTCAGGATGGTATTGATGTAGACGAGATGCTTCGCCTGAAGTATCGTTATCTTGACCTTCGTCGTCCGGAAATGCAGAAGTGCCTTATGCTCCGTCATCGCGTAACCAAGATTATGCGTGATTACTTTGATCGTAATGGCTTCCTGGAAATTGAGACTCCAATGCTTTGTAAGTCCACTCCGGAGGGGGCCCGTGACTTCCTGGTACCAAGCCGTTTGAATCCAGGTGAGTTCTATGCTCTGCCACAGTCTCCACAGATTTACAAGCAGATTCTCATGCTTTCCGGCTTTGAGAAGTATTTCCAGATTGTTCGCTGCTTCCGTGATGAGGACCTTCGTGCTGACCGTCAGCCAGAGTTCACTCAGCTGGATATTGAGATGTCCTTCATCGATCAGGAGACCATTCTCACTATGATGGAAGGCATGATGGGTGAAATCTTCGAGAAGGCATTGGATACAAAAATTCCTACTCCTTTCCTGCGCATGACCTGGGATGAGGCAATGGAGCGTTATGGCTCTGATAAGCCAGATCTTCGTTTTGGCATGGAGCTGATGGATATTTCCGAATATGTTAAGGGCTCTGATTTCAAGGTATTTGCTTCCGTTCTGGAGAATGGCGGACAGGTTAAGGTTATTAATGTTGAGGATTATGCCAACATTCCTCGTCGTGAGCTGGATGGTCTTGTACAGTATGTTCAGGGCTATGGCGCAAAGGGGTTGGCTTGGATTCAGTACACTGAAGAAGGCGTTAAGTCTCCATTTAAGAAGTTCTACTCCGATGAAACCTTTGAGGAAATTAAGAAGGCTACTGGTGCCAAGACTGGCGATTTGCTGTTAGTTATTGCTGACAAGCCATTGGTTGTTGCCCAGGCTCTTGGTGAGCTCCGTCTTGAGATGGCCCGTCGTCGTGGCCTTATTGATCCGGACAAGCTGAGCTTCCTGTGGGTAGTTGATTTCCCTATGTTTGAATACAGCGAAGAGGATAAGCGCTGGAAGGCAATGCATCATCCATTCACTGCACCTCGTGATGAGGATGTTCAGTATCTTACCACTGATCCAGGCAAGGTTAAGGCCATTGCTTATGATATGGTTCTTAACGGTGTGGAAATCGGTGGCGGTTCCCTGCGTATTTATCAGAATGATCTTCAGGAGAAGGTATTCGAGGCTATCGGTCTTACTCCGGAGGCTGCTCATGACAAGTTCGGCTTCATGCTTGATGCCTTCAAGTATGGTGCTCCACCTCATGGTGGTCTGGCATTCGGTCTTGATCGTCTTGTTATGCTCATGGCTAAGAGAAAGTCTATCCGTGACGTAATCGCATTCCCTAAGACTCAGAGTGCATCCGATGTTATGTCACAGGCACCTTCTGAGGTTGATGAGAAGCAGCTGAAGGAGCTTTCCATCCGCACCCATGTAAAGAAAAAGATTAAGGAAGACTAATATATTTAGTTGATTATGTATAAGGGGCTGACTGCAAAGCGGTCCCTTTTCTTATGTTTTCTATGGCCTTCTTTACACTTTTGTGTTACAATGAAATTTGTATTTTTGAATTTAGGAGGCAATCATGTCTTTTGATAAAGTTGACATACTAGGTGTAAAGGTGGATTCCCCTACTATGGGGCAGGCAGTTGAAACTGTTCAGGGCTTCATTGAAAAGGGGGAGAGTACCCTTATTGCCACTGCAAATGCTGAAATGATAATGCGGGCTACCTATGATGAGGAGCTGATGACAATATTAAATGCGGCTGATCTGGTGGTGCCGGATGGCGCAGGAACCGTATGGGCTGCAGGCTATCTTGGCCATCCAATGCCTGAGCGTGTGGCTGGATATGACTTGTCCCAGGAGCTGATGAAGCTGGCTCCAAAGAAGAATCAGCGGATTTACTTCTTTGGCTCTGCCCCAGGGGTGGCGGATATGGCCAAGAAAAAGGCTGAGGAGTGGTATCCTGGTATTAGTATAGTAGGAACCCGTAATGGTTTCTTTACAGCCGATGACGAGCCACAGATTATTGCTGATATAAAGGCAGCCAAGCCGGATATTTTGTTTGTGGCCCTGGGGGTTCCAAAGCAGGAGAAATGGCTGTATGCTCATCTTGAGGAGCTGGAGGTTCCGGTTTCCATCGGCGTTGGCGGTTCCTTTGATGTTATGGCCGGTGTTATGCAGCGGGCACCTTTGTGGATGCAGAAGGCGAAGCTGGAGTGGCTTTTCCGCGGTCTGAAGCAGCCTAGCCGTATCGGTCGCCTTATGGCACTTCCAAAGTTTGTATTTAAAGTTATGGGAAGCAAAAAATAATATATGGACAAAGGCTTTGGGCTGGTATTATGACCCAGTTGAGGTTTGAATCGGGTCGCAACGTGAAAAAGGTATATTTTGCTATGGCAAAATTGGAATAATCGCGATATAATATCTCCAGTTTAAAAGCCGTATCAGGAGGTGCAAATTTTGGGTAAATTCCATATTGTAAGAGAAGGATACGTTTTCATTTTCGGAGCCTTGGCCGTTGCTGCCTTCCTTGGACTTTTGCTGGGCCCATTAGGCGCAGTGGTACCGGGAATTTTGGCAGTATACTTTACATATTTTTTCAGAAATCCGGACCGTGTTATCCCAGCAGACGAGGACCTCATAGTTTCACCAGCAGATGGAACCGTTCAGGATGTGGTGGAGGTTGAGTACGACGACTTTTTGAAAGGTCCTGGAACAAAGGTAATTATCTTCTTGTCAATTTTCAGCGTTCATGTGAACCGCAGTCCTATTGCTGGTGAAATCAAAACCCAGAAATATGTTTGCGGTCGATTTAAGCCGGCTTACAAGGATGAGGTAGGCTTTGAGAATGAGCGCCACATGATTGGCATTGAAAATGATAGATTAAAGGTGACTGTAACTCAGATTGCAGGCATTTTGGCCCGACGTATTGTTTCCTGGGTTACCCTGGACGATAAAATGGAGAAGGGCGATGTATACGGTCTTATTAAATTTGCTTCATGTACTGAGATCGTGGTACCTAAGAACGTAGAGGTTCTTATGAAGAAGGGTGACAAGGTTCATGGAGGAGAGACCATTGTGGGGAGGATTAAGGACTAATGAGCAAATCTGTAATTCCTAATGCGTTTACTTCAGCTAATCTTGTTTTTGGAATGATTTCCATTTTGTGTACGTTCAATGGTAATTTGACCTTCGGTGCTGTTTGCATTTTGCTGGCGTTGGTGGCTGATGGACTGGACGGCAGAACTGCCCGTGCCCTTGGAGTTAGCTCTGAAATGGGTAAGGAAATGGATTCCTTGTGTGATCTGGTTTCCTTTGGTGCGGCTCCTGCTATGCTTGCATACAAGCTTCAGCTGGCAGATTTCGGTATTTTTGGTTGCATTGCAGCAATTTTCTTTGCTCTTTGTGGTATGTGGCGTTTGGCACGTTTTAATGTCAATACCACTGTGGTTCATGGATATTTCATGGGCCTGGCTATTCCGGCAGGTGGCTGTCTTATTGCTACATCCACACTGCTTATTAATGCTGTAGGCTACAATTTGGATGAAATATCCTACGCATATCCTGTTATTGTCATGGTGGTGGCGTATCTTATGGTCAGCACTGTGCATTATCCTGATTTTAAGGGTGACGGCGAGAAGATGAATCTCGTTGCCAAGGTGATTGCGGCAGCTGTGTTTGCCTCTATTCTGTGGATGGGCATTGATGGGATTGGTTATGCTGTCCTCTTTGGCATTTTTGCGTCCTATGCGATTTTTGGTATTGTAAATCACAGTATTAATCTTATTTCCGGCAGCAAGTAAGTGGAATATAGCTGTTGTCAAAAAGGAGAAAGTAGTTAATGTTTTATCCACTTGATATAATAATGATTCCACTACAGATTTTTCTGTTTTGTTTCACTATTTATTTCTTTATTATCGGTTTTTTTGGTCTGGTGGTTTTTAGAGAGAAGAAAATTACAACCCCGGAGAAGAAGTTTGCCTGTTTGATTGCAGCCCATAATGAGCAGGCAGTAGTTGGTCATCTTGTAAAGAATCTTCAGGAGCTGGATTATCCTAAAGAGCTATATGATATTTATGTAATTGCAGATAACTGTACAGATGATACTGCCAAGGTTTCCCGTGAGGCCGGGGCTATTGTCTGTGAGCGCTTTGATCCGGAAAGAAAGACCAAGGGTTATGCTCTTGACTGGATGTTTGCCAAGCTCTTTGATATGGAAAAGGACATGGAGAAGCCTTATGATGCCGTTTGTATCTTTGATGCAGATAATCTGGTTCATCCACGGTTCCTAATAGAAATGAATCATCACCTCATGAAGGGAGCCAAGATTATTCAGGGCTTTTTGGATGCCAAGAACCCTTACGATTCCTGGGTTTCCGCCACTTTTGCCCTTTCCTTCTGGGTTATTGATTACCTCATTCATCAGGCAAAGACCAATTTGGGCCTGTCTGCTGTGTTGGGTGGTACTGGTATGTGTATTACCACCGAGGTTTTGAAGCGTCATGGCTGGCGTGCCAACTGTCTGGTAGAGGATATGGAATTTACCATGAAGTCATTGGTGGAAGGCATTAAGACCACCTGGGCCGTGGATGCCATTATTTATGATGAAAAGCCTCTTACCTTTATGCAGTCTTGGTATCAGAGAAAGCGTTGGGCCCAGGGTCAGTTTGATGTGGCGCATCGTTTTATTCCTAAGCTGTTGAAGGAGGGCATTAAACAGCGCAGCATTCCTATTCTGGATGGCTGTCTGTATCTGATTCAGCCGTATTTCCTGATGTTTACCGCCTTCTTTATTCTCATGGGCTATATTCAGGTATTTTATGGTGAGCAGATTTACACCAGTATTTATTCCTTTATGCCAAACCATCTTATGACAGCCATTACAATTATCCAGTATTTGCTGCCGATGATTATCCTCATTAAGATGAGGGCAAAGTGGAAGGCATGGCTGTATATACCTCTTTATCAGGTGTTTATTTATTCCTGGTTGCCAATCGTATTCTTGGGCTTCATTCACCGCAATGAGCATGAATGGGCACATACCAAGCATACCCAGGCTGTAAGCTACGACCAGTTTATTGATGGTCGTAAATGATGAAATTCACCCCTTCAGATGCGTTTGGCAATGAAGGGGTTTCCCATTTAGATGGAGGATAAAAAAGATGTTTGAAATTCATGTAAGTGCTGAGTTTGAAGCAGCTCACAGAGTTGCAGGCTACAATGGAAAATGTGACAGACTCCATGGCCATAGCTGGACCGTAGAGGCAGCTGTTATTGGCAAAAAACTGGATAATTTAGGTATGCTTGTGGATTTTAAGGTGGTTAAGGGCAGACTCCGTGATCTGCTGGAGACTTTGGATCATCAGTATTTAAACGAGCTGCCGGCCTTTGCGGAGGGTCATAATCCAACTGCTGAACATCTTGCCCAGTACATTTACGAGGAAATGGCCAAGGCGGAGTTCTTTGACGACAACGTAAAGCTGAAACACATTCAGGTTTGGGAATCTCCTAAATCTTCTGTGATATACTCTTTGGAGTAAGGAAATTAAGGTAAATAGGGTTATGAATGCTAATCTAATTGAAATTTTTTCCTCTGTACAGGGTGAAGGGCGCTATGTGGGTTGCCGTCAGCTCTTTGTACGTTTTGAGGGTTGTAATTTAAAATGTAAATACTGTGACACAGAAAATCAGGCGGGCACCCATCCACTGTGTGAAGTGGAGACCTTCCCGGGTTCCCGTAAATTCCATGATGCCATAAATCCGTTGGAACCCACCGAGGTGGCGGCATATATTAATCGCTTTGTGATGGAGCTGCCGCATCAGGCAATTAGCTTCACAGGTGGTGAGCCGTTGCTTCATACAGCTTTTCTTCAGGAGCTTTTGCCTATGGTTAATACCAAGGTAATGCTGGAAACCAACGGTACTTTGCCTGAAAAATTGGCCCGGATTATTGATATGGTGGATATTATCAGTATGGATATTAAGATGCCTCAGGCCATTGGTGAGGACCACTGGGAAGCTCATAGACGTTTTTTGGAAATTGCCAGGGAAAAGGATGTTTATGTAAAGCTGGTGGTATCTGGTGACATTAACATGGATGATTATCAGAAGGCGATTGACCTTGTGGCTGGGGTAGATCCTGATATTTTACTTATCCTGCAGCCGGTTACACCGCTTAATGGAGTGGAGGCAGCACTGCCGGAGCAGATGCTGGAGCTTCAGCAGCAGGCTTTGGAAAGCCTTAAGGATGTGCGTATTATTCCCCAGACTCATCGTATGATGGATCAATTGTAACGAGGAGGAGCGACAGGTGGAAAAAAACTCTTTTTCAAATAAAGCAGCTGATTTTCTGCAAAAAACAGCAGACCTTGTTCGTGAGGATTTTGGCTGGTTTATGCTTTTCTGGCTTTTAAGCTGTTCTACACAGGTTATTAAGTGGGGCATGATGGGCAAGACAGATCTGGTTATGTCCATGGCTTTTACAGGACTGTTGGTAGCACTTATTGCCACTTTTATTACGAAATGGCTGTTTGTTCCCAAGGCCAGTAAAATAATACGCTATATTTTAGTGGCATTGCTTTTTGCCGCTTTTGTCATCGAGGCCTTTGTGCTTTATCAGTATGGTGCCCTGACAGGCGTAGGTACAATCAATTCTCTTTTTGAGACTAATCCTGAGGAATCTGCCGAGTTCATTAATACCTTTGTGGGAGTTGAAGGCGGTCTTTTGGCTGTTGTCATAATCACTGTAATGTATTGCCTGGTGAAATATAAGCCATGGCACAAGCTGGAGGCAGATGCCGTGTCCCAGAAGGTGATTGCCGGGATTGTTTTGGCTTTATCCTCCTCTTATGCCATTTATATGTGCTTTGCTTATCCTGGCATGATGTTCGGTGGAGATAACCTTACGCCGCTGACCCGGCTTATGGGAGCTACCAGCACGGCATGGAAGAACCATGTGGCTTATCAGGAGCTGCAGGCCAAGCTGGATGTGGATATACATCTTACCAAAAATGAAGGACATATTACCAATATCGTGTTTATTTTAGGTGAGTCTACCAATCGTAACCACATGCACCTTTACGGTTATCAGATGGAAAATACCCCTAATCTGGATGAACTGTTCAAAAAAGGGGAAATCGTTTTCTTTAAGGATGTGGTTAGTGCCCATTCAACCACAGTGGCTTCACTAAGTAAGATTTTTACCTTCTGCGATCATGAATCGGATAAACCATGGTATGAGTATAACAATCTTATTGATATAATGAATGCGGCGGGCTATAAGACTCATTGGTTATCCAATCAGGAAAGCTCCGGCATTTGGGGTAATGTGGCCCAGATTTATGCGGCCCACAGTAATGTCAGTCACTATACCCAGATTCGTGACTCCAAGGAGGACGAGGGCCGGGTGGATGGTGAGCTGTTCCCGCTGGTGGATAATGCCATCGCCGGTATAGGCGACAGCAACAAGAATTTCTTTGTGGTACATTTAATGGGCGCTCATTTGGCCTATTATAATCGTTATCCTTTTGAATTTGCCAAATTCAATGAGAGCAGCATAACATTACCGGGCTATAATGATGATCAAAAGCAGGTTATCGCCCAGTACGACAATGCCCTGTTCTATAACGATTATATTGTCAGCGGTATTATTGATAAATTCCGTGAGACCAATTCCGATACCATCGTAATATATCTTCCTGACCATGGTGAGGCTGTATATGATGAGGGTGGTGTCAACGGTCATATTGAAGAAAATCCAAGCCGTCATATGATAGAAGTGCCGCTTATTATGTGGGCTTCCGAAAAGTTTAAGCAGAATCACCCTGAGAAATGGGCTCTCATTCAAGAGGCTATTGCGAATCCATATATGACGGATGACATGATTCATACTGTGTTGGATATAGCCGATATCCATACCGCTGATTTTGATCCGTCAAAGAGTATCATTTCACGCAGCTTTAATAAGCTGCGCCCACGAATCTTTGATGACAAGGATTACGATCGGGAAATATTGGGTGCTGGGAAATAAGGATATTTAAAATTAAGAACGGATTAAAAAATTAAACTTCAGTTAGAATTCCCTTCCATGTCTAAACAACTTGTTGTAATTAGGGTACAATAAGGTACGACAGGTTTTAAAGTTCAGTCATGGGAGGTGCAGTTATGGACAAGGTACAGCATAAAAGAGAGCAAGAACTGGCAACTGTGACTGAAATGATTAGTATTTTTTGTCGTGATATCCACAAAACGGATGGTGTTCATCTTTGTCATGAATGTCAGGATCTTCTTGACTATGTGAAAAAAAGGGTGGCAGTTTGTCCCAGAATGGGTGAAAAGACCTTTTGCAGTGCCTGTAACACCCATTGCTATGCTCCTAATCGTCGGGAACGCATAAGGATGATAATGCGGTACAGTGGACCAAAGATGATGTTCCGTTCGCCGATTTTGGCAATTAAGCATAAGCTTACAGAATGGTTTGCAATAAAGCAAAAAATACTGTAGAATGTGTTTACAAAAGGCTTAGGCTGTGCTAAAATATCTTTAAATAGTGAGTTGATTATTAAAGAGTGGGTGCAAACCCGCTCTTTTGTCTTATGTTTAAGATTAAAAATGAATATGAAAAGGGGGAACGTGTATGAGCAAACTTATAGAAGACACAGTGGAAAAAATTGTTGAAGAGCTTCTTGAGGGTACCAATATTGAGCTCGTGGCGGTTGAATACGTCCGTGAAAAAGACTGGTATCTGAGAGTGTTTATTGATAAAGAAGGCGGCATTGAATTAGATGATTGCCAGGAGTTAAGTGGCCGTCTTGGTGATATCCTCGATGAAAAGGATGTTATCAAGGGTGCATATATGCTGGAGGTTTCTTCTCCGGGCCTTGACCGTGAGCTGAAGAAGGAAAAGGATTTCAGACGGGAACAGGGCAAGAAGGTTGATGTTAGCCTGTATGTCGCAGTGGACGGCAACAAGGTATTAGTAGGTGTATTGAACGGCTATGATGGAGATAATGTGACCATCGACGAGCAGGTAATTCCAATGGACAATGTTGCTCAGGTTCGTTTACATATAGATTTTTAGGAGGTTTTTTAGTGGCTACCAAATTGAAGAAGAGCAAGTCTGCAGCAGTGGCTGATACAGGCTTTATGGAGGCAGTTGAGGTTTTAGGAAAGGAAAAGGGCATTGCGCCGGAAATCCTGTTTGATGCAATTGACAAGGCATTGGCTTCTGCCTACAAGAAGAACTACAATAACGAGGCTAACTGCCGTGTAAGTCTTGATCGTCAGACTGGCGAATATCATGTATATGCAATTAAAGAAGTAGTGGATGAGGTTGAAAATCCTGTTACTCAGATTTCTCTGGGAATGGCTCAGCAGAAATCCGCAGATTATGCTGTAGGTGATACTCTGGAGGAGGAGGTTACTCCTGCAAACTTCGGACGTATTGCGGCACAGAATGCAAAGCAGGTAGTTGTACAGGCTATTCGCGAGGCTGAGAGAGGTATTATCTTCAGTGAATATGTAAACCGTGCCAACGATATTATTACAGGTGTGGTACAGCGTGTAGAGAACAAGAATGTATATATTGACCTTGGTAAAACTGAGGCAATTCTCGGAGCCAGCGAGCAGATTCCTCATGAGGTCTACGCTCCTAACGACCGTATTAAGGCTCTTATTATCGAGGTTAAGAATACCAATAAGGGACCGCAGGTTTTGGTATCACGTACTCATCCAGGCCTTTTGAAGCGCCTCTTTGAGCTGGAGGTTCCTGAGATTCAGAGCGGTGATGTGGAGATTAAATCCGTTGCCCGTGAGCCTGGTATGCGTTCCAAGATTGCCGTTTATGCAGCAGACGAAAATATCGATGCTGTAGGCTCCTGTGTAGGACCTCGCGGAACCCGCGTTCAGTCCATCGTTGAAGAACTGAGAAATGAAAAAATCGATATCGTTAAGTGGAGTGAAGATCCAGTACAACTGATAGCCAATGCACTTAGTCCAGCAAAGGTTGTATCTGTAGCTATCAACGAGGAGGAAAAGCTTTCCCGTGTAATCGTTCCTGATTATCAGCTTTCCCTTGCTATCGGCAAGGAAGGCCAAAATGCCCGCCTTGCTGCTAAGCTTACTGGCTGGAAAATCGACATTAAGAGTGAATCCCAGGCTGAGGAGTTTGGCTTTGATGATGAGGAAGACACTGAGGAGCTTAACCTTGATGTTTTCGCAGATGATGAGTTCGATTCTGAAGAAGAGTAAGAGAAGTAAGGGTGACAGATATGGCAACAGTAAAGAAAATTCCAACCAGACTTTGCATAGGCTGTCAGGAGCAGCGTCCCAAGAAGGAGCTGGTACGAATTGTACGCAGCCCGGAGGGGGATTTTTCCGTGGACCTTACCGGAAAGAAGGCAGGCCGGGGAGCATATATCTGCAATAATAAAGAATGCTTTGACAAGGCCATTAAGGAACATCGCTTTGACCGTTCATTTAAGTGTACGGTAGATAAAAATATTTTTGATGAGCTGAGAGAACAGCTTTTTAAATAAATTATGAATAAGACGAAAATATTGAATTTGCTTAGTATGGCACAGCGGGCCAATAAGGTGGTTTCCGGTGATTTTGCCGTAACGAAGGCAGTACAAGGACGAAAAGCCTTGCTGATGATTGTGGCTGAGGATGCCTCTGAGGAAACAAAGAAAAATTATCAGCGTATGGCGGATGATGCAGAAATAAACGTATATTATCTATTTGACAGAGAAGAACTTGGCCACTGTATAGGGAAGGATTTCCGGGCGGTGGCTGCCATAATGGATAAGGGCTTTGCAGATGCTTTATCCAAACTCTTTGAAGACAGATAGTCATTCGGGGGTGGATTGATGAGAATACATGAATTTGCAAAAGAAATAAATACAGAGAACAAGAAGATTATTGAAATATTAGAGCGAAATAACATTTCCGGGAAAAAGCATTCCAGTTCCATCAGTGACAGTGAGAAGAAGCTGGTGCTTGACGCATTAAAGGGTTCCTCTGCACCGAAAAAAACTGAGGTACCTAAAAAGGCTGAAGCACCTAAAAAGGCTGAAGCACCAAAGAAGCCGCAGCAGCCTGAAAAGGCCAAGGCTCCTGAGCAGAAGCATGAACATAGGCCGGATCAGAGAGCTGAGCATAAGCCAGAGCAGAAAAAGCCTCATGACTCCAAGCATGGCGAGGCTCCAGCCAAGAAAAACGGCGGTTTCAGTGCACCACGTCCAGTAAATAATAACGGCAGTCACAACAACCGTAATTTTGACCGCAACCGTAACAATGGTGAACGCAAGAATAGCGGTGGACAGAGTGCCTTTGAGCGTAATCGTAATGAGGGCGGTTATGATAACCGTTCACAGCAGGGCAGGAAGTCTGGTGGACATATGAGCAAGCAGATGCCTGTAATGAACGAAGGCGGCCATAATGATCGCAATGACCGTAATGACCGCAACAGAAATGAAAGAAATAATCGTATGGAGCGTAATGACCGTATGGAGCATAATGATCATATCCGCAATGGTAAGGATCGCAACAAGAACAACAGAAATAACAACTTTAAGAATGGCGGCGGCTTTAACAATAACAATAATCGCAACGGCAAGAATTTCCGCGGCAACAAGAACAACCGCAACAACAAGAATCAGCAGCCGGCTCCAAAGATGGAGATTGCCCGTCCTAAGAATATCAAGGTAGGAGAGACCATTGTTGTAAAGGATCTCGCCAGCAAGATTAGCTGTACTGCCGCTGATATCATCAAGAAGCTGATGTTGATGGGCGTTATGGCTACCATTAACCAGGATATTGACTTTGATACTGCTTCCTTGGTGGCTGCCGAGTTCGGCGTAAATGTTGAGGAGCTTCCACCGGAGGTTGATCTTACTGAGATTCCGGAGATCGAGGACGATCCTAAGTCTCTGGTTATCCGTCCACCAGTTGTTACTGTAATGGGTCATGTAGACCATGGTAAGACCTCACTGTTGGATTGTATCCGCAGCTCTGCAGTTACTTCTACAGAGGCTGGTGGTATTACCCAGCATATCGGTGCATACCAGGTTATGTGTCAGGGCAAGAAGATTGTATTCCTGGATACTCCGGGCCATGAGGCATTTACTGCAATGCGTGCCCGTGGTGCCCAGGTTACTGATATTGCTATTCTGGTAGTTGCAGCTGACGATGGTGTTATGCCTCAGACTATCGAGGCAATTAATCATGCCAAGTCCGCTGAGGTGCCAATTATCGTTGCTATCAACAAGATTGATAAGCCAGGTGCTGATCCGATGCGGGTTAAGAACGAGCTCATGGAGCATGGCCTGGTTTCCGAGGATTACGGCGGAGATACCATTATGGTTGAGGTTTCTGCCAAGAAGCGTATGAACATTGATGAGCTGCTGGAGATGATTCTTTTGGTGGCTGAGGTTCAGGAGCTGAAGGCCAACCCTAAGCGTGATGCCCGTGGTATTATCATCGAGGCACAGCTGGACAAGGGCCGTGGCCCTGTAGCAACTGTATTGGTTCAGAATGGTACTCTCCATATTGGTGATTCCATTATTGCCGGTACCTGCTATGGTAAGGTTCGTGCCATGGTGAATGACCGTGGTGAGAATGTGAAGAAGGCTGGTCCTTCCGTTCCGGTTGAGGTGCTTGGTTTTAATGATGTTCCATCCGCTGGTGATGAGCTGGCAGTTCTGGAAGAGAAGCTCTGCCGTACCATTGCTGAGAAGCGTATTGAAAAGCATCGTACTGAGCTTATTAGTAAAAGAAAGGTGTCTCTTGATGATCTGTTTAACCAGATTCAGGAGGGTCAGCTGAAGGATCTTAACATTTTGGTTAAGGCAGATGTTCAGGGCTCCGTTGAGGCACTTAATAGCTCCTTGCTGAGCCTTAACAAGAACGATGAAGTTCGGGTGAATATTATCCATTCCGGTGTAGGTGCAGTTAATGAGTCCGATGTTATGCTGGCTTCAGCGTCCAATGCCCTTATTATTGCCTTCAATGTCCGTCCCGATGCCAATGCCCGTCGCATTGCTGAAAGCGAGGATATTGATATTCGTACCTACCGTGTAATCTACGATGCACTTAACGACGTAAAGGATGCTATGTCCGGAATGCTGGCTCCTAAGTTTAAGGAAGTTATTCAGGGACAGGTAGAAATCCGTCAGGTAATGGTATTTAACAAGACCTTGAAGGTAGCCGGTTCTTACGTGCTTGAGGGTAAGATTACCAACAAGTCCAAGATTCGCATTGTCCGTGACAACATTGAGGTATTCGATGGTGAGCTGGAAGATCTGCGCCGTTTCAAGGATGCAGTTAAGGAAGTGGCTGCCGGCTATGAGTGCGGTATTACTATTAAGGATTACAGCGACTTCCGTGAAGGCGATATTATTGAGGCCTACACCATGGAAGAAATTGAGACCAACATCAATGATGTGAACAAGGACTAATAGAGGAGGGCAAGTTTTATATGAGCCAGCTTCGTATTGAAAAGATTCAGGAGCTTATGAAGCAGGAGATCTCCCAGATTATTCTGCAGGAGCTGAAGGATCCCCGTATTGGCTTTGTTACTGTTACCCAGGTGGAGGTTACCAGAGATCTTAGCCTTGCTAAGGTGTTTGTTAGCATAATGGGCAACGATAAGCAGATAGAGGATACCTGGAATGGTTTAAACAGCTCTCTGGGCTTTATCCGACGTGAGGTGGGACATCGCATCCGATTGAGGGTAACTCCTGAACTGAAATTTGTTCTGGACAAATCATTGGATTACAGCGATCATATTCAGAAGCTGCTCTTGCAGATTGAAAAAGAGCAGGAGCAGGGATAATTCTATGATAATTTCTTTAAAGGAAACAGCAGACAAACTGATGGCAGCCAACAGCCTGGTATTGACAGCCCATGTCAATCCAGACGGTGATGCCATTGGCTCCTGTCTGGGTTTAAAATTTATGCTGGAGAAGCTGGGGAAAAAGGTAAGAGTTCTTATTGATGATGAGCTGCCTAAATTCCTCAGTATTCTTCCAGGTATAGATACTATTGAAAAGCCAGTGAATGAAAGCTATGAGGCTGATTATCTGGTTATTCTGGATGCCAGTCTGGACAGGATTGGCAGTGTAATTGAAAAGTGCAAGGCTCCAAGATTAAATATTGATCATCACCGTACTAATGATGAAAAGGCGGATTTTCTCTACCTTAATGCTAATAGTGCCGCTGCTTGTGAGATTATTTATGAATTGGGGAAAGAGCTGGGGGTAGAGTTTGATATAAACTCTGCCACTGCTATTTATACAGGTTTGGCCACAGATTCCGGCTATTTCAGATACTCCAATACCACCTCCCATACCATGCGGGCAGCCGCTGAGTTGCTGGAATGCGGGGTACGACCGGAAAAAATATCTGAGGCCATTGAAACCAAGGATTTTGATGTGGTGCAGGGGATGGCAAAGGCTCTGCAGACCATAGAGCTTCATGCTGATGGTAAAGTAGCGGGGTTGTTTCTTGACCATGAGCTGACCGAATCTTTGGATACCACCGAGGGATTCATCGATCAGGTAAGGGTAATTGATGGCGTGGATGTGGCAATACTTTTAAAGGCTGTGGAGCCTGAGGTTTGTCGCGTAAGTATGCGTTCCAAGAAAACTGATGTGGCAAAAATAGCAGCATCCCTTGGAGGCGGCGGTCATATAAGAGCGGCTGGCTGCACTATTGAAAAGTCATTTAATCAGGCCAAGACGGATATTTTAAAAGCGATTGAAGAATCATTGGCAGAATAAGGATGTTACAACGAATGGAAGGCTTTATTAATTTCCTTAAACCACCGGGAATGACATCGCATGATGCTGTGGGACTGGTACGCCGTGTGCTCCATGAAAAGCATGTTGGCCATGCGGGTACTCTTGATCCCGGAGCAGCCGGGGTATTGCCTATAGCAGTAGGCAAAGCAGCCCGTTTGATAGAATACCTTGATAACGTAAGCAAGTCATATAGAGCAGAAATGCTCTTTGGTGTGGAAACAGATAGCGGCGATGATACAGGCAAGGTTACAGAAAGGGCAGAAGAATTCGATATGCCCGACATACAGCAGGTGGAAAGAGTGTTTAGGAATTTCACCGGGAACATTATTCAGGTACCTCCAGCTCATTCCGCTATAAAGATTAATGGCCGTCGGGCATGTGACTTGCTCCGTCAGGGAATTAAGGTGGATATCCCGTCAAGACAGGTGGAGATTCACAGTCTGCGTCTTCTTGAAAAGGATGATAAAAGAAGAACATTGCTTTTTGATGTAGATTGCTCCAAGGGTACTTACATCCGCTCCTTGTGTCAGGATATGGGGCAGGCCTTGGGAATCCCCTCAACCATGTCTTTTCTGGTGCGGACAGCAGTAGGGAATTTCCATCTCTCTGAGGCAGTATCCGTAGAAGAGATTCAGGAGCTGGGAGAGGGTGCGTTACTTAATCCTGAGGAGTTTATTGGCCACATCAGGCGATATGACATTAATCCTAAACGCAGAAAAGCTTTTTGTAATGGTCTTTCCTCTGATGACAGAAGCTTTGATGATGGTTCTTGTTCTCAGGATAATATACTTCTTAGGGTCTATGCCCAAGATGAATTTCTTGGTATTGGACATTATGATAGGAAAAATAAGACTATAGCCCCAGATAAGGTTTTGGCTGTAAATAGCTAATTAATGGACTATTACAATTATTAGCATAAAATCCCCTTGAATTTTATATGTTGTACTTACATTCATAGTCTTGTATAATTAAAGGTAGTGTAGTATGAAGGGGTGGTATACCGTGGCTAGGGACAATAATCCAAATACCGTGAAGCTCCGTTCAGAGATGGAGCTTAGCTATAAGATTATTGATGCTTTATGCTACAGCTACCAAGGGGTGTATTATGTTAACCTTTCTACGGGACAGGTTCGCAGCTATCGAATGGCAAGGTTTGTGCGGGATAAGTTTGGTGACGAGTTTGCTTGTGGGGATTATGAAAACCATATCTACCGATTTGTAAGAAGTGTGGTGTTCAAGGAGGACCAAAGAGCATTTGAACCAATACTTACCATTTCAAATCTGAGAAAAATTTTTTCTCGTCAAATGTCCTATAGCTTTAATTACCGGACCTTTACTGATGATGAGATACATTATGGTCAGTGCGAGGTCTTGAAGGTGTTGGATTCCAATGATGAGCTTGTTATGGCTTTTAAGAGTATGGATAAGCAGCACCAATCAGAGGAAAATCTTTACGAAGAAGAACGAAAAATTGTAGAGGCCATGGGACATCAATTAAATGATGTTGCCCGGGGTCCATTACTGAATATCATAGCGCAGTCCAAGGCAGCCAGGGAAGCTGCTGTTCGACATGAGGATATCAGTGAATATATGGATACTATTCATCAGGATGGTGAAAGGCTTCTTGGCATTTTAAATCTCATTTTCTCCAAAGAAAATACCAACAGAGAAAAGATAGAGGAGACCATTATGCAGTTAGGTTCCATGGGAGATAAATGATGTTTGATTCACTTATTGTTTGCAGTTAATTCCAAGGATGTGATTTCTTGTTTGCAACTAAAAAAATCGAGAAAAAAGAATCATACACCTCAGCTCCCACAGCGACCTGGTGCAGCCTTATAGCTATAGGGTCATCTACTGGCGGTACGGAAGCATTGTCTGAAATCCTGTCAAGGCTGAAGGCACCTCTGCCACCTGTTATGGTGGTACAGCATATTAGTGCTACTTTCTCCAAGCTGTTTGCTGCCCGTTTGGACAGGGAGTGTGAGCTGACAGTAAAGGAAGCTGTGGAAGGTGAATACGCCAAGCCAAATACAATTTATATAGCTCCTGGTGATAAGCACATGTCCATCACAGGCTCACCGGGGTCTATATGTATTCACTGCAAAGCTGGTGAACGGATTCATGGCGTATTATCATCGGCAGATGTGCTTTTTGAATCTGTGGCCAAAGTTATTGGCAATAAAGCGGTGGGGGTAATTCTCACCGGGATGGGTGTTGATGGGGCAGCCAAGCTATTGGAAATGCGCCGGGCCGGTGCCCGTACCCTAGGACAGGATGAGGCCTCCTGTGTGGTATATGGTATGCCTAAGGCAGCCTTTAATATGGGTGCCGTGGAACGACAGGTCAGCTTGCAAAACATGGCCAATGAAATAACTAAATTAGTCTATCCTAACAGATAAGACGCGACTGAGAAGTTTAGTACAGCTTTTCAGTCGTGTTTTTTTATTGTAAAAAATGTCAAAGTTTACTAAATTTTCATACAAAGTTCAATTTTTCTGACAATTGTATAATATTTTGGCTTGTTTACTATTATTGCCGACGATAAAATATGTATAAAGATACCAAATAATAGATAATACGAATGGAGGAGAGGGCAATGAGTGTTGCCATCACGGCAGATAAAGTGGTTAAGCGTTATGGGGATTTGACAATTATACCCCAGCTGACCCAAAACATTAAAAACGGGGAGTTTTTCACCTTATTGGGCCCTTCGGGCTGTGGCAAGACCACGCTTTTGCGTATGATTGCAGGATTTAACAGTATTGAGGGGGGCCAGATTCGCTTCAATGATCAGGTAATTAATGATATTCCGGCTCACAAGAGAAATATTGGTATGGTATTTCAGAGCTATGCTATTTTCCCACATCTCACTGTGCGTGAAAATGTGGAGTATGGTTTAAAGCTTCGCAATATGCCAAAGGATGAGATGAAGACCAAAGTGGACAAGATTCTCGATGTAGTGCAGATTACGGAGTATCAGGACAGACTTCCTGAGCGATTGTCCGGTGGCCAGCAGCAGCGTGTAGCACTTGCCCGTGCCATCGTTATTCATCCTAGCGTGCTGCTGATGGATGAGCCTCTGTCCAATCTGGATGCCAAGTTGCGTGTGGAGATGCGCTCGGCTATCCGGGAGGTACAGAAACAGGTTGGCATTACAACTGTTTATGTAACCCATGATCAGGAAGAAGCCCTGGCAATTTCTGATAGAATTGCAGTTATGAAGAAGGGTGTGATTCAGCAGACTGGCCGGCCACATACCATCTATACACGACCTTACAATGTGTTTGTAGCTACCTTTATCGGTCATTCCAATCTGTTTAAAGGCCGTATAGAAGAAGCTAATGGTGGTAAAGCAGTAGTTTTTGCGGATGGTTTTGTCCTTCCTATGACTACCCTTGGCGAAGAAGGAAAAATTGGTGATGATGTTACGATTGCCATACGTCCGGAAGAATTTTCCATCTGCGGTGAAGGTCAGGGCATAAAATGTAAGATTAAAACCAAGGTTTTCTTGGGTAAATATATTACTTATGGACTTGATTTCCCAGATGATATGCTGGTTCCTGACCAGCCTGCTATTGAATATAGTCAGGATTTGGGACACGCAGAAAAGGTTCTGGAAATCGGCGATACAGTGTATCTGAAGCCTAATGCCGCCAAGATTAATGTATTCCGTGCAGATGGCAGCAAGAGCCTGATGGAAGGTGTGGTGGAAAATGAATAAGAAATTCCAATGGGACTTCTGGGCGTGGGTTACTCTGCTTTCCATTGTCATTTTCGGACTGTTTCTGATATATCCGTTGTTCTCCCTGTTCCTCAGTGCATTTCAGGATGCTACCACCGGGGTGTTCACCATGGAGAACTTCACCCACTTCTTTGAAAGGAAGTATTATTACCAATCCATGATTAACAGCTTCAGCGTCACTACCTGTGTGACGGTGTTGGCGGTAATTATCGGTACGGCCTTGGCCTATTTTATGACTCTGTTTAAGGTCCGGGGCAAGAATATTGTAGAAATCTGCATCATAATTTCTCTGCTTTCACCACCATTTATCGGAGCTTATTCCTGGATTTTGATTGGTGGCCGCAGTGGTATTTTGACCCAGTGGATGGCAGGAATGGGTATAGATTTCCCATCAATTTACGGATTTGCCGGGATATTGCTGGTTCTTACCTTGAAGCTATATCCTTTCATTTATCTCTATGTTGCCGGAGCTATGAAAAATATCGACTCAGCCTTGATTGAAGCAGCAGAGAGCTTGGGCTGCAGTGGCATCAAAAAAGTGGTTACCATTATGCTGCCATTGATTACGCCTACTATTCTCGCTGGCGCCTTGATGGTATTTATGAATGCTATGGCAGACTTTGGTACACCAATGCTGATTGGTGAAGGCTTCAATGTTATGCCGGTTATGATTTATTCGGAGTTTATCAACGAGGTTGGTGATCAGGCTAACTTTGCAGCGGCTATGGCTGCTATTATGGTATTGATTACATCCACCATCTTTATGCTGCAGAAATATGTAGTAAATAAGAAATCCTTCACCATGAGCTCCCTGCGGCCTTTGCCTGTGGGAGAAATGAAGGGCATCAAGAATGTGGTTATGCATCTGTGTATCTATCTGCTGGTGGCATTATCCATGATTCCTCAGCTGGTAGTTATCTACACATCGTTCCTCAAAACTAACGGTGCTATTTTTGTGGATGGTTATTCATTGGACAGCTATCGTACGATTTTCGGTTCACTGGGAACGGCTATCAGCAACACCTACATTTTTAGTACCGCAGCTATGGCTGTGATTGTGTTCCTGGGCATGACGGTGGCTTATCTGACAACCCGCAAAAAGAGCTGGTTGACTGATATCATCGATACCCTGACCATGTTCCCTTATATCATTCCAGGCTCTGTACTGGGTATTACTTTACTTCTGGCCTTTAATGATGACCCTATGCTTCTGTCAGGCACGGCGCTTATTATCATCATTTCATTGGTTATCCGTCGTTTGCCATATACCCTTCGTTCCAGTTCGGCAATTCTTTATCAGCTGAGCCCGAGTCTGGAGGAGGCATCCATAAGCTTGGGGGCTTCACCGCTAAAAACCTTCTTCAAGGTAACGGCAGTTATGATGTTGCCAGGTGTAATGAGTGGAGCGATTATTTCCTGGATTACGGCTATTAACGAATTGAGTTCTTCGGTTATCCTCTTTACCGGAGCCACTAAAACCATGTCGGTTGCCATTTATACCGAGGTTATTCGTGCCAGCTATGGTACAGCAGCGGCTCTGTCTACTATCCTTACGATAACGACCATCACGGCCATGGTTATCTTCTTCAAGGTATCCGGCCGCCGGGATGTTACGTTATGACGGGATGAACCCGTCGAAACGCTACTGGGAGGTTTTGCGATGCAAAACATGAACAATGGCGTTATAGCGCTATAACTTTTTTTAAGGGAGGTTTCATTATGAAGCTGAAAAAACTGATTGCCGTGCTGATTGGTGCGGCGATGCTCATCACCTGCTTTGCCGGTTGCGGCGGTGGTGACAAAAAGGAAGCGGATAAAGCCGCTGGTAGTGACGAAAACAAAGTCGTTATTTACTGCCCACATCCGCTGGCCTTTATCAACCCATTGGTGGAAGAGTTTGAGAAGGAAAGCGGTGTAAAGGTTGAGGTAGTTGCCGCTGGTACTGGTGAGCTTTTGAAACGTGTGGAATCGGAAAAAGCAAATCCATTGGCCGATATCTTCTGGGGCGGTTCTCTTTCCACTGTAAAGCCTAAGGCTGCTCTCTTTGAGGAATATCGTTCCGTTAATGAAGACCATATTCAGAAGGATTTCAAGAATGTGGAAGGCTCCATTACCCGTTTCACCGATATTCCAAGTGTTATCATGATTAACACTAACCTGATTGGCGATGTAAAGGTAGAAGGCTATGAGGATTTGCTGAATCCAGCTCTCAAGGGCAGAATCGCTTTTGCTGATCCATCTAAATCTTCTTCTTCCTATGAGCATCTGATCAACATGCTCTATGCTATGGGCAATGGCAACCCTGACAATGGTTGGGATTATGTGACCAAGTTGTCCAAGAATCTCGATGGCAAGCTGCTGTCCGGTTCCTCTGCTGTATACAAAGGCGTAGCTGATGGTGAATATGCTGTAGGTCTTACCTTTGAAGAAGGTGGCGCAAAATACGTTGCTGATGGCGCACCAGTAAAGCTGGTTTACATGAAGGAAGGCGTTATTTCCAAGCCAGATGGTATCTATATCATCAAGAATGCTAAGCACATGGAAAATGCTAAGAAGTTCATCGATTTCATTACCAGCAAGAAGGCTCAGACCCTGATTACTCAGAAGCTGCATCGCCGTAGTGTTCGCGATGACGTAGATGCACCTGTAGGTCTGCTGCCAAAAGCTGAGATTAAGTCAATCACTGATGACGAGGAAGTAGTAAACAAGAACAAGAAAGCATGGCTGGATAAGTTCAGAGATATCTTCACCAGCGTGCAGTAATTAGACTCTTTACATAGCGTGGGAAACCAAAGGATGTTTTCTTCCGACAATTGGTTTTTCACGCTATTGTCTTGTATTTATAAATTGGAACAATGGCGTTATAATATAGTAGTAAGTTTTGACGAAAGGAGCGGCCCTTCATGCACCGTTATTTTGAATCCCGTCTGCAGCGGACTTTGGCCTGGTATGCTTTGGTACCGGTTTTGATAATGGTATTTCTGGGGTCGCTGTTAATGCTGGATAGCTGGCGGTACGCAGTTATACGGGTGAATCATGAGGCTCGGGAGCTGGCGGCAGATGTTCTGTCCAATATCAGTCAGGAATTTTTGCACCGTTCTAAGGTGGAAGCTGAATTTTTGGGGACTGTGCCGGATCTGTCTCTTTGGGAAAGCGATAAGGGGTTACGGTCAGAGGCTTTTGCCAGACTCTATTCTGATACCAGCTATCGTGGGGTAGAGTTTTACTTGTTGGATACCAAGGGGTGGATTATTCTGGGCAGCAAGGATAAGCTGCCATCTAATTTCCTTCCCGTGGAACGTGACTGGGGGATATGGTCACGACTTGCCGATCATCCTGGAGTGCCAAAGCATGAATTCTTGCTGCAATCCGATGGACAGGATTTAGTGTGTGGTCAGGCAGTTTGTATCAATGGGCAGGTGGCAGGCTTTTTGGTTTATATTTTGCAGGCTGAGTATTTGCAGCAGCTGGTGGGTGATGGCAGGTCAGGCATAATTTTATCAGATAAGCTGGACAATGCCCGGTTGGTAAAAGCAGCTGATGAGGTAGTAGACCATCGTAAGATTCAAGGGGATTTTGCCAAAAAGCGAAATGGCCTTGTGTCTACTAACAAGGGCATTTACTATGTCTCCCAGCAGGATATAGATTTTGGCGGTGAGAGCTATCGGCTCCAGTCTGTATCGAAGGTTTCAGACCTGCTGATGCGTTATGCTATAGGAGCGGGGGCAATTTTATTGGCTGTACTGTTCATGGTGCCTTTGATTTTGCGCAGCATTGCCCAGGAAACCAAGATGACCAGTCAGGCCATAGATGATTTAACTGTCATTGCAGAACTGCGTGAATTGGAATCACAGTTTAATCCGCATTTTCTTTTTAACACCTTGGAAAATATTAAGTTCATGGTGCGCTTGGATCCCGGGGCGGCTACAGAGATGATTATGGCCCTGTCAACTTTGCTGCGGTACAGTATAACCAGTAGCGGACAGCAGGTGGAGCTTCAGGAGGATATAAAGTATTTGGAAAGCTATATAAAAATCCAACAGTATCGCTTTGGCAGTCGGTTGGAGTTTAATGCCAATATTGAACAGGCAGCCCGTTCAGCCGCTATTCCAAAGCTGCTCTTTCAGCCATTATTGGAAAATGCCATTAAATATGGTGAGGATGAATGTGGTAAATTAAGGATTAACTTTCAGGTAAAGATTTCAGACGGGCAGTTACATGTATTAGTGAAGGATGCTGGTCAGGGCATGGATGAGGAGAAGCTAACCAAGCTACGAAATCTTTTGGCCAGCAGTGAAAATGATACAGGACATTGGGGACTGTTTAATGTACAGCGTCGTTTGCAGCTGATTTATGGTATGGATTATGGTTTAGAGGTTAGCTGTCCACAGGATGGTGGTACGGAAATCCATCTTAGTCTGCCAATGACGAAAAAGGAGCAGAAAAATGCTTAAACTGGTTATTGTGGAAGATGAAGAAATAATACGTCGTGGACTGGTGTGTACCATTGACTGGCTGAAAATGGGAGCCAAGGTGGTGGGCGAGGCAGCTAATGGCAAAGAGGCCCTGGAGGTTATAAAGGCTACTAAACCGGATGTGATACTAACGGATATAAAAATGCCGGTGATGGATGGCATTGCCATGACAGAAGCGTTAAAGGCTGCAGCCAATCCTGCCAAAATAATTTATCTCACCAGTTATGCTGATTTTTCCTACGCCCAGCGGGCATTACAGCTGGATGTTACAGACTATCTCCTTAAACCCGTTAATGAGGAGGACTTAAATAATGCGTTGGCTAAAATTGATGGACATCGGGAAATTCAGAAAAGTGAGGGATTATCCTGGGATGAGGGCCTGCGGGCGGCATATCATACTGGTAACCCTTATGTTCAAAAGGTTTTGAAACGGATTGAAGAGGGTTTTCAGGGGCGCCTGAGTGGTGAGACTATAGCAGAAGAGCTGGGTGTATCCTTTAGCTATCTTTCGCGGAAGCTGAAGGAAGAAACGGGGCTGACCTTTGGTGGTCTTTTAACTCAATATCGGCTACAACAGGCTATAGAAATGCTCCAGGCTGGTACCTGGAAAGTCTATGAGGTGGCAGAGCAGACGGGCTTTGGCGACTACAAAAATTTCACCCAGGCCTTTAAGAAGTACCTTCATACAACGCCTAAGGCGTTTATGCAGGAAATAACGGTGGGCATTAAGCTGTAAGGAGTTGTGATTATGGGAAAATATACAGGAAAAATGATTATTTCCGATTTGGATGGTACCTTAATTCCCCGTGGTGGAGTGATTTCACCAGAAAATAAGGCTGCTATTGGAGAATTTGTTAAAGGTGGTGGTCACTTTGCCATCGCCACTGGACGTACACCGGAAGCGGCTGCCGGTTATGTGAAGGGGCTGTCTATCAATGCTCCTTCGGTGTTCTTTAATGGTGCTATGCTTTATGATTGGAAACAGAAAAAGGTGGTAAAAACCCTGCCATTGACGGACAGTGATGGCAAGAAGCTGTGGCCACAGTTTGCCCGGCAGGCCATAAAGGAATTTCCTGAGGCCTGCTTGGAGGTTTATACTGCCGAAAACTGTCACATTATTACACCGGAGGCCAATGATGACCCGCGGTTGCCTAATGAGTTTTACAGCTATGGCCATACTGATTTGTCAAAGCTTACGGATACTGTAAAGACACCATGGCTGAAATTTTTTGCTTGTGATAAGCATGAGCATTTGGAAAAATATGTGGCTTTGGCGGAAAAAATGGGAGTGGCTGAGCTGGCCAACGGCTTTTACTCTGAGGATAATTACTACGAGTTTGTAGCCAAGGATGTTTCCAAGGGCTCTATGCTTTCCTTTATCAGAGAACAGCTGCCGGGGGTAGAGATCATCGCTTGTGGTGATTATCTCAACGATAATGAAATGTTGGTTGCCGCAGATATTGGTGTAGCTCCGGCCAATGCCCATGATGATACAAAAAAAATCGCACAGCATATTGGCTGTAGGGTGGAAGAGCATTTACTGGCCTGGATTGTAAAAAATATCGCATGATATATAGAAAGCAGCTTATGTAATGTAAAAAGACCTCCATATTAGCAATGGAGGTCTCAGACTGT
>NZ_JAZTZI010000039.1:0-2927 GCF_045637405.1 Anaerovibrio sp.
GCGTTCACTATTTGTTTACAAATAGATTGCTTAAGGTGCTGTGACATTTGTCGCAGCACCTTTTTCATCTGTAGACGACGAATCTCAACAAAGCTGACTGTTGTATTGGTCATTTTATACTGACTCTGAAATGGCTATGCTGACCGACCCGTAGGTGGTTAAATTACGCCTACGCTAATACTGGTATTATGTGCCAAAATGTACAGCAGAAAAGCCCTTATATTGTGGCAACAAATACTGGAATGTACAGAAGAATGTAGGCGAACAGCAGGAAGTAAAAACCTTATACTATAAAGTCATGTATTGTGAGGTCTTGGTTCGTTCCCGGCTTCGGGGCCTCGTGGGGGCCCAGGGAAGCCGTACTTTATTGCGTGGCCATGCTCTGGTGATTTCCGCTTTAAATGGCTTCCGCCCCGGGCGGAAGGCCACCATAGGCGGGGGCTGGAATGAAGTGGACTGGAGCAAAGCGGAAGGAAACGGAAAGACAGGGACCGCCGAACTAGCCCAGTAGTAGGCACTGGCCCACATTCCGGCGGCTGGGTATACTCCCAGCTTTCTTCAGATACTATCAGGGCTTTTCATGGCATAGCCGGAATCCGTGATGTAGGCATGACAGGGAAAGACCTGGGCCAATGCTGCTGGGGGTATACTCTGCCGTCCGGGGCACCTCCTCGAGTCGGTGTTTCAGACGCTGGAGTGTGGCTGACGGCACGTATGGGAGGTCTGACACCGGAAGCGGCTCACTTCAATCAAGGCACCAGTAGTGGATTGGGGTGTGGTGGCCTCCTTCGTAATCCTTGCAATTAGCCAATAATTAAATAACCCCAGGAAAATCCTTTGATAAATCAAAGAATTTTTCTAGGGTTTTTTATCATTCCCTTACGGAGATTATGTTTATAATATGCCAGAATATAGCCACTATATTATCCACTAAATGTACATTTTCACAATATCGCTTTGATTAGGTATAAAATAGAATCGATCCATATACTTTTCAGTACCTTCGTACTTAAGATAATCAGCAATAGAAACAGCTGGTTCTCTACCAGCAATCTTACGGAATATTTTTTCTGCAACTTCAGACATAACTTTCAACAAAAAGTAGCTGGCAAAATTTACATCCCACAATTCCCAACATTCAAGCATGAATTTGCTAAAAATATCGGTAAATTCAACTTTATTCCACGATTTAGCTCCATAAAAACTATCCTTTAATTTTCCAAACCATTTATACCGATATTCATCCAGTTTACCTAAAATATTACTAAACTCCTCTGATGTAGTATACAACACATCAATAAATATTGATGTTAAACAAGTAATTTCGTCATGGAAGTTAAACCTAAATTCACGATCTATTTTCCCCTCATATTTATCAATAAATCTATATAGATGCCACTTAGACAGAAAAGCCTCTTCCTCTTCTTTTGACATCATATTAAAATTTGCCCATGAACTTAAATCATCTAACGGCTCATAGAAAGCTTCCATTGTTTCGAGCAGCGCCATTATTATCCCCTCATTTCTATAAAGTTAATTTTATTAATTGCCTTTTTTGTATACTGGCATCCACACAAATAAAATTTTTAAAAAGTCATTTTACCATATTTGTTTTATTTGTAGAAAAATTTTATGTAGTAGGTATAATTTTTTGGAGCACAAGTGATTCCTCTCCTCTATAAGGTAATACCAATGCATAATAATTACTAATTTTTTCGTAATCGGTTGTAATATCGCTCTCATGCATTTCTTCAGTTAATCTTAAATAAACATATAAATTGTCAATTTCTTTATACGACCTTGAGTTTGTTAAACGGAGTAAATTGTCATATGCCTCTGAAAATTTAGGACATGTTTCCCACAACAAATCAACAAACTCCTGATATTCTCTTTCTGGATGAATTGTTTTACCGTCTCTACTATAGACAAATTCTCTTCTCATAATTTTAACCCCTTGTAATACATCTGTGTAAGTTATAATAAGACATAATAATTATAATGGTAAGGAAGGAACTATTTGAATCACTGCGCCGTTACTTCTAGGATTGCCTACATAGCTTTCGGGAAGGGCTACTACATAGCTATTACTTAATTTAATATATTCGCATTGAATTTCATCCCGTCTAACTTCTTTATCTTTTCTAATTTCCATTCCAAAATCTAATTGGGCATTATTTCCACGCTCATTCAATTTTTTTTGTACACTCTCATATACTTCTTTAAATTTTGGTGACGCATCAAGCAACAAGTCCAAAAAACCAGCTGGTAAACTACAACACATACTTACAGGACCATTTTCTTTATACCTAAATGCACAATCCATAAATAAAGCACCCCTTTTTAATTCTCATAAAACACATAATAATTACGCCTCGTAAAAAATCAACTTCTTTATTATCGCCTCACTCATATTATATTTGATTGTATAAAGTGCCTCCGTAACAGTTTAATATTGGACCCATAAACAACCACGGTTTTATGTATTCAACAAAAAATCTTTTTTCCCTGCAACACATAATAATTTTTCAATATTTTGGCACTATTTTTTTATTATTGCAGGCTTATAAATTTAAATCACTATATTAATTATATTTTTTTAACCTTTTACACACTCCATTGATTACCAAGCAAAATCTGACTCAATAATGTCAAATATATGCCACAGATAACATTGATCTTTTATATGGCGCATATTTCATTATTTCATCAATTACGCCCTCTAGGTCTTTCTTTATGTTCAACTCCCAGTATCGAAACAGTCCCCCAGCTGGTAGGACAGTCACCGGAAGCGGCTCACTTCAATCAAGGCAGCCTAGTTTTTAAGAGTGTGGGTGGCCTCCTTCGTACCCCTTTATTTTATAATTTGTTTATTTCCAATTTAGATTTAAGCCATATAATATATCCAAAATATAGCGAGGGGGTATCTG
>NZ_JAZTZI010000040.1:0-28329 GCF_045637405.1 Anaerovibrio sp.
GCTATGGCCATGCTGTTGGGCACAGAGGATTTCCAGGAGGGCATAAAGGCCTTCTCGGAAAAACGGGCTCCGGTGTTTAAGGGGAAATAAAAGAGGATTTAATATAAAAAAACCTCGAAATCTTCATAGTTAAAGGTTTCGAGGTTTTCATTTTATTTACTGTATTAATCCTTGCACGATAATCACAAAGAGCATAATTGGCAGAATCCACTGGAAATAGCCCTTCACCCAGGTAGGGAACTTCATTCCGTCACCGGTGTTCACCTCTTCAAAGAAGTTCTTGAAGCCCCAGCCGTATTTAGTAACGCAGAACAGCAGGAAGATAAGGGAACCGATTGGCAGAATCAGATTACTTACCAGGAAGTCCTCAGTATCCAGCACACCGCGGTTGCCAATAATGGTAACGCTTTCCCATACATTGAAGCCCAATGCGCAAGGGATACTCAAAAGGCCCACCATAAAGCCGTTGATAACAGCGGCCTTCTTACGGTTCCATTTGAAGGTATCCATGCAGAAGGAAATAATATTTTCGCAAACTGCAAGCACGGTGGAGAAGCTGGCAAAGGTCATAAACAGGAAGAACAGTGCTCCCCAGATAAGACCACCGGTCATATCCATAAACACGTTAGGCAGTGTAACAAACAACAGGGAAGGCCCGGCATCTGGTCTCAGGCCATATGAAAAGCAGGCAGGGAAGATAATCATACCAGCCATAATAGCTACGATGGTATCCAAAGCTGCAATGCGAACGGATTCACCAGGCAGGGAATGATGCTTGTCAATGTAGCTGCCAAAGATTTCCATAGAACCCATACCAACGCTAAGGGTGAAGAATGCCTGATTCATGGCAGCAGAGATAACGGTCCACCAGCCATGCTGATTAACACCATCTAGGCTTGGCAGAAGCAGGAAGGAAAGACCCTCCATACCGCCAGGCAACACCAAACTGTGAAGCCCCAAAACGATAATAAGAATCAGCAGAGCCCCCATCATAATTTTGGTTACCTTTTCAAGACCACCCTGAATACCGGCACTTAAGATTATAAAGCAAATGATAACCTCAAGGAGCATCCAGAATACCAGCTCCACAGGATCGGACAGCATATTGCCAAATACGTTGCCAATCTGTTCAGTGCTCATACCCGGCGTAAATTCACCACGAATGAATTTAAAGAAGTAGTCCAGCATCCAGCCGGAAACTACGGTATAAAACATCATCAGGATATAGTTACCCACAATACTGGTAAGACCGTGAATATGCCATTTGGTGCCCGCAGGCTCCAGCTTCTTAAAGCCAAGGTATGCAGATTTCTGACTTGCACGTCCTACGGACAGCTCCATAGCCAGTACAGGCACACCCATAATCAACAAGAATAATAAGTAGATAAGTACAAACAATCCACCGCCGTACTCACCACAGATGTATGGAAAACGCCATACATTACCTATGCCGATAGCGCAACCAGCACTTACCAGCAGGAACCCCAGTCTGGACTGGAAGGATTCTCTCTCCATTAGTCAAAGACCCCCTACAAAAATTCAATCATACTCGAATATTTTAACACAGAGGTATACAAGTTTACAAATACAATTTTTGCAGGAAAAAAGGGCTCCCGTGTCGAAGCTATACCACATTAAGGAAGATAGGAAAAGAAGAGTAGAGAAAGGCAACCCGGACATACAGAATTGAGGGATTATTATGGTTGCTAAATCAAAGATGGTAAAAACCAAGAATGTAAAAAAGGTTTCATTAAAGGAACTTTTGTCTGAGGACACCATGGGTAAGCAGGAGCTGGTGGCAAAGATGCTTTCCAGTCTTTTCGTACACAATAAGGTGGATGCTGAATTTCAGCAAGTCTTTCGCGCCAGTCTAAGGGATGTTATACGTTCTGTAGCGGAGGATTGTTTTTCAATGGGCTACAACAGTGGCTATGATGAGGGCCTGAAGGATGGCAATGTCATTGGACGCAAAGAATTTAAGGCAGAAGAGGAAAAGGCCATGGCAGAATTCCAAAACAAGCTGGAGGAGGAACTGGTTAAGGAAATCCTTATGAGTGTAAAGCCAGAGGGAATGCTGCAATGATAAAGGTGATAGAAATGATGAAACGCTTTATTTTAATATGTGTTTTTTTGCTGTTGAGCGTTTTCACCGGTTGTAGTCCTCAGCCAGTAGAAGTTTCTCCGGCAGACATGGACAGTGGCGCACCTTTAACCGGCAAGGTGGTAAAGGTGGGTTACTTTAATGATGGTAATTTTATGAGAGGTGCCTCCCAGGATGCAGTCAAATCCGGCTATGGTTATGAATACCTTCAGGCGGTGTCAATTTATACGGGATGGCGCTATGAGTATGTTTATGGTAGCTGGTCAGAGCTGTACAAGAAGCTCCTTTCCGGTGAGATAGACCTTATGACGGATGTCTCCTACACCCCGGAACGGGCCAGACTGATTAATTATCCTAAAGAGGGCATGGGACGTGAAATCTATTATATTGCCGTAAAAACAGACAATGATCAGATAGATAGTACGGATTTAAGCACTTTTAACGGGAAAAAAATCGGCGTGGAGGCAAACTCCATTCAGATAAAGTATCTGGAGGATTGGATTAAAGAAAATGATATTGACTGTGAAATTGTCCCTATGGGCAGTGGAACTGATAATAAAATCAAGGCCTTGATGGCGGGAGAGATTGACGCCCTTGTCAGAACCCATTTCCGGGGAAAAGTAAATGGAATATCAAATATTATAATGTTGGGGGATTCCGATTATTTTCTTGCAACTTCCCCAAAGCGTACAGACCTTGTAGAGGAGCTCAACGTTGTCCAACCGAAAATTATGGCATCTCATCCTTATTTCTGGAATGATATGGAATATAAGTATTTTAAGGATGCCATGGTGGATTCAAGACTTTCCCCTGATGAAAGGGAATGGCTGAATAACAAAAAATATCTTCGTATCGGTTATTTTAAGAATAATTTGCCTTTAAGTGATAAAGGTGCCAATGGTGAAACTCCGGATGGGGTTATTACCGCTGTAATGAATGGTATTTGTAAGAATATTGAAGTGGATCCTTCAATTATTACTTATGTGCCTTTTGATGACAGTGATAGTCTCAAAAATGCCTTGCTTTGGGGCGATGTGGATGCGGCCTTTGGCTTCTACAAGGATTTGTGGTGGGCAGAAAAGGTGGGACTGTCCCAGACCAATGATATTTTCACCATTGGACTTAGAATGATAATAAGGGATGACTTTGATGTTAATGAGGCCAAGCGGATTGCTATTGCAAAGAATAAGCCAATTCCAACATCCCTTATGTTGTCGGGAATTTTTAATGGTAATTACGAATATGTATATTATGATTCTGTATCCGACTGTTATGAGGCGGTTAAAAGGGGAAAAGTGGATGCGACTATTTCTAATGAATATGTGTCCCGAAAATACCTTCAGAGGAATAATGCATATAGCGGTTTGAAAGAGGTAGATACCTTTTCTGATGCAGGGGTATGTTTGTCTGTAAATCGAAACAATATTCACATGCTATCTATTTTTGAGCGGGGTATTATCAACCTTGATCAGCGCGAGATAGAAAAAGTTCTTTCAGCTAATGTTTTCTCCAGTGTTCGTTCTAATTTGCATGATTTATTGCAGGATTATTGGTGGATTTTGCTTATACTTGGAGTTGTATTCCTGCTGATTCTGATAAATATGTATATTTTAAACAGAAGTCGCAAGCGTATATCCAAGGTTAATCAGGTGCTGAGAATTCAGACGGATCAGCTAAAGGTGGCAAATGATGAGCTGATGATAGCCAATGAACATCAAGCGTATGCCAATGAGGAGCTGCTGACCAGAAATGACGAGGTAAAGGAGCTGTTGGATAAGCAGCGTAAGGCCATTGCTATTATTGAAAACAATCATGAGGCATTGAAATCAGCTAACTGGATCATTGAGTTTGACCCGGTGGGTACTGTAGACAATGTAAACTGGAGTGATGGTTTGCGCCACATCTTAGGGTATACGGATGCTAGTGATTTCCCTGATGCCCTGGAGGCTGTGGTTAGTCTTATTTATCCTGAAGACCGCCTGGAGGGTGGCAAGTATTTATGGGAAGTTTTGCATGGTCATAACGAGGATGTCAATATCGTTGACCATGAAATAAGAATAAAGACAAAGGACAGGGATTATGTATGGTTCCGTGCCTATGCCCGTCTGTATAGGCGAAGCGATGGTACTCCTCTGAGATTATATGGCGTATTACAGGATATTAACGAATACAAGGACATGATAGCTCTTAAGGATGAGGCACTTTTAAAGGCCCAGCAGGCAAATCAGGCCAAGAGTATATTCCTCAATAACATGTCTCATGATATCCGTACTCCAATGAATGGTATCATGGGGTACACAGCCTTGGCTGAGGAAAATCTTGGCAATGAGTCTGAGGTAAAGACATATCTGGAGAAAATTAAGCTGGTAAGCAAGCATCTTCTTAGTCTTATAAATGATGTTCTGGATATGAGCCGTATTGAAAGTGGACGTATTGAGTTGGAGCCGCAGCCTACTAATCTGATTTCTCTAGTCGATGAGCTGAAATCAATTCTCCAGTCCGATGTGGAAGCGAAAAAGCTGCAATTCCAGGTGGATACTAATGGTATTATGGACGATACAGTGCTCTGTGACCGTCTCCGTCTGAAGCAGGTTCTCCTTAACCTTCTAAGTAATGCGGTGAAATTCACTCCAGTAGGTGGTTTGGTTTCCATTAAGCTGTTTCAAAAGCCTGCCAGTGATGCTAACCGCTCGACCTTTGAGTTCCATGTAGAGGATACCGGCATTGGTATTGACAAGGACTTTATTGACCGGCTCTTTGTCCCATTCGAAAGAGCCCGTAATAGCACAGTAAGCGGCATTCAGGGTACTGGCTTGGGGATGTCCATTACCAAGAGTATAGTGGATATCATGGGTGGTACCATTACCGTTGATAGTGAGCCTAATAAAGGAACAAAGTTTGTTGTTTCTGTGGAATTTAAGACTATTATGCATCAGGATGTGAATGTTAATGTCAGAACCAAGGATAGCTATGACTTTACAGGGAAGTCGGTACTTCTGGTAGAGGATAATATGATAAATCAGGAAATTGCCAATGCTCTGCTGGAGGGGGTTAACTTTAAGGTAGATGTGGTAGGCAATGGCTCCGAGGCATTGGAAAGAATGAAGACAGCCAAGGATGGCCAATATGATGTTATCCTTATGGATATTCAGATGCCGGTAATGGATGGTTATGAGGCTACCGAAGCAATACGGGCTATTGGCAGTGATTACTGCAAGAAAGTACCAATTATAGCTATGACGGCAAATGTTTTTGCAGAGGATAAGCTGAAGGCCATGAATGCAGGTATGAATGGTCATGTATCCAAGCCGATTGATACTCGTGAATTGTTTAATACCTTAAAATCAATCATCAATGATTAATCAGGTTTAAGTTTTACCAATTGAAAAGGCATATACCCCGTATTATGAAGGGTATATGCCTTTATTATTGGTTTAGGAATCTACATAATTATATCGGTGATGTCGACAACGTATACAAAGCATACAACTTCTTCGCCGTTATAGGCTCTGCAGCCAATGGAATCAAGATGACGGGTTTCACCGTCCCGACGGGTAATACTGAATTTGAAGGAGCCAATATAGGAGGTGCTGGCATTTAAGTCTTCCACCTTGCTGGTTACATCATCCCGTTCCTTCACGATAACGATATTTTTAATTGATCCATCAGAGAAGGCGGTGAATTTATCAAAGGTGTCACAGCCAAGAATATCCAATACCGTTTCATCGGCGTACAGGGTTTCTGCTTTTTTATTTGGCCTGAAAATATAGTAGCCGCATTCCAGTCCCATGCGTTTATATTTTTCCTTAAAGTTATCCATTATGTTGCTGCGGATGTAATAATCCTTATGCTCCATAACCATTTCAATGGTGCTGAAGAGCTTATGAATATCGAAAGGCTTTGGAATATGAGCATTCATCCCAGCCAGAAGGGCAGCGCGTTTGTCCTCGTCAAAGGCGTTGGCAGTCATAGCAATAATAGGAATGCCGGAATGAGCAGGCTCCTGCATACCACGAATGGTGATGGTGGCCTTGTAGCCGTCCATTTGCGGCATTTGTACATCCATCAGTACCAGATCGTAATAACCAGGATCAGAATTAGCCAGCATATTTACGGCCTCAACGCCATTTTTGGCGTGTTCGACTTTAAAGCCCTGAGCCTCCAAAACAGTTTGGGCAATTTCTGCATTCAGCTCGTTATCCTCAGCCAGAAGGATGCGCATACCATGGAATTTTGAGGTATCAATCTCCTGTTGATCATCATCCAGGCTGTGGTGCAGGTGCTCCGGTGCAATCTTGTTTGGCATGAGGAGAGTAAAGATGGTCCCCTTTCCAGGCTCACTTTCTACTGTAATACTGCCTCCCAAAAGATCAACCAGCTTTTTTACAATGTGCATACCAAGTCCAGTACCGATAATACCGCTTTGGGTGGTATTTTTTTCCCGGGTAAAGGCATCAAAGATGGTATCCAGGAAGTCCTTTGGCATACCAATACCTGTATCTGCAATAACTACTCTAAAGAGGCCTGTGTCAGAGGTATCTGATGGTTCCTCGGAAACATGGAAGGATACACTGCCGCCGGAAGGGGTATATTTTAGGGAATTGCTTATGAGATTTAGCAGAATTTCTCTAATTTTGGTGGCATCTGCCATGATATGGTGGTGTTCAACATTAAGTGAGTAGGTGAAATTTAATCCTTTTTCCTTCATCTGTGCTTCAAAAACCGCACAAATTTCCGGAACTATTTTTTCCAGATTGATACAGGATTCATCAACTGTTGCCTTGCCACTTTCAATACGGGCCATTTCCAGCACGTTATTTATTAGTGACAACAGGAATTTATTTGAGGACTGGATTTTTTCAATATAACTGAGGGCAAGTTCCTTATTATCGATATTTTTTTCCAGAAGGGCAGTAAAACCGATAATGGCGTTCATCGGTGTCCTTATGTCATGGGACATATTGAAGAGGAATGAGGTTTTGGCTTTATCGGCCTTTCTTACATCTATCAAAGACTGAGTCAGCTTTCCCTGGTATTCCTTCAAGGCGGTATTTTGCTCATCAATAAGCTGATTCTTTGCCTTAAGACGACGGTTGGTAATGGTCATAAAGAGGACAACAAGTATTACAGACATTACCAGCACCAGCCCAAGAATACAGGCAACCAGATTGGTGGAAATGAATTTATTAATGGAAAACGGGGCTATAGGCTGATGAGCCCCTATTATAGCATCAATTTCACCATTATTTATAAGTCCACGTCCCTTATCAATCATGGATATTAAAGGTACATTTTCTTTGGTGGTGGCGAAGCAAAGGGGGACAGTTACCATCATTGGTGTGTATTCCAGGTCAGGGTAGGCCTGAGAATAGATGGCCAGGGTGGATCCTAAGCCAATGGCGCCTGTGGCCTTGCCGTTATGAACCACCTCCATACACTCAGAGAGGTTATTACAAGGTACATAATTGTTAATAATATCACTGTTGAAGGTGTAGTTTTTAACATTTAATTTTTTCAGATAGGCAAGAGTATCAAAAGCATCAGCGTATGGCGTGTCAGCCTTTCTAACCAAGCCAAGCTGTACATCATATATATTAGTTGAAATAATAACACCGTCACGGGCGGCCTGATCATAATCAAAGAAATACTGGATAAGGTCTATTTCATTATTGCGTAGCGCTTCCAGCATATCTTCCCGGTTGTCGAACATGGAGAAATTCAATTGTATATCATCGATGTATAAAACATTAAATATGCGGTTCAAGGTATCAATTGAAGCGCCTTTTAATTCCTTGGTGTTTGGGTCACGGTAGATAAAAGGTGGGTCATCAGCCAAGCAACCAACATTAATAACCGGATGCTGGCTAAGCCATTGGAGCTCTGCAGAGGACAAGCTCTTTCTGATGGATGCGTAGGCAAAGTGCCGCTTGCTGATGTCAGTAATAAAATACGGATTTATAGACATCATCAGGCGATGGGCGTCATTAAGATCCTTGAGAATATCAGGACGGGCTTTATTGACTACAAGGTAGAAATTGTCCTCACCAACACTTCCGAAAGCAATAAAGTGGGGTTTATTGTATCTGTTGGCTATAAGATTCAGGTCAACCTCACCGGCCCATAGAGCAGCCCGACGGGCCGCACTGTTCTCATATTCCACAATTTCTGCATCCACATTATTTTTTTCCAGCCATTCCTTTAAAATGCCGATCTGCTTTGTACCCTTGGTCACGCCAATTTTTTTGTGCTGAAGGGTATCAAGATTTCCGGAAATAATTTCCTTATTATGGTCCAGAAAATAGAGATAGTAATTTTCAACTCCCATTGCTTCATTTGGAAAAGCTAAATATTTGGCCCTTTCTTCAGTATAGCTGACATCATAGGCCAAATCAGCCTCGCCATATTTTAGGGCGTTGATGCAGTCCGTAAAGCCAGGGTATATTTTGTACTCCAAATCCCAGCCGGAATATCTGGCAATGGTTTCAATATATTCGTAGGCATAGCCGTTTTTTCGGTTGTTGCCGTCATTTAATATGAAAATTTCATCAGCATCATAGGTTGCTACTTTGACGGTCTTACGCGGGTGATTATATTCTCCCTCATTTGCATAAGCTGGCATTATCCAATAGGAAAGCAACTGCATAGCCAACAAAAGAAGTCCCGTTATTATCAGAAAAGATTTTCTAATATTCTTAAAAAATAGGAAATCCATTATAACCACTCCCTGTGAAAAACCAGAAAGAATATTTAAATTATAAAATAACCCTTTTACCTTATTTCGACCTTAGTATTTATTTTTCCTGCATAGGGGAGAAGGTTTATATTTGGTATTTACTTCCGATAACCATATTTTATCGGAAGTAAAGTTTCGCATTATTTTTGGGGCTATATCGGGTTTATTTACTTCGTTTTGGGGCTATAATATTTGTTGCCCGTTTGCTAAGTGTTGGATTGTCCTCCATATATTTTATGGCGGATATAATATTTTGTTGTCTTAGGGTTTTCTGTACCAGCTTGATATCATTTGTGGCCTTAAAAAGATTTGTTCCGCAGCTGTTGCGCAAAAGGTTGGCTGAAGAGCCGGAAACCTTTAATCCAGCTTTATCAAGTGCATTATTTATAATGAGTCGCATGCCATTTCTGGACAACCTGCCAGCAAAATTATTTTTTGAATTGGAAATAATTAAAGGCGCCAGTTTACCGATTAGTTCATCAATGATTGGTCCAGGAATGCTGTTGACATAGTCCACAAGTACATTAATAGTTTCTTGGCAGGGATAAATCTGCTGTGTTTGGGATATGTCACTAACATCAGATGAGCTAATTTCAATCGTATAATTTTCCCAATTGATGTCCTGCATATTAAGTCTGAATATATCTACGGGGCGCAATCCCTCTACGCTGAAAAGATATAAAATTAATGTGTTGCGGTTTCGTACAAAGTCATCAGGCTCATCATTATAGGTGTTACACACCACCTGCAGCTGGTTCATATCCAGATAGTAACGCAGGGTTGGCGGATTCCCACCCTGGGTCTGTATGTTGCTGCAGGGATTATCGAATATGAGATTTTGAGAAATAGCAGCCCGATAAAGAGCCTTTAGGGCAGATATTTTTATATGAATGGTCAAAGGCTTGTACCCCTTGTCCAGAAGCTCCTGGTAATAAATCCTGATTTGCTGCTCTGTCATCTTTAAGGGCTGACGGTTGTTTTTATGGCACCAGTTTAAAAAAATGCGTATATGCTTCATATAGGATTCCAGCGTATCAGGGCTGGGATTTCCTTTGGCAATACAAGTAATGAGATATTGCTCTATGTTTTGGATGAAATCTTCTTCAGTGATCATGTTGAGTTCTTCTAATGTGTATGAAATAGATTAGTGATTTATTACTTCGAGCAGGTAATTACTTTAACTGTAGGTAATTATAATTACCTACAGTTAAAGTATAACACCCCTACCTATATGTACACAATAAGCTATTAAACAATATCCAAAAACAAAACCAAAAAAAGGAATCCTACTGGCCATTTCACCAATACGATTCCTCTAATATATTTCTTACAAACAACTTAATCTATATTTATTGCATTCTTAATAATAAATCCGATGGTCTTCCCGGGACATCTTTCTGACCTTGAAAAAGGCATGAGCATAGAGAGCCAAAATAAAGACAAAGAACACCACTATCATCATATCATCCTCAGTAAGCAGGCAAAAATCGTAGAAACCATGCAGCACTGTCGGAATAAACAGGGCCAGCTTCAGGCTCCTGTCCTTCACCTTCCTATCCATGCGATGAAGGTATTCCTTGGCCTGACCATAGTAAATACCCATAAATATAGCAAATACCCCATGGCCAGGAATGGATGTAAAGGCACGACCAATTGCGATACCAAAGCCTCCATCCAGCACATACATGATATTTTCCAAAATAGCAAAGCCCATGCTGACACATACAGCATACACAATAGCATCAAACCGATAGTTAAAATTTGGATGGGTCCATGTCAATTTTTTCAGTACAAAGAGCTTGCAGCCCTCCTCCATAAGAGCTACCCCCAGCAGGGCCTCAAAAAAGGCATATTCAACTGTACCGGAATCCAGAAGCTGATCTAATATACCTCCTGCAATCAACTCCAATAATACGGCAGGAAAACAGCAAATAGCGCCAAAGCCAACGAGCTTCATCAGAAGCTCCGGTGGCTCCTTCTCTATCTTATCAAGGGTATAAATATAGTACAAAAAAGCCAATCCCGGCACTATGGCCAGATTTACCAGTATATCGTACATATAGTATTAATCCTCCTGCTCTGGCAATGCTTCCACATCACGGAATTTTCTCATAAGCACATTGGTACGGGTATTAACGAGTGCCTCAAATTTATTGCTTACCTGCCCAAACTGCTTATAAATCGCCTCCATGGCCTCATTATATTTTATCAGCTCGCTCTTAACCTCCCCCAGTGTTTTCCACACCTCGTTGGAACGCTTCTGAATAGCCAGGGTTCTAAAGCCCATCTGCAAGCTGTTAAGCAGGGCCGCCATAGTACTAGGCCCCGCAATATTAACCTTGTATTTGTGCTGTAGACCTTCCACCATGCCACTGTCCACTGCGTGGGCATACAGCCCCTCTGTTGGCAGGAACATAATGGCAAAGCTGGTAGTATATGGTGGCTTCAGATATTTTACAGCAATATCCTTGGCCTCACTGTCCAAGCGTTTTTCCAACTCCCGCTGGGCCTGTTCAATAAGCACCTTATCACCTGTGGCTTGAGTATCCAGCAAATGGTTGTAGGAGTCCATGGGAAATTTTGCATCTATTGGAAGATACACCATATCCCCATCCATACCAGGCATCTTAATAGCAAATTCTACCCGTTTGCCACTTTCAGGTACCGTCTCCACATTTTCATCAAATTGGTCAGCTGTTAAAATATCCACCAGAATATTTTTCAGCTGGTATTCTCCTAACACGCCACGGGTTTTCACTCCACTGAGAACCTGCTTCAGACTGCCCACATCATTGGCCAGAGCCTGCATTTCCCCCAGACCCTTATACACCTGCTCCAGCTGGGCACTGACAGTTTTAAAGGAAGCCGCAATACGCTTTTCCAAAGCGGTCTGTAGCTGCTCATCCACAGCCCCCTTTATTTCCTTGAGATTTTTATCCAGCTCTCCCCGCAGTTCAGCAATGCCCTTTTCCGTCTCATGGCGGACCGATACCAGCCCCTGATTCACACTGTCCTTTATTTCCTTCAGGCTCTGGGTGTTGGCATTGTCCAGCTGCATAATATTGCGGCAAATGTCCTCCTTGGTCATCTGCTGGCCATCTCCAAGAGCCTTCTGCATATTCCACAATACCTGTTCAGCCCTGGAATTATCCGGCTTTTTGGTGATTAATATTGCCAGCATTGCAATAATAATAACCAAAAGTACTATTATAATATATGAAATCTCCATAAATTTCTACCTCAAAATCCCCACATAAAAGGCTCCCCGCAGGGAGCCTTTTGTCACACTGTTTTCTTTGGATATACCCCAATAGTTCCCTTATTGATAAATGGTAAAAACTCACCCAATCGACGCATAATAACAGCCATCATCAAGGTAGCCAGAACCACATCAAAATACATGATTATAGCAGGCACAGCATTAATCCTAAGATTAATTTTCTCAAAAAATAGTGAAATATAAGTGATAGCCACAGGATGAGCCAGATACATAAAATAGGAGTGTTTGCCCAAAAGGGAAAGCACAGGCTTTATTTTATCCGGCAATCTCCAGAGGGTGAAAATCGTAAAGAAAAACAGGCAGGCTCCCAAAGTATAAATTACTCCCGTTGGGGAAAGCTGATGAGCCGTATTTACGCCCTCCAGCGGTGTATAGCCCTTGCTGTACAACAAATAATAATAGTAGCTTAAATGAGCCGCCAATGTAAGCCAGAAAAAGGCCACAATAGAGCTGCGGTATTTTTCCATAAAGCCCATAAACTTATCCATGTTTACTGCCAAATACCCACCCAAAAGGAAGATAAATACATAATGAATCACCCAATAATTCAGGTGGTACATGGCAAATGGCCTGATATAAGCATTCTCAACAGCCCAGGCATTCCAAACAAAGCACAGATAATAGTTAACGGCAATCTGGAATACCAGCAGTAAAGCCAGCTTAGTAATATTCAATCGTTTAACTGCCCATACCCAAACAGGCATCAACAGATAGAACCAAATCAGCAAAACCATGAAATAGAGCTGGTAATTGGCAAGGCCAAAAAACAGATCATATAGTATTGTAATTGGCTTTAGCGGACTGTAATCCTTCCACAAAACACAGTAATGAAGAATATAAAATAGGGACCATACCACATAAGGTACTACCACAGCCTTGTAGCGGCGCTTTAAAAAGTCCTTATATACAAAAGGCTTGGTCATGTCCATATTATAAAACAGCCCAAAGGCAGAAATAAAGAAGAAAATAGGTACGCTGAATCTGGTAAAAATCTCCAACAACGCTACCAAATGGGCATTACCAGGTGCTTCCGGTGTCAGGTGCTGTCCCAAATAAGCTGACCCGATATGGATACCGATAACGCCCAGCATGGAGATACCCCGAATAAATTCTATGGCCTCTAAACGTGGCTTTTTCATCAAAAAACTCCCAAATTGTTATTTATTCTACAATATAGTCTATATGAACAGTGGCGCTGACATCTATGGTACCTGCCTCCAAAGGAGCAACCATAGCATTTACGGCAACCATATCCATAGCATTTTTTCCCAGTCTGGTATTTTCTCTGGAGGTTACAGAACCAACATTTTCCGTTACCAGCTTAATGCCGGTAATACGTACCCCAAGGGCTCCCGCCAGAATATCAGCCTTGTTTCTGGCATCCCTTACAGCGTTCTTGAGGGCTGACCGACGCAAGGACTCAGGCTCCTTCACATCATAGCTGAGGCTATCAATGCGATTGGCACCATTATTTAATGCTGCTTCAATAACACTGCCTGCTTTAACCACCTCATCAACCCTTACTGCTATATAGTTGGTGGCGGTACAGCCTACCATTTCAGCAGGTCTTCCCTCGGGATAATTATATATTGGAGTTATGTCAAAAAAAGCTGTCTTGATATCACTGTCCTTGACTCCCAAATTCTTTATAGCTGTCAGCACAGAGGACATTTTATTGCCATTTTCAATTTGAGCTGCTTTGGCATCCTTTGCTGTGGTTTCAATACCTATACGGATATCTGCCACATCTGGACTGGTGACCACCTTGCCATAGCCACTTACGGAAATAACAGAAGGCTCGGCATACTGTTCACTTGGAGCAGCAGTGGCCAAAGTTGCAATACCCAGACACATCATAACGCACAATATCATTGTGTAAAGCTTCTTACTCAGCATAAAAAAACCTCCTCTGAAAAAAACATTTTAGCACGTCAAATATTATACCATATATGGAACTTATCTTCATTAAATGTGCATAAGAAAACCCTATGGAGGGTTACTATTTCATAACCGGCAGCATAGGGCTTTAAATATCTAAATTTTTTTAAATTACACCATAGCCTGTTAATTGTTGCAACAGTACGCATTATCCAATATGTACTTTACAAAATTCTCCTCTTTCATAGGCTGTGAGAAATAATATCCCTGAATCATATCAGCACCATAATTTCTGAGAATATCCAGCTGTTCCTTGGACTCAACTCCCTCAACTACAGTATTTAATTCCAGGCTGTTGGCAAGATTGATACAACCATGAAGTATACTGCTGCGTTTCTTGTCACTGATTTGATTCATAAAGGATTTGTCCAGCTTAATAATATCAAGTGGTAAATCCCCTAAAATATTAAGTGAGGAATAGCCTGAGCCAAAATCATCCAACTCAATCTTAAAGCCATAGCTTTGACATTCCTGAAGGGTACGCTGCATTTCATTGAGTCTTGATTCAAAAATATTTTCCGTAACCTCCAAATGAAGCAAGGAACGGTCAACTCTGTATTTATTAGTTATACTCAATATTTTTTTGACAAAATCAGGCTGGCGGAAATTCAGGCGGGAAAAATTCACCGATATAGGGAAAGGCTGTATTCCAAGGGCTTCCCAGCGCTTAATGCACTTGCAGGTTTCCTCCCACACATACATATCCACCTCAACAATAAAGCCGCTGGCTTCCATAATTGGAATAAATTCGGATGGATACAGGCTTCCAAGCTCTGAATGATTCCAGCGAAGAAGGGTTTCCGCTCCTTCCAGATCCCCGGTAAAGGCATTATGCTTAGGCTGAAAAACCAAATAAAATTCACCTGTACGGAGAGACTCACGCATATCATTTTCCATACGGCGATAACGCTCCAGTTCCTCCAGCATCTTGTCCTCATAGAAGGCGTAGAGCTTACCATACTGATGCTTAATAGGCTGCAGAGCCATCATGGCACGATCGCAGGCAATAGCAGTTGAAATAGAGCTATCAATATTTTCATAAATACCCAACCGGAAAACAAGATCCTTCATGGAAATTACATCCCTGGCAGACTGATGAATATAGCGAATAAAATCATCAGTAAGAATCCCGGTATGCTCCATAAAGGTCACAAACTGATCTCCACCGTAGCGTCCCAAAAGGAAATCATTTCCTGTACTGCACTGCAGCCACTCACTGATTTCAGTTATAATCTTATCACCGGTCTCATAGCCGAAATGCTCATTTACAAGCTTAAAATCCACCACATCAGACACTACAATATCGTATTTTTTATCAGGATTGGCTGCCATAATCTGGTCGGCCTTTTCACAAAAGGCACGACGATTCAGAAGACCTGTAAGATGATCAATATGGGAATTTTCATCCTTCATTCTATTCTCTATTTCTTCCAGATTATTACTATGACCAATGGAAGAACTGGCTACAAAAGAACGCACTGTAACAAACCCTGAAAAACGATCATCCGTATCAGGGAAGAATTCCATAATTGCCGGCTGATAATTCCCTTCCTTGCCAATCAGGCGAAGGTAAACAATCTGCACTGAGCCATTTACACACCTTTTGCAGAGTTTTTTTAAATTTGAAGGATTGGCAAAATCTATGAAGCGCTGGCGAACACTTTCGTGACACATTCCACTGTTGACGAAATCATTAAACCATTCACTTAATGTTGCTTCCTTTAGGTTAATAGTCGTACGTTCCCGTTCAAAGTCATCCAGTTTTATAATATGAAAACTATCTTTGCGCAAATTAACATGTACGACCTTATTATAACAGCTTCCCAAAAGCCTCTTTACAAATAGTTGACGCATCTCCTGTGCATCATGCATACCGCTTTCCCCTCCACAGATATGTACATATTCATATTAGTCGTCCATCAATAACGATATTTTATCAAAAAAGAATGTTAATTAATACAATATTCCTTAGTCCTATAGTCCTAATTCTAAGCCACGCAAAAATACACCAGGGAAAGCCTGGTGTATCAATTCCATATAAAATTCCCCATTAAGGCAGTGTTTTCCAAGCGGATAACGGCCAGAATACCAGCATTGCCTTGCCCTTCAACAAATCGTATGGCACGAAGCCCACATCAGGGAAGCGGCTATCCTCGGAATTGTTACGGTTATCTCCCATAACAAAGACATGTCCCTCCGGAATAGTAGTCTTAGGATAATCCATACGACTCTTGGCCAGGATATAGTCCTCATTCTGCAGCTCGCCGTTTACATAAACATTGTGCTCCTTAATCTCAATGGTATCGCCTGGAACAGCAATAACACGCTTGATAAAGTCACGGCTTTTATCTCTTGGATATTGGAATATAAGTATCTCGCCTCGCTCAGGAGCACGCACCTTGTAAATAAATTTATTCACTACAAGACGCTGCTGATGCTCTAAAGTTGGCATCATGGAAGGACCATCCACAAGATACAACTCCACCACAAATGTACGAATAAACATAGCCAATGCCACGGCAACAGCTATGGAAATAACCCAATCTCTTATTTCAGTACCCAACTGACCCATGATAAATCACCCCTTGTTATTTCTCTACTGGGAGAAGAAAAAAAGGGACTGAAAAAACAGTCCCTTTTTAATTCTTGCATTAGCGCTTCTCGCGGATACGAGCAGCCTTACCAGTGAGGTTACGGAGATAGTACAGCTTAGCGCGACGAACAACACCGCGACGCTTAACTTCGATCTTATCGAGTCTTGGGGAGTGCACTGGGAATGTACGCTCTACGCCAACACCGCTAGCGATACGACGAACGGTGAAAGTCTCACGAACGCCAGAACCGGAACGTGCAATAACAACGCCCTCGAATACCTGGATACGCTCACGGGAACCCTCGACAACCTTTACATGGCAACGTACAGTGTCACCCTGCTGGAATGCTGGGATGTCATTTCTGAGCTGTTCTTTCTCTAATTCCTGAATAATGTTCATTGTATATCCTCCTCTATTCAAGTGTTCTTGGCAAGTGTTGAATTCTAATATAGCCTTGTCCAGAGGACCACTCAGATACCCGAATATAATATCATGTAATTTTTCAAAAAGCAAGGAAAAAATAACACTTTTTTTCTATGCCAAGCAATAGTTCATGGAATTTTTCACATCTTCCTCAGAAACATCCTTGGAAATTCTGACTTTGCCGATTTCCTCATCCATCAAAACCCATTTAACTTGACCGTTTACGGTTTTCTTGTCATGGAAAATGGCTTCATACAATGTATCTATGTCACAGCCCTGGGCTTTAACCGGAAGCTGCATTATTCTGATTAAATTTTCTACTTTAGCAAAGGATTCCCCGTCTATAAGCCCCATGGCTCTGCTGATATGAGCCGCACAAACCATACCTATGGCCACTGCCTCACCATGATTATAACGGGTGTAGCCAGTATTCTTCTCAATGGCATGGGCCATGGTGTGACCGAAATTCAAAATAGCCCGCAGACCGGATTCCTTTTCATCCTCGCTTACCACCGCTGCCTTAATCTCACAGGAACGGGCAATCATATAAGCTGTCTCCTCATCCTTTAACTCAAGGATGTCATTGGTATTTTCTTCGAGGTATTTAAAAAATTCCCTATCATATATAATTCCATATTTGATTATTTCTCCAAGTCCGGTATAAATCTCCCGTTTTGGAAGAGTTCTGAGCCAGTCAAGATCCATAAACACAGCCTTTGGCTGATAAAATGCACCTATGAGATTCTTCCCCAAAGGGTGGTTAACGGCAACCTTGCCTCCCACACTGGAATCCACCTGAGCCAAAAGACTGGTAGGAACCTGCACAAATGGTACACCCCGCATATATGACGCTGCTGCAAAGCCCGCCAAATCACCTACCACACCGCCACCCAGGGCAAATATAGGAGATTTTCTGTCGAGGCCCAGCTCTATACAACGGGTCATAATTGCCTCAAATTGCTTTAATGATTTAGAGCTTTCACCGGCAGGAATCTCATATATATCGGCCTCCAGACCACCTTCAGCCAACATATCCTTTAATTTCCCGCCATAAATTGGACCCACATTGGTATCGGTAATAATTAGTCCATGACGGGAAAATGAGCTCTTTTTACAAAACTCCACGATCTCTAAATGTAAATCATTACCTATATAGATATCGTAGCTATTATCTCCTAATTCAACAGTCACAATACGCATAAACTTATAAAACTCCCAACATAAAACGTGCTCAGACTTACTTACTCACTTTTTCATCCGTGATAAGGCCCAGATTTCTCATAGCCTCCTCCACCTTTTCAGTATCTACAGGCTTGGAAGCATACGCATCACAGCCAAGGCGGAAGGCTTCATCCACATAGCCGATATCAGCCAGGGCTGTCATCATTATAATCTTAATTTTTTTGTCAGAAGCCTTTTCATTCTGATTTTCCAGCTGACGTATTACCTTCAGCACTTTAAGGCCATCAACCTTCGGCATCATAATATCAAGGCAAAGAAGATCAAAGGGCTTCCCCTCTTTGATAGCATCCATGTAAATATCAATGGCATCCATACCATCCACGGCAACCTCCACCTCGCCGTAGGTGACCATGAATTTCTGTAAAAATGAGCGACTGATTCTGTCATCTTCCGCAATTAATATCCTCATATACATAACCCCCTAATCATTCAATTTATCTTCACAGTATTTAAGAAGCTCACTTATATCATCTTCATCATCAGTGCCAAGCCCCGGCAGTAATGCTTCATCTTCATTTTCCTTACTGTCCTTGGCCGTCGATGGTGAATAAGGATTCATAAACACCGTTTGATCTTTTAACTCCATATCAGCCTTTTTAGCCAATACCAGCGGAATCAGCACCGTAAACCGGCTTCCGTTATTTTGCCGCGAGGTGACACCTATTTCTCCTCCCATACTGGAAACAAGCTCCTTTACTATCATCAGCCCCAAGCCAGTCCCACCAAAACGGCGGGTAGTGGAACCATCCACCTGACTGAACGGCTTAAACAGCTTGGCCTGTTCCTCCACTGTCATGCCGATACCCGTATCCTCAACATAAAATTCCAAATATGGCTGTTGTCCCCTGTCGTAGACATAAGCTCCAAGTGTTATGCCGCCTTCCATGGTAAACTTCAGGGCATTGGTAAGCAAATTATGGAGTACCTGACGTATACGGAGAGGATCGCCCCGCACATATCTCGGCAGGCCCTCAACATTTGGTCGGGTAAAGGTAAGTCCCTTATTTTCTGCTGTTTGCCCGTGGAGATTACATACCCTGTCAAGAAGCTCGTGCAAATCCAAATCAATATTTTCCAGGCGCATCTTGCCATTTTCCAATTTGGCATAATCCAGAATATCATTGATTATCCGCAAAAGATCCTCGGAGCATTGTTTGGCCGCAGTAAGATTCTCCCTCTGTTCATCCGTTAGCGGTGTCTTTAGGGTAAGTTCTATCATGCCTGACATACCATTTATCGGAGTTCTGATTTCATGGCTCATATTGGCCAGGAACTGAGTTTTGGTAGTGCTGGCCACCTCCGCATGTCTGCGGGCCTCCTGAAGCTCGTGCTCCTTCTGTTTTCGTTTGGAAATATTCAGCATGGTAAGCACTATCTGCTTTTGCTTGCCATTCCATAGCTGGGTGATAAACATCTGAAGCCATACCGGCTCCTTAACCCCCTTAATCTGAACAGCCACCACAAAATCCACGGTAAAGGTGTCATCCAAAATGGCCGATTCAATATTATTACGGACAACACAAAACTTGCAGGTATCCGATTTCCCACAGCCATCCTCAAGGCTGTTGATACAATGAATCGCATCCCCAAACTGCTTCCCCATTATATCTATATAATCCTCATTGAGAGTTTCCAGGGCAGGGTCATTAATGTCCATTATTTCTCCCCGGACATTAAGCGTAATGATACCAATTTTGGCTGCCTCAAATACAGAACGCATATAATAATGGTCTGTTTCCACCTTACGCTCCAGGGTACGGATTCTGGTGACATTACGAATAATGGCCGTACAGCCCTTTACAACACCATTGCTATTCAAAATCGGTGAACAGGTGGCAGACAAGTACACTGCACCATCAGAACGGGTAAAGCCGATATTTTTGGAAAGGCCCATGGTCTTTTTAGAGCGCATTGCCCGAATAACAGGGCTTATTATTTTTTCTCTGGTATCAACATTTTCCAGCCTCATCACATCGCTGACACTGACAGGCTCATCACTGTTATAGCTGTATTCAAAAAGCTCCTCTGCGGCCTTGTTCATAAATATGATCATGCCTTTTACATCCGTCATAATCACGCTGTCGCCTAGACCACCGAGCAAATTCTGGAGAGAGCCATAATCGATTACCATATCTGATTTTTCCATAATGGTCTCCCTCCTTACTTATAATTCGCTACAGCTGTTATCATCATGGCCATACCATTTAATGGCACCTGCTGCATAACAGCACCCTTTTCAAAGGCAACCCTTGGCATTCCATAGACTACACTGCTGGCCTCGTCCTGACCCAGTGTTACACAGCCTGCTTCACGCATTTTCACCATATATTCGGCGCCGTCCTCACCCATGCCGGTGAGAATAACCCCCATGGCCCGATCACCAACATTTTCAGCAACGGACTTGAACAGAACATTAACAGCAGGACAATGACCACCGTATTTTGGTCCTGGATTAACATCCAAAGACATTAATCCCCCCACACTCTTTACCCGCATCTGCTTGTTGCCCGGAGCGACATAGGCAGAATTAGACTCCAGCTTATCTCCATCCTCTGCTTCCTTTACATGAATGACACACTCTTTATCAAGTCGATCAGAAAACAGCTTGGAAAACATCGGTGGAATGTGCTGAACAATAACTATAGGCGGAAGCGGTGGTTTTAAATCCCTTAATATCTTGGATAAGGCCTCGGTTCCACCAGTCGAAGCACCTATGGCAATAAGCTCCACCTTCCTCGGCGGTACAGGTGCCTTCAGGGAACTAAGCGGTATCGATTGAGGCTCCGGCTTGTCACTTTTCATCTGCTGGGCAATTGCCTTCATGGCATTCATATTGGAAACGACTCTACTGAGGTGCTGTGAAACCTGATCATGACTGCCATAATTTTTAAATAAAGACACTGGCTGTGGCTTTGGTGGTGGTGCAACATCTGCCGGCTGTGCCGGAGGCTTCAATGGTTCCGGAGCCGAAGGGATAACCTCCTGACTTTCCGCGATTAGCTTGTCCCCATGGGCCTTGGCACGACAAACCTCCTCAGCCACCTTCTTCATAAAATCACCACTCCCCAGAGTCATGGAAGGCTTTTCAATAAAGGAAAAGGCTCCCGCCTCCAGGGCAAGGTTCTTATAAGCAGGTCTTGAGCTAAGCACCACCGTAGGCAATGCGTACTGCACAATAAGACGCCGCAGAAATTCAATGCCGTTCATCTTTGGCATTTCCACGTCGAGAATCATAACATCCGGATCAAAGGACAAAATCTTGTCCCTTGCATCAAATGGATTTTCAGCTTTATCCACCTCAACAGTACCTGAAATATTTGATGCCAGGCCCCTTGCCAGTGCTTCCCTAAAAAACAGGGAATCATCCACAATAAGAATTTTTAAGTCACTCATGTGAACGCTCCCTTCTTTCTGTAAATAGATGGCATAACATAATCAAAATCACTTTTATGTCTGTCAATAACTTCGGAATGACCAATAAAGAGATATCCACCCGGCTCCAAAAATTCGGCGAATTTCCGTACCAGATTATCCCTTGTCTTATTATCAAAATATATCATAACATTTCTACAAAAAATTACATGAAAAGGCTTTCTGAAAGGAAAAACAGGCGTCATAAGATTAAACCGGCGAAACAGTACCTTTTGGCGCAGCTTGTCCACTACCTGATATTTACCATCAACAGTACGGAGGAAATAGCTATTCTGCCACAAAGCAGGCAAAGTCTTCACTGATTCAACAGAATAAACACCATTCTTGCCGATTTCCAGCACATCCTTTGATAAATCAGTAGCCAACAAAGTTGTTTCCCAGCCAGGCATGGACCCGAAGTGGTCCTCCAGCATCATGGCCAGAGTATAAGCCTCCTCGCCAGTGGAAGAAGCGGCGCACCAAGTCCTCACATCCCCATCACGAATAGACTTCTCCAGATAGGGCAGAACCTCTTTCTCGTAGAAAGAGAAATGGTCTGCCTCCCGCATGAAGAACGTATGATGGGTGGTAATAGCCTCTGCCAGCATGGCCAGTCCCTTACCGGTTTTATCCTCCCTGATATACCTCAGAAAGGCCTCATCACTGGCCAGCTCCGGTCTGCCCATGTTATCATTTTTCAGTTTAAATAATCGGCTCTCCAAAAGGGCCTTTTTCTCTGGTGGCAGCTGAATACCAAAATTCTGTGTCACCAAAGCCGCAAACTGCTGAAACAAGGACTGGTTCATATTGTGATTTCTCCCAATTTCCCTGTGAACTAGTATTTTCCGAAGCCTTCATCATCTGTAAGTGCAATAGTCTTTGGTTTTACACCGGGAGCTGCCGGCTTAACCATTGGTCTAACTTCAGCTCTTTGGGCACTGCTCTTAACCTCTGTCTCACTTGGCTTATCAGGGTATACAGGAACAGCCTGTGGCATATCTGTAGTCCTGAAATTTAACACAGAAGAGCTGAGCTTGAAATGTCTTACCCGCTCCCTCATTCGGTCGGCCTGGGCACTGAGCTGCTGACTGGCAGACGCAGCCTCCTCAGAAGTGGCAGAGTTGGACTGAACCACCTGGGAAACCTGATTAACACCTTGATTTATCTGGTCAATGGCCAGCTTTTGCTCATTGGAGGCCTTGGCAATGCCCTCTACAATATCAGCCACATCACCCACATTGCCCACAATGGTGCCAAGAACCTCAGCTGTCTTGTTGGCAATAGTACGGCCCACATTAACCTTTTCAATAGAGCCCTCGATCATATCAGTGGTTTCCTTGGCAGCCTTGGCACTGCGGGCAGCCAAATTGCGAACCTCCTCAGCTACCACGGCAAACCCCTTGCCGTGCTGACCTGCCCGGGCGGCCTCCACGGCAGCATTAAGGGCCAAAATATTGGTCTGGAAGGCTATTTCATCAATAACCTTAATAATCTTGGAAATATTATTGGAAGAATTATTGATTTCCTCCATAGCATCCAGCATGTCCTTCATATCCTCATTGCCCTGCTCAGCATGACTGCGGCAATTATGGGTAAGCGCATTGGCCCGTTCAGCGTTCTCAGCATTGCTGGCTGTCTGGGAAGCAATCTCACTTATAGAAGCAGACAACTCCTCCACGGAAGCCGCCTGTTCAGTAGCCCCCTGGGAAAGTCCCATGCTGGCATCAGAAACATTCTTGGCTCCTGCAGCAACCTGATCTGCCACATTGTGAATATCCGAAACGGATTCATGAACCCGCTGACGCATAATCTCAAAGCTGGCAGCTGCATCCCCCAGCTCATCACCGGTACTTGTCTTTACCTCAGTAACTAGGTCACCATCAGCAATACGCGCTGCAGCAGCCCCCAGCTCCTTCAGGCGGGCAGACAAATCTCTGGAAAAATAAACACCTGCTGCCAACGAAATAACTATCAAAATAGCAGCCACCACAATATTGGTAACAATGCCACTTCTGTTCTCATCAGCAATTCTGGTAACCTCTTTGGCAGCAGATTCTTCCCCCATATCAGCGATGCCCTTTATGTCGGCATACAGCTTTTCCGCCAGCTTTGACTGCTTGGCCATATCGCTATTGATAGCTTCTTCATCGATATTTGCTGTAGTATCCAGCTTTTTCTGTATAATGGAAGCCGTTCCAGTCTTATAGTCCTCATAATCCTTCTGAATGGCAGCCATTTTCTGTCTTGCTTCAGGGCTTACAGCCATAGCACTCAGCTCAGCCATATCCTTGTCACAATCAGCAAGAGCCTGTTTCATTTTAGCATAGGAAGCCTCTATTGCGCTATTGTCTGTTTTTCCCAATGTTAGGAGATAATTAATACGGGCAGCATTCAAATGCATCCCCAGAGAATTTGCACATACCGCCGCCTTGGTATCCATCTTGATAAGGCTGTTGTATTTTTCCGCCGTATTTACGGTACTGGAAATGCCATGCCAGGAAACAGCAACGATTATTAGTTCAAGAACAACCACCAATGTTATTAGTTTAGCACCTATTGTGAGATTTTTGAAAAACATCATATCAAGTTGCCTCCTCACTTGATTCCTCTGCACTCATATCATCGAACAGGCTCTGATCATCCTCACTAAAGAGCTTCATCCAGTCAAGGAGCAACACCACGCCCTCACCGATCTTGCCAATGCTGCGTATATACTTGTTTTGGGATGCCTTCAGCTCAGGAGGCGGTACCACATTCTTTTCCGGAATAGTGAGCACCTCGGAAACCCCGTCCACAATAAGGCCAATCAACACATCATTAACGTCAATGACAATAACACAGGTTCTGTCAGTATATTCCTTACCTGGCCGCTTAAATCTAAGGTGCATATCCACCACCGGGATAATCTTTCCTCTGAGATTTATAATGCCTTTAACGTATTCCGGTACCTCCGGCACCACGGTAATTTTTTGAATACCGATAATCTCAATTACCACCTTGATATCTATGCCATAAATTTCATTTCCCAGAGAAAAAGTAAGGTATTTGTCCTTTTGGGTATCCTCGTCATCCATTAACAGCTTATCATCTTCCACGATTATCCCTCCCGGTTAATCAAAAATAATATTATGCACCTGCTGTGGATCAACAATCAGGCTGATACTGCCATCACCCAGCAAGGTACATCCGCTGATGCCAGTAGTTTTCATCATGCGACTGATGTACTTTGGAACAGGCTTAACCACTATCTCCTGCACTCCAAGCAGCTCATCTGCCAACACCCCGAACCGGGCATCACCAGCCTCCAGAAGCAGTAATATACCCTCCGTTGGCTCGTGAATTGCATCAGGAATATCATACATATCATACAGTCTTACCACAGGACAGCATGTGCCCTGCACCATTATCATTTCGGAACCATCCGGATCCCTGAAAATGGCCCCCTCATCCGGACGGAAGGAACGACTGATATAATTTATTGGAATCGTAAAACGGGAACCACCCACAGAAACCGACATTCCCTCAATGATTGCAAGAGTAAGAGGAATCTTTATGGTGGTGGTACTGCCAAGTCCCGGGTCGCTGTCTACGATGACCTTGCCCCCCAAGGATTTTATGTTGGAAACCACCACATCCATACCTACACCACGGCCAGAAAACTCAGTAACCGCTTCCTTGGTGGAAAATCCCGGTGCGAATATAAAGGAGTAGATTTCCCTATCTGTAAGCTCTGACTCCGGCTTGGTAAGAATACCGTTTTTACGGGCTCTTTCAAGAATTTTCTCCTTGTTAAGGCCCCCACCGTCATCCTTGATTTTAATTACTACCTCACCACCAGCGTTTTCTGCGGAAAGGATAACCGTACCTGTTTCCTCCTTGCCGGCATTAACCCTTACATCGGGCATCTCAATGCCATGGTCAACGGAGTTTCTGACTATGTGCATCAATGGATCGGAAATATGCTCGTTGATGTTCTTGTCCACCTCGGTAGACTCTCCCACCAGTACCAGACGTGCCTTCTTGCCAAGCTTCTTGGTCATATCACGAACAATACGGTTCATCTTCTTAAAGGTCCCCTCCAAAGGAACCATTCGAAGGGCCATTACACTGTCCTGCAGCTCACCGTTAATTTTATGAAGCTGACGGGCTGCCTTGGCGAAATTGTCCAGTTCCATGCCCTTCAAATCCGGATTCTGGGTAACCATGGCTTCGGCTATGACCATTTCCCCCACCAGATCCATCAGCTTATCCAGCTTATCAACACGAACCGTAATCATCTGGGCACCATCAGCGCCCTTGGCAGGAGCCGTCTTTCTGGCAGCAGGTGTCAGATCACGCTGTACTGGTGGCATGGCAGGCTTTATAGGCTCGGAATTTTCCAGTGCCGTAATGGCAATAGTTTCCTGGGAAGGCCAATACTCCAGTTCAGTAACACTGGCCACTTCCTTTATCTCCAGACGATCAAGGAATATGGTCTGGTTCAAATCTGCCTTTGCCTCATCAAAATTCATATCCGTTGTAAAGAAAAGACGAAAGCCCATATTGCGAATGGTATCCGTTGCAGATTCATCCTCCAGAATCTTTTCCGGCAGATAGTGAAGCTCCTTAACCTTTTCCTTTAAGTTGTTTACGACACCAAAGGCACGAACTTCCTCCATTTCACAGCCCTGCTGAAAGAAAACCGTTGCCTCAAATATATGCTGCCCCCCGCTGGTGGCTCCAGTCGCTGCTGGTGCCGGTGCAGAGGGCTTTGCTGCACCGATGTAGTATTGCTTTTTTTCCGGCTCCGGGGCTGGAGCAGCAGCGTCTCCCCCTGCTTCGCCGGCTTTCTTGGCATTCTTTGCCTTGCGCAAATCGATATCAGGATCATGGCCGTTGTCCAGCTTCATATTCCTGAGAAAATCCTTGGTATAGTTACGCAGCTCCTCGGAGCTCATATCAGGGGTGCCGCCAGCATCCAGCTTTTCCATTTCAATGCGCATGAAATCCACGGCATTTAGCACAATGTCGGTAATGGCAGTGGCATCTACTTTCGCTGGCTTAAGTTCTCTTATGTAAAAGAAAATATCCTCTACAGAATGGGCCAGTGTCGATACCTGATCGAACATCATCATGGCCGCCGAGCCCTTAATTGTATGCATGGCACGGAAGATTTCGTTGACGTCTTCCTCGCTGAAGCCACCCTGCTCTTCACTGCCAAGAGCAATTTGTTCCAGCTGTTCCAGAAACTGCCTGGTCTCGAAAATGAAGACCTCAACCATAGGTTCTGCCATACACATCACTCCTATCTATAGATTATTGCAGTTAACTTATAACGTAGATAAACTCACACGGGACACACCTCTAGCACATTTCTATTATTCACTACGAACACCTATAATTCCTGCCTATAGATATATTTTTTGGAAAATTTGGACAATAGCTGTATAATTTTTATTGAAATGAATACCCTGAATGGAGAAGGAGGATATTTTGCCCTATGAAAAGGATTTTGCTTATTGCAACAGGTGGTACCATTGCTTCCGTGCAAACTGAAGCTGGCTTGATGCCAGGCCTTGATGGCAAAGGGCTTATTGAGCGGGTACCGGCTCTTAAAGGAATCTGTGAAATTGATACCATGGAGCTGATGCAGCTTGACAGCACCAACATCCAGCCAGAGCATTGGATAACGATGGCCCACACCGTGGAAGCTCAATATGATAAATACGACGGCTTTGTTATCAGTCATGGAACTGATACTATGGCCTATACATCTTCAGCCCTCTACTATATGTTGGAGAATTTAAAAAAGCCGGTCATAATAACCGGCTCACAGCTGTCACTGACAGAGGAAGGCTCCGATGCCCCGGATAATCTTATTACCGCATTTACTGCTGCCGCCCAGGGACGCCCCGGTGTATATCTGGCATTTTATGGCAGGCTTATACAGGGAAACACTGCAAAAAAACTTCACACAGAGGAATTCTACGCCTTTAAGAGCATTAATGCTCCTGAAGCCGCAGCGCTTAAAAATGGCAAGTTGAAATTTAATCCGGAGTACGACAAATATTTGGCAGATAATCCACACCCAGCTACAGGGCAGGCGTTAAAGGTCCGGGATAAAATGGATACCAGAGTGGTGATTGTGGACCTGGTTCCCGGCTACAAGCAGGAGTATCTTAAGGCCCTTGTGGATGCCGGCTGTCGCGGTATAGTGTTAAATCTCTTTGGTTCCGGTGGAATTCCAGGTGAAAAATCCCCTGGCAATCTTCTGCCCGCCATTGATTACGCAATCTCCAAGGGCGTAAAAATCATCGGTGCCACCCAATGTATAAACGATGGCGTTCATATGGACCGCTACGAGGTAGGCATCACTGCCCTTAAACACGGCGTAATTTCCGGCGGTATGCTCACCAGCGAGGCCATGGTAGCAAAACTGATGCTTGAGCTGGGAGAAGAATAAGACGGACTGGCATTAATATCATGCAAAACAAAAAACCTCGAAGCCCTTATCACTAAAGGTTTCGAGGTTATTTTTCTTATGGTGGAGACGAGGGGGCTTGAACCCCTGACCCCATGCCTGCCAGGCATGTGCTCTCCCAGCTGAGCTACGCCCCCATAGGAAAAT
>NZ_JAZTZI010000041.1:0-5752 GCF_045637405.1 Anaerovibrio sp.
TCAGGCTAAGGCCAATGCTGCTATCAACGCTTTGGATGCAGCTATTCAGAAGGCTCTTGACCAGCAGACCTCCATCGGTGCCGCTGAGTCCCGTCTCGAGTACACTCAGGCTAACCTGACCACTGCAAGCGAGAATGTAACCAGTGCAGAGTCCGTAATCCGTGATGCTGATATGGCTAAGGAAATGACTAACTACACTAAGAACAACGTTCTCTTACAGGCTGCACAGTCCATGCTGTCTCAGGCTAACCAGAGCAGCTCCAATGTACTCAGCCTGCTCCAGTAAATTAAGTATTTGGTTACTAATATTAATAAAAAAATACAACCATACATTTGGGCTGGTCCTCGGACCAGTCCTTTTCTATTTTCAAAATTTTTTTATTTATATTTAAGTAATTCAGCTTCTCTCCCGATAATATTGTCAGATAAATGAAAATGAGCTAGGGCAATACCAAATGAAGCCTTGGCCCAAAAGCTAAAAACAGGCAGGGACGCCTGTAAATGTTTAAAATCAAGGAGGAATTTATCATGGCTATGGTTGTAAAGAACAACATGTCCGCAATTAACACCCTGAACACTCTGAACAAGAACACTAATGCTCTCAAGAAGAGCTTGGAAAAGGTTTCTTCCGGTATGAAAATCAACAGCGCAGCTGATGATGCATCCGGCTACGCTATTTCCGAGAGAATGCGTGTTCAGATCCGTTCCTTGGATCAGGCAAATCAGAATGCTCAGAACGGCGGCTCTATGATGAAGGTTGCTGAAGGTGCTGTAAGTTCCACTGTTGAAATTCTGAAGACTCTGAAGGAAAAGGCAGTAAACGCAGCAAACGATACCAACACAGATAGTGACCGCGCTACTATCCAGAAGGAGCTTGACCAGTCCATTGACCAGATTAATGACAACGCCAATGTTACCTTCAACGGCAAGTACTTGGTAGATGGTTCTCACAACAAGAAGACCATTGCTACCACTACCCGCATGACTAACCAGAGCTTGTCAACTACAACACTGAAGTCAACTGATTTGACTGCATTGCGGGCTCGTAATGGTGACAGCCTGAACATCCACAGCACCGATACTGTAACTGTATCCTATGTTAAGGATGGGAAGACTTACACGTCTTCAGCTATGGTTAAGGATATTGGAGATTTGGAAACTGCAGTTAGTAAGTTGACCGGTGGTGCTATTACAATTGCAAGTGCAACTTCTTCTATCGGTATTGATGGTTCCAAGAATGCAGTCAACACTGCTTCCGGTGAGAATGCCATTACTTTGTCTGCCAAGACTGCTGGTATTGACGACCAGATTGCTGGCTTCACCATGTACATTACCGATAACAAGGGTAATGTAAACAAGGCTGCCAACGCTTCCCTGGATGCATTCGAGGAGTCCATCCGTGCTCAGAACGATTCTGAGGATAACTCCATCGTTCTTCAGGTAGGTACTAAGGCTGGCCAGTCCATCAAGGTTGGTCTTACCGACATGAAGGCTCATGCTCTTGGTCTCCAGGGTACTGATGGTTCCACCATCTCCGTAGGTACTCAGGCTAAGGCTAACGCCGCTATCAACGCTCTTGATGCAGCTATTCAGAAGGCTCTCGATCAGCAGACTACCATCGGTGCCGCTGAGTCCCGTCTCGAGTACACTCAGGCTAACCTGACCACTGCAAGTGAGAACGTAACCAGTGCAGAGTCTGTAATCCGTGATGCTGATATGGCTAAGGAAATGACCAACTACACTAAGAACAACGTTCTGCTCCAGGCTGCACAGTCCATGCTGTCTCAGGCTAACCAGAGCAGCTCCAACGTACTCAGCCTGCTCCAGTAATTCTTGGATAGTAGAGTTACAAATTAACACAACCATAAATTTGGACCGTCCTTCGGGACGGTCCTTTTTTCGTGTTTGTCAACTTTTTTTGCCCAAAGCTTTAGAAATGACATTATAATTACGATTAATAAGTTGAAGTCTATTATAGTTACTTTAAGGATGATAATTTAGCATGGATGCTAGGCGGTGGATGTAAATGGTAATCGCGAATAATGCTTCTGCAGGATTTATCCTGGGAACGCTAAACAGAAATATAAATAAAAAATCGAAAGCCTCTGGTCAGTTGTCCTTGGGGGAGAAAATCCGCAATGCGGGAGATGATGCTTCTGGTTATGCTATCTCCGAGAAAATGCGGGTAAAAATCCGTTCCTTGGATCAGGCGGATGCCAATGTGCAGAATGGCGCGTCTATGTTGCGGGTTGCCGAAGGGGCGATCCAAAGTCAGATAAACCTTATGCGCACCATCAAGGAAAAGGTTATTGATGCCCATAATGATACCAATACTGATATGGATCGGGCAATTATCCAAAAGGAAATAACCAATTATTATAATGAAATTAATGATATTGCAGCGGAAACCACCTTTAATGGGAAACACCTGCTGTTAGGAACCAAGGTAGACGAGGCAGTAAAAAGCTGGTACAAGCTGGACCATGCAGAAAAGCTGGATGGTAGTGATAGTTTTAATTTCGTTTCCGGCAGTGAAAGTACTCTTGATGGGCAGACAGGTCCATTTGCTTTATTTGGTACATCTACGGATGTGCCCTCTTATGACGGATATAAAATAAATGATGTGCGTTTGCTGCCGCAAAGTGTTACGGGTACTGCTGACGAATCTAGAGTTATTGGAGTAAATTTTACTACCAATAAGAATGGATTAAATAATAAGGCATTTAAGATAGTGTATCCCGAAGGTGAACAAACTTTTGTGTTCACTTATGATATGAGTGCAAATTATAGAGGAACTAATGTTCATAAAGTTGATCTTAATAGTGAGTCTGCTGTGGAGCTTGTTATTAGAGATCTAGCAGATTTAATAAGTAATTATGTAAATGTTGATTATGATTCTAAGTATACAGGCCTTGGAACAAAAAAAATCCTCCTTACTACGATTGAAGCTGGAGCAATTACTGATGAACCTTCGTTATATGATGTAGTGGGTGTGGATTTGCCTGGTGGAGATGAATATACGCATGCTGCACCTTTACCTGATAGTATGATTACTCATCATGAGAAGCATGGAAAAGATGGTGATACTGCCACTTGGAATATTGATTTATCAGGCTATAGCAGCGCAGAAGATTTAATATCATACTTTAAGGGCAAGGCTATTTATCATAGTGGAAATGGGAAATATTATGAATTTATTGATAGCAGCAAATCTCCGACTATTGACAGCGTTTCTAAGATAAGTGGGGCGACGGTGATTGACCTTAATAGCATTCGTAGTGCGGTAAGCTCAGGTCAGACAGTAGCAAAGGCCTTTGCCAATTTGGTTGTTTCAAAGATTGGTTCCTCTTTGGCAGAAGCTGTAACCGATACTTCTGGACAAGTGACTGGTGTTAATATTAGGGCTACAGTTCGTGGTACCGAGGGAAACAGTCAAAGTGTATCAATAAAACAAGGAGACCTTCGTGATTACACTTTAGACTTTAATTCTATACTCGGTGGGGTATCCGGTGCAGATATTCCGGGAAAGCTGAATGGTCAAGGTTTTAGATTCTATGACGCTACCGATGCCAATAAATGGGTCAATGTGTTGTTTTATGATGGAATAAATCCAAATGACGACCCACGTCCAGCCAGTGGTGGTCACGGTATGGATATTGATACTATTGTTTTTGATATCTCTGATGTGGACAGTGTGGATTCGTTGCTAAAAACTATTTATAGAGGTGACGGCGACAAGAATAAGCAGGGGTTATCTCAGTTTTTGGCTAATTCCAGTCAGAATTTCCGGGTGGCAGCGGACTATACGGCTGGTACAATTACCATCTATGATAACCGTAAGTATACGGTCCTCAACGGTCAGACGGAAAAAGGGGCTAAGATAGCTAATGGTGTATACGATAATGTAGTCAATGATTATCGCAATACCTATGTGAATGATTTGGTTATCCAGCATACGGATAAATCCAGTGCCAATATTCATGTACGGATTCCTCAAACCACCATGGATCAGATTTTTGGATACAAGGTGGGGGCCGGTTCCTTGGATGACTACAGTGTGATGACCTCCGAAAAGAGGGAATTTCTGTTGGGCCAGGATTATCCGACTCCGATACAGGGGGCCTTGGATAAGGGGATACAGTATCTCATCGATGCCAACACTTTGATAGGTGCTCAGATAGTCCACATGGAAAGTGCCGATGCCAATATCGTCACGGAGCTGGAGAATACCACTGCCGCTGAGTCTACTATCCGTGATGCGGACATAGCCAAAAGCGCCATGGACTTGGCTACGGCCAATATCCTGAGCCAATCAGCCCAGGCTATGCTAAGTCAGTTTAATCACAGCTCCTCGGATGTGCTGAGCCTCTTGCAGTGATATATATGAAGAGTCGCCCAAACGGACGGCTCTTTTTTCTTAAATAAATTTTTTAAAATTATATTTAAGTAATTTGAACTACCACCCGATATTATTGTCAGATAGATGAAAATGAGCTAAGGAAATCCAAAATAAACCTTGGCCCAAAAAGTTGATAACAGGCAAGGATGCCTGTAAATGTTAAAATCAAGGAGGAATTTATCATGGCTATGGTTGTAAAGAACAACATGTCCGCAATTAACACTCTGAACACTCTGAACAAGAACACTAACGCTCTCAAGAAGAGCTTGGAAAAGGTTTCTTCCGGTATGAAGATCAACAGCGCAGCTGATGATGCATCCGGCTACGCTATTTCCGAGAGAATGCGTGTTCAGATCCGTTCCTTGGATCAGGCAAATCAGAATGCTCAGAACGGCGGCTCTATGATGAAGGTTGCTGAAGGTGCTGTAAGCTCTACTGTAGAAATCCTGAAGACTTTGAAGGAAAAGGCAGTAAACGCAGCCAACGATACCAACACCGATAGTGACCGTGCAACTATCCAGAAGGAGCTTGACCAGTCCATTGACCAGATCAATGACAACGCCAATGTTACCTTCAACGGCAAGTATTTGGTAGATGGTTCCCACAATAAGAAGACCATTGCTACTACTACTCGTATGACTAACCAGAGCATGTCTACTGCTACAGCAGGTACTACTAAGTTAGTAGATTTGGCAGCCCGTAACGGCGACAGCCTGAACATCCACAGCACTGATACTGTAACTGTATCCTATGTTAAGGATGGTAAGACTTATACTTCTTCCATGCAGGTTGGTTCAACTGCAACTTTAGCACAGGCTGTTAGCAAGCTGACTAGTGGTGCTATTACAATTGCAAGTGCAACTTCTTCTATCGGTATTGATGGTTCCAAGAATGCAGTAAACACTGCTTCTGGTGAGAATGCCATTACTTTGTCTGCCAAGACTGCTGGTATTGACGACCAGATTGCTGGCTTTACTATGTACATTACCGATAACAAGGGCAATGTAAACAAGGCTGCTAATGCTTCCCTGGATGCATTTGAGGAGTCCATCCGTGCCCAGAACGCTTCTGAGGATAACTCCATCGTTCTCCAGGTAGGTACCAAGGCTGGTCAGTCCATCAAGGTTGGTCTTACCGACATGAAGGCTCATGCTCTTGGCCTTCAGGGTACTGATGGTTCTACCATCTCCGTTGGAACTCAGGCTAAGGCTAACGCTGCTATCAACGCTCTGGATGCAGCTATCCAGAAGGCTCTTGATCAGCAGACCACCATTGGTGCCGCTGAGTCCCGTCTCGAGTACACTCAGGCTAACCTGACCACTGCAAGCGAGAATGTAACTAGTGCAGAGTCCG
>NZ_JAZTZI010000042.1:0-6790 GCF_045637405.1 Anaerovibrio sp.
TGTTGACAAAGTAACCTCATATCTGTATAATAACGCTTGTGAGGTTGAGCGAACACAAAACTTCACGAAAGATTCCCCGATAGTTCAGTCGGTAGAACGGCGGACTGTTAATCCGTATGTCGTAGGTTCGAGTCCTACTCGAGGAGCCATTTTACCCCTGGGGTGATTGGGGTATAGCCAAGTTGGTTAAGGCACGGGACTTTGACTCCCGCACTCGTTGGTTCGAGTCCAACTACCCCAGCCAAAACGGTTCACTAGCTCAGTTGGCAGAGCACCTGACTTTTAATCAGGGTGTCCCGGGTTCAAATCCCGGGTGAGCCACCATGAGTTCTGTTTTGGAAAGTTAATATTATGACTCACTAGCTCAACTGGTAGAGCATCTGACTCTTAATCAGCAGGTTCGGGGTTCGAGTCCCCGGTGGGTCACCATTTATATGGGCGCTTAGCTCAGCTGGGAGAGCGTCTGCCTTACAAGCAGAATGTCAGCGGTTCGATCCCGTTAGCGCCCACCATTATTATGGCCCGGTAGTTTAGTTGGTTAGAATGCCGCCCTGTCACGGCGGAGGTCAGGGGTTCAAGTCCCCTTCGGGTCGCCATTATGCCTCGGTAGCTCAGTTGGTAGAGCAGGGGACTGAAAATCCCCGTGTCAGTGGTTCGATTCCGCTCTGAGGCACCATTTTTATGCTGGTGTAGCTCAATAGGTAGAGCAGCTGACTTGTAATCAGCAGGTTGGGGGTTCAATTCCTCTCGCCAGCTCCATTGATCCTTACGCGGGTGTAGCTCAATGGTAGAGCCCCAGCCTTCCAAGCTGGTCACGTGGGTTCGATTCCCATCACCCGCTCCATAATAATAAAGTATTTTTGCCGGGGTGGCGGAACTGGCAGACGCACGGGACTTAAAATCCCGCGGTAGGAGACTACCGTACCGGTTCGATTCCGGTCCTCGGCACCACTAATAAAATACTTGATTGTGATAATTTAATATGCTATAATGTTTAATGTTATGCGGCCGTGGCGAAACGGCAGACGCGCTAGCTTCAGGCGCTAGTGGGGGTTGACCCCGTGGTGGTTCAAATCCACTCGGCCGCACCATTTATAATTATTAGTAACATGCGGTTGTGGCGGAATAGGCAGACGCGCTACTTTGAGGGGGTAGTGATCACAAGTCGTGTGGGTTCAAGTCCCACCAACCGCACCATTTTAGAAATAACCGAGTTTTGCTCGGTTTTTTTTGTGAAATTAAAAGGAATTTGGAGGTTTATGACGAAATAAAACCATACTGAAGACGATTGTGTAATTTAGGGATTTTTAATATTAGATGGAGGGATTATATGGCAGATTTTATGAAGGATTCCAGCGTTAAGACAAAATTAATGTTGGTAGCTGGAGTGACCATCTTTGTAGCAATGCTGGTTATGGGTGTTGTTCTTAATGGAATAATTACAAGTAATCAGAAAGATTCATTCCAGGAAGAAACAAATCTCCAGGCTGTTCAGGTGGATAACACTATGAACATTTTTCTGGAGGGGCTTCGTGATGGCTTAGTTAATATGAGTAATGATCCCGTTTTGCGTGCAGGTGGCAATATTACCGTCTATAGTGATGGTGAGGTTGATTCCAAGGACATGATCGCTATGGATCCTGCAGCCAAGGGTGGATATGAGCTTGCGGCATATGAGGTTTTCCATCGCTTTGCTGAAGCAAACAAAGGATCAGTCTCTGTTGTGAGCCTTGGTACTACTGATGGTGGTTATTTACAGTATCCTGCTGTTAAGCGTAAGAAGGGCTATGACTCCCGTACCCGTGACTGGTATAAGGAGAGTATGGCAGCAATGGACAAGGTTCGTATTACCGCTCCATTTATGACATCCAAGGGTACCCCTACTATTGGTATTTTTATGGTACTGAAGGACAATGTAAATAATCCTATTGGTGTTCTTGGTATTAATATCGACCTTCCAGTTATCACTGATATGATTAGTGAGATTAAAATCGGCGAAAGTGGTTACATGGTAGTGGTTGATTCCGAGGGTACCATTTTTGCGGATCCTGCAAATCCAGACCTGAACTTTAAGAAGTTATCTGAGGTTGAAGGTGAGTTCAGTTCCTTGGCATCTGTAACATCCGGCATGGTTGAGATTGAAATGGATGGCGTTAAGAAAGTTGTTTCCGTTTATACCTCTCAGCAGACTGGTTACAAGTATTTGACCGTTGTTGATGAATCCCAGCTTCTTGCACCGGTCCGTCACATGCGTATAACCTTGGTGATTGTCCTTGTTGTAGCTCTTGCTCTTGTTCTTGGCATGATCTACATGATGTGTACTGCCCTCTTCAGACCTCTTAGAGTATTGGCCAATGCGTCTGAGGAAATTGCCGATGGTAATATTCGTCAGTTCCGTATGGACTATGATGCCAACGATGAAATTGGTCGTCTTTGTACAGCCTTTGTTCAGATGACTGAGCATCTCAAGAGCCTTTTGGAGCAGATTCAATCCAGTTCTCAGCAGGTTTCTGCTGCATCCAATGACCTGTCTGATGGTTCTGATCAGTGTGCTGAAACCATTACCCACGTTGCCGGTAAGGTTTCTGATATTGCCGGTGCTGCACAGCAACAGAATGATACTATGATTACTGTTGTTGATCAGATTCGTAACATGACTGATAATGTTTCTTCCATTGCAACCAGTGCTGAACGCATGAGTAGTGCTTCTGCGAATGCAGGTGAAGCCGCCAATAAGGGTGAGGCTTCCATTAAGCGCGCAGTTAGCCAGATGAATCAGATTTCTACTACTGTGGAGCAGTCTGCTGGTGCAGTTGCCAACCTTGGTGTCCGCTCTCAGGAAATTGGTGAGATTATTAATACAATTTCTGGTATTGCTGATCAGACTAATCTGTTGGCTCTCAATGCAGCTATCGAGGCCGCAAGAGCAGGTGAGCATGGTCGTGGCTTTGCCGTTGTAGCTGATGAAGTACGTAAGCTGGCAGAGCAGTCCTCCGAAGCTGCTGCTGAGGTTGCTTCTATAATTCAGGCTATCCAGAGTGAGACTCAGAAGGCTGTTAACAGCATGAAGGAAGGTACTGCTGCAGTTAGAACTGGTAGTGAAGTAGTAGCTGAGGCCGGTACCCAGTTCCAGCAGATTGTAGACAATGTAAATGAGGTAGATGCCCTTATTAAGGAAGCTGCCCAGGCTGCAAATGCAACTGCTGATTCCAGTATGGCTGTGCTGAATTCCGCTGAGGATGTTGAGCAGGTTACCAAGACAGTGACTGCCAGCATTGATGCTATTTCTTCTGCTACTGAGGAACAATCAGCTACCATGGAAGAGATTGCTGCTTCTACCCGCAATCTGTCTGATTTGGCTGATGAGCTTCAGAGAGAGCTTAAGAAATTCAGATTCTAATTTATCGTTAATAAAAACCAGTGTCTTTCGGGGCACTGGTTTTGTTTTGCCATAAAAAAGGCGATATATAGAAGTTTTTCATAAATATATGATACAATACTATTACTTTTTATGAATATATAGTGTAGAGGTTAGTCCATGTTATTCTTTTTCTCTATTTTATTTGTTGTACTGACAGCAATTATAATGATTACTCAAAAAGCATTGGGAGTTATTATATCACCTGAACAGCTGAGTAAGGTACAGCGAAAACTGCTTTATGTTGATATTATTTTAATAGTTGGCATGATTCTTGGATTTACCAAGCTGCATGGTACAACAGCAGGTGGCATTATTTTACAGGTGGCCACTATGCTTTTTATGGCTCAGATTATCTATGATTGGTTGGCCTTGGCCTACGTATTGGTAAGGTATTTGAAAAAAAAGCTGTTTGATGTGCCGGAGGATCCACAGCGCCGTAAATTTTTGAAGGGAGCCGCAGTTTTGCCTGCCGCGGCAGTGGCTGTTTCTGCTTATGGTGGACTCATCGAAAGAAAGCAGAACGTGGTAAGGCGTTTTGATGTTCCGGTTGAAAATATACCTGATGATATAAAGGGCTTGTCCATTATCCAGCTTAGCGACATTCATCTTGGGCCTTTTATGGGGTTGGAGGAGCTTGATAAGCTATTAAGAGAGGCTAGTGGAATTGGCGGTGATATGCTTGTTATTACAGGTGATCTGTTTGATGATAACAGGATTAATTATAAGGCTGCCAAGGTGGTGGACAGTTACGTTGATTGCTTTAAGTACGGTATATTTTACTGCTGGGGAAATCATGAGCACATGCGTGGTATTCCAGCCATCAATATTGCTTTAGAAGGCACAAAAATAAAGAAGCTGGAAAATTCCTTTGAGATGGTTGCAGGAGAAGTATTGCCAGTTTATATAGCTGGAGTAGATTATCCGATTAAACGGGATCAGTTTGATTTTTTGAAGGAAAAATACACTGAGCTTGCCCTAAAGGAGATTCCGTCGAATTCAGTAAAGATATTGCTGGCCCACCATCCTGATTTTATTGACTCAGCAGCCAAATACAACGCCAATCTGGTACTGACAGGCCATACCCATGGGGGACAGTTGGGATTTTTTGGTATTCCACTTGTACCACCAATATTCAAATATTTGCGTGGTTTATATCGTGTGGGAAATACTATGGGGTATGTGCATTCAGGGAATGGCAGCTGGTTCCCATTCCGCTTCGGCTGTCCGCCGGAGATTGCGGTGTTTACTTTGACAGAAAAATAGCAATAAAAAAAGTCGCCTGATGGCGACTTAATTTTTTTATGGCGGAGTGGGAGGGGTTCGAACCCTCGCGGCCTTGCGACCCTAACGATTTAGCAAACCGTCCTCTTCAGCCTCTTGAGTACCACTCCATATATGGCGGAGAGGGTGGGATTCGAACCCACGGTGCCGTAAGGCATCACTGGTTTTCAAGACCAGCTCCTTAAACCACTCGGACACCTCTCCATAGCAGTAAACATTATAACAAAATAAAATATTTACTGTCAAGGAAAGTGTAAATAGCAAAATTAAAAAAGGATGGTTTTAAACATCCTTTTTAGACTTTGGGGAAGGCCGGCTACAATCACGTTCAGCTATAAGAAGTTCAAGCTTTAACTCGTATAGCATGGCATTTATTTCCAATAGAGATTTATTATTTTGTAAACCATGTAAAATCACTGCATCACGCTCGTTTTTTACATCCAAGGTATAAAACTGGGCTAAACGCAGTAATAGTTGCAGTTCATCCAGGCTGGTATTAATGGCTAGGCAAATGCAAATCAAAACATCACGGCTGGGGTTTCGCTCCCCACGGAAAATCTTATATATATAGTCACCTAAATTGGCCGCACGGGAAATTTCTGCCATAGAAATTTCATATTTTTTAGCCAGTGTATTCAAATATTCTGCTGGGGTAATATTAATAAAATCGCTTTGATGTTTCTCTATGAAAGCCTTTAAATCGTCTTTGTCAATTAACTCAGAGAGCAAAGCACTTGTATTCGCCATATGTTATAATTCACTCCCTTGAAAGATTTTCTGCATATAATTTTGCCACAGAATGGCCAATAAGTCTTGGACTAACTGTCCAATTTTATATAATTGGATTTTTTTCTTCAAAGAAGAAAAAATTGAATAACGGCGTTATAATCAATATAGGGAGTTGATAAAATGCCTGCCATTGATTTTCTCGACGAAAGTTTCGTGGTAGAAAGGGAACTTTCACGAAATGAACACGGTATTGTTATGCTGGTAAAAAGAATAGCTGATGATAAATTATTTATTCGCCGGGAATACCGGGAGGATAAAAGAGATTTGTTTTATAAATTAAAGGAATTGGATATACAAGGGATTCCTCACATTTTGTATGTTCTTTTTGCAGGCAGAACTGTTGTAATTGAAGAATATATTGAAGGTATTTCCCTGGAGAATGTAGCTCAGGGAAATGCGGCTTTACCTAATTTTACCATAACGGGGTTATTAAAGGACATATTGCCTGCAATACAGAAATTTCATGGAGCTGGCATTATTCATCGGGATATTAAGCCGGAGCATATCATATTGGACAAAAATCTTAAGCCATATTTGATAGACTTTGGCATTGCCCGCATGAATAAAAAGCACAATACCCATGATACGGAGATTCAGGGAACACGCCGGTTTGCACCTCCGGAGCAGTTCGGATATCAGAGTACAGATGAGCGGTCCGATATTTATTCACTGGGACAAACTCTGGCTACACTTTTGCCAATTATTCCTATGACACCACATGAAAAGAGGATTATTGAAAAGGCAATGGCATTTGATCCGGCTGACCGTTACCAAAGTGCCGAGGCAATGCTAAATGCTTTGGAAAATCCGCCACAGAAGGTAAACTGGTATGTATTGGTGGGGATAATTCTCCTTGTTATTGGGGCGTGGGGAGTGTGGTATCATCATACTCGTATACAGGAGCAGGATACCAGAGGAGTCACTGACGAAATAAATATAGATGGAGAATCTCCTGCAGCTTTACCGGAGGGTGGAGAGACTAATAGAGGAAAAACTGCTGAACAAGGTGGAGTAACAATACCATCGAAGGCTGAAACAAGAGAAAAGTCCGTGGATATCCAGGCTGTGCCTACAGATAATAGGCCGCTGCATATAGCTCAGGGAAGCAGCAGACAGAAAACAGTTAATATAAATGGCTCCAATGTAATTGTAACCGCCACCAATACTGGCGCGCAGCTAAATGTGCAGCTTTCGGACAATATGGGCCATTCATCGGCTTATTCCTTTAACTATCAACCACCGGCCATTCATAATTATGATAACCCGAATTCCATGGATGGGGATATTATATTTATGGAT
>NZ_JAZTZI010000043.1:0-8965 GCF_045637405.1 Anaerovibrio sp.
TGGCTACGATCCGACTTACAATGGCATGATGACGGACCTTTCTGTGTTGCAGGAGTCACCGTTCACAGACCAAGGCAGCATAGCGGACATTTTTACTGATTTGTCAGTTTGGGCTGGAATCAGAAAGGTTATTGATGGGATAAATTATAATGCTGGGGTTATGTAGTAGGTGGTAAGATAGGAGGAGAGCACTATGGGGATAATTAGTGGCTTGATGGGAAATGCTTCCCAGACCGACATTGAAGATGTAAAGAAGGATTATGCCAAGCTCCTTGGACAAAATGAAAAGGTGATACAGGCTTATCGGTGGATCAGAGATTTGATGATTTTTACTGATTATAGGCTAATATTGGTGGATATTCAGGGAGCCACCGGCAAAAAAGTGAATTATCATTCCGTACCATATAAAAATATCCGCCACTTTGAGGTGGAGTCGGCAGGGCATTTTGATTTAGATGCAGAGCTGAAAATCTGGGTGGCAGACATGGGAGCTACACCTCTTGTAAAGACCTTCAGCCAAGATGCTGATGTGTATCGTGTCCAGGCCCTTTTGGCAGAGTGCATTGGGCGGTAAGGGGAATTACAATGAAAGAATACAGAATAGGTTGTGTATCTGTGATACAGAACACCGCCAGGTCTGAGAATAAAGGGCCTACGTTTCTGTCCGAAGCGTCGGTTGCCCAAGTTCAGAGAATTCATCGGGGACACCCTGATTATCATGAGACCTCGCTCCGGAGGCTGGATACTATGGCTGAGAGGTTGGGAGTAAAGGCGTTCTTTGTAAAAGACGAGTCACAGCGATTTGGACTGAACGCATTCAAGGGATTGGGTGGTCTTTATTCCATTACCAGGGTGATTTGTCGTGAGCTTGGACTTGACGCAGAGGAAATCAGCTTTTCTGATTTGAAAGAGCCGGAGTATCAGGAGGCTGTTCACAAGATGGTGTTTGTCACCGCTACGGATGGAAATCACGGAAAGGGTGTCTCTTGGGCGGCAGGACAGCTCGGCTGCGAGGCTCATGTATATATGCCAAAAGGCTCCAGTGAGCTCCGTGCTCAGGCCATTAGGGATGTTAATCCGAAGGCAGAGGTCACTATCACGAAGACCGGGTACGATGACACCGTGCGATATGCTGCGGAGGTAGCGGAAAAACAGGGCTGGATCCTGATTCAGGATACTAGTTGGGACGGATATGTGGATATTCCATCTTGGATTATCCAGGGATATACAACCATGGCGGAAGAAGCCAGCAGACAGCTGGAGGAACAGGGGCTTGTGCCTACCCATGTGTTTTTGCAAGCCGGTGTAGGGGCCATGGCAGGGGGAGTAACGGGATATCTGGTGAATCGCTATAAGGGGAGGAGACCAGTCATCAGCGTTGTTGAACCGGAAAATATGGCATGTATTTATCAGTCTGCTTTGATGGGTGATGGGGAGGCTCATGAAGCAGTGGATCAGGCCCCGACTATCATGGCAGGTCTAAACTGCGGTGAACCATGCACAATTGCCTGGCCGATCCTTAGAGACTTTGTGGATTGGTATTTCAAATGCCCAGATTATATTTCAGCCTATGGAATGCGCTTGCTGGCGGCGCCACAGGGATCGGATCCAAAGGTGATATCTGGAGAAAGTGGAGCAGTGACCACTGGTCTTGTAAATTTGATTGCCGGTAAGGAAGAATATGCGGATATAAAAAAACTTTTGAAACTTGGTAAAGATTCTGTGGTCCTCTGTATCAGTACGGAGGGTGATACAGACCATGAGCATTATCGGGAGATCATATACGAAGGAAAGAATCCAATGCCGCAGCAGGCATGATTGTATGCTTTTAGGATTATGTGCTGATGGAAAATATATCCTTGCTTTGTTTTCTATGCCATAGGTTAAAGTTATGAGTTTAGATACAGAATTCCATTGTTATGATATAATTTTCATAGTAGGTGCGGTTTTTTGATTGGTGGTGAAGCAAAATGACATCTTTATCCCTTGAAAAAATAATTGTTATTATTAAAGATGGGTACAGACAGGTATATGGTGATGACATAATTGATATATATCTTTATGGCTCCTATGCACGGGGGGATTATGACAGTGAGTCTGATATAGATTTTGTCGCTGTAGTAAAGGGTGATAGGCTGGATTTGCAGCGAAAGCTAAAGAAAATGTGGGAATTGTCTGCAGATTTAGGTTTAGAAAATGATGTTATTATTTCACCTACAGTAATTCCGTATAATGAGTTCACCAAATATCAGAATACACTCCCATATTATAGAAACATAATAAAGGAGGGGCAGAAGGTTGGATGAGCTTGTAAAGTACCGTTTGGATAGTGCCAAGGAAAAATTGGATTCGGCTAAGATTTTGCTGGATAATGAAAAGTATAAAGACTCTATTGGTCGTTCATATTATGCCATTTTTACAGCCGTGAGAGCTGTACTGGCCAGAGACTCCGTTGATTTTGCAAAACACGCAGGTGTAATCTCATATTTTCAACGAGAGTACATTAAGACAGGTGTTTTCGAGAAAAAATATTCTGCTTACTTGCAGGAGGCGTTTCAGGTTAGAAACAACTGTGATTATGATGATTTCTATATCGTATCCAAGGTTGATGCTGATGAACAGTATTCTAGGGCTGTAGAATTTTATAATGCAATTGAGCAATATCTACTTAAAAGCTAATATAAAACATTTATATGCCAAAATGGTCGTGCGTTTTGCTGGGCTGTTTTGGCTTTTCTTTTGTCGTTCACACCCTAAAAACCATCGTTCGCGCCGTTTCTATTGATAAAAAGCTCATACCTACGATACTATAGATGAAAATAGCAGTATTATATTAATTCCTGTAAGGGGGGATTGGAATGTCTACTATATCATCTATGGCACGCAACAATTATTTGATGTTGCGGTATGCACAAAATACCGGCCAATCTTTGTTTAATACTGGGAAGTCAGCTAATAAGACGTCCTCCTTGTGGAGTGACGGCAGTTCAATGTTGGGTGGATATGGATTATTAGGTAGTATATCCTCTTCTTCAATGTCTGGCTTAATGGGGCTTCGTTCGGGGATGACTGAGCTGGTGAAGTCCTATGACAGTACAGCCAAGGCCTTTAAGACCGAGTTTTCAGATACCATGAGCGATTTGTCAAAGGCCTCTGCGGACATAAAGAAAATAAACTTTGATGTGGGTGGCAAATCAGCCCTTACACAGACAACCAGTGAAGACGGAACAGTAACAACCACAAAAAGTAGTGAACTGGTGGATGCATTGAAGGGTATTGAGGATTTTGCCAGCAAATATAATGATGCTATTGGCTTTTTTAAGGATAATGCAGATTTGTCTAAGTACATGAAAAATATAGCTAACACTTTTTCAGATACTACTTATCGGGCCAAACAGTTCAGTGGTATTGGAATTGCTGTAGGCAATGATGGAAAAATGAAAATTGACGAGGATGTACTGACTAAGGCTTCTGGGGAAGGATGGTTTGGCAGGGATGGCAGACAGACATATTTCCTTTGCCAAGTCTCAGCAAAATCGGCTGTTTCCGTCGATTTCCTCAGCTCTGGGCATTAATGGAAAATCTAGTTCACTTTATTCCAGCAACTCACTAATGAGAATGTCTGGTTATTCGTCTCTTGGCAACCTGTTTAATTCATGGATTTAAGGCGCATATTCAGATAAAATATCTCTGGGAAATAATTTCAGAGATATTTTTTTTGGGGCGAAATAAAACATATAGAATGGGGAGATCACTTGTGGAGGTGCGAATTGCTGTTTGCGACAGTGATATAGAATTTTGTAAGGACTTGGGAAATATGATTGCAGCCCACAGGCCTGAGGCAAGGGTAGAGTCGTTTTCTTCAGCCGCTGATTTACTACAGGCTGGAAGGGATTTTCATATATATTTTCTGGATATAAAGGGTGTTTCAGGTCTGGATATAGCCCGTAAAATCAGGGAACATCAGGCCCAAAATGGTAAGATACGAAGCATTATAATATTCGTAACCGGCTATCGGGAGCATATGGAGGAGGCCTTTGATGTGCAGGCCTTCCATTATTTGTTGAAGCCTGTCCAAAGGGACAAATTTGTTCAGGTGCTTGGGCGGGCCTTGCAGGAAGTGGAATTTCGGGCAAAGCAGGAGGAAGAATATGTACTGCTGAAAATTACCAGTCATCAGACTGGAAGCAAGGACACCAGAAAGGTTTTTCTGCGGGACATATACTACATAGAAAGCAACAACAAAAAGGTAACGGTGCATACCACCGGGGGAACCTATGAGGTGCAGGGCACCATGGATGAATTTGCCAGTGGACTGGGCCCAGCCTTTTACCGTTGTCATCGGTGCTATTTGGTGAATTTTGCCATGGTATCATCCTATAATCAGAATTGTGCAATCCAAGGACGAAGAACGGAAACGGCTGCTTTTAGAAAATCGGGTAGCGGATGTGCAGCACCAAATCGAGGATTTGCAGGATATTTATGGCGATATGCGGGGGCTGCGCCATGATTTGCGTGGGCATATAGCCAATCTCGCGGCATATATACGCAACCGTTCTATGGGGGAAAATAAGGATTTGGACGATTATTTGGATGGAATGGAAAAGACCGTAGCCCGACTGGATTTTGCGGATCATACCGGTAATCCAATGTTGGATGTGATTTTGCACCAGATAAGGCAACAGGCAAAAAGGAAGGAAATTGATTTTTCCGTGAATTTCCATTACCCTAAAAATGCTTCCTTTGATGTATATGATGTGAGTATTATCTTGAACAATGCTTTGCAAAATGCCATAGAGGCCTGCGAAAAAGTAAAAGGAGCGCGAAATATAGATTTGCACTCCTACGAAAAGGGTTCATTATTCTTCTTGGAAATAGAGAATGATTATGATGGGCAGTTAGTGTGGAAAAAAGGGGCAGAGCTCCCGGAAACAACCAAGGCGGAAAAGCGGGTACATGGCATTGGCTTGGATAATATTCAGCGTTGTGCCAGAAAATATAATGGTGATGTGGAGATAAGGGCATTGTCTAAAGGGGACAGACAGGTGTTTAATCTCACTGTTATGCTTTATCATAGGGAAGAAAAAAGTGATAATTGAGATTAATGAAATAAATTGTCTTGGATTGTTTGTTCAAGCTGAACTTGGGCGGAACCGGTTTTTATTAACCGTTCCGCTTCTTTTATTATTAGGCCTGGTTCATTGCCAACTACCGGCTGGCCCATGAGATTGCCCCCTCCGTCTACAAAGCAGACCGTTGGGGCATTTTTGATACGAACCAAAAAGCTGTCAAGGTCGTCATTGACCATTAGTTGTGGGATATCTGTAGGTAGATTCCATACAACGGATTGTGCCAGAGAGAGTTTCTCTTTATTGTCTGTTTCCCGTAAATCACCGATGATGCCAATGATAGGGATTTTATTGGTGGAGTTATTCTGCCAGTTGGCCAAGGCACAAAGCAAATCACGGCTGGTGGCGGTGTCTTGGGTTACCCAAAGGCAGACGATTGATATATTGCTTTCTGATGAGCGGGCAAAAATATCCTGAGTAACGATATTTCCTTGCAAATCCTTGGTATGAAAGGCAGGAAAAGAAATAGTGTTTTGCTCCTGATATATACTTGGTGTTACGTTAATGCGGCTTATTATGAAGCCGTCTACTGCCAGTAAAAGAAAAATTGTTAGTAAGGGAATTAACAAAATTCTTCGGGATATTTTTTTCATGGTTTAGCCCCTTTTTTCGTTTTACTCATCATAGCATGAGAATATAGGCTGAGCAACGAAAAGAGCTGTGTAAAGGTAGCCGTTCACACCTAAAAATGAGTCATTCGCACCAAAAATGTAAGCTGGGATGAATTTATAACGATATATAAGATAAGAAAAACTTGTGGTGGGGAGGTAATTAAAATGCCAGTACGTATTGGACAGAGCTATGTGTCGGAGGCTGCGGCAGAATATGCCAAGGCTCGACAAAAAGAACGGGAGGAAGCTGCTGCTAATGAAAAAGGCAGTGTCTTTTCGGAATTGCAGGGCAAATTTTCAGGGATGAAGTTTAGCATTGGAACAAATCCTTTTTCGGGGATGGGGACAAACAATGTTTCCATTTCTCCGAAAATATTGATGCAAATGGAGAATGACCCGGAGAAACGGTTGGAGTATGAAGCTCTGCTATACGATGTTTCCAACACAGACTTGGTTCAAGGGAGAAATTTGAAATCTGCAGGTTGGATTATTGATGACAATGGCGGTCTTCGTGCTTGGAGTGTTGGTGTCAGTGATAATAGAAATCAGTCTTTTGTGAAGCGATCGAATACGAAAAACTGGTGGCAGGAGTTGCTGGATAAGCAGTCGAAAAAAGCTAAAAAAACATCTAAGGGTTCTTTGAAAGCTTTACAGGAAAAGATTGAGGAAAAGAAGAAGGAGATGGCTTCAGAGCTTAAGGATATCCCGTATTTACCGGTAGACCAGCGCGCCCTTAAGCGGATGGCTGATAGTCATGTTACGGATATTCTGCGGGATAATACTGAGAAAATTATGCAGATACCGTATAATGGCAATCCTATGCTTGCTAAGGCTTATCTGCAAAATAACAAGGTAGCTGGCACAAGTCAGGCTTTTAAAAATATTGATGAACTGAATGCTTATCTGTGGGATAATTATCAAGTGGTCAGTGGTGGCATGACCAGTATTTCCTCAAAGTATTTGCAGAAATGCCTCACTGATGATGACAGCCGTAATAGATTGTTTGATATTTTGCGTGCAGCGGATGAATCCTATGCCAGCCGTAAGGATGAGGTGGGCTTCCAGGGGATGAATGTCAGGATAAGTGAAAATGGAGAAGTGACCACGGAATCGTCTAAAAGTACAGTTACAGTTAATGAGGGAAAACGCAGTCGTCAGATTGCAGCAGCGGCCACCCAGAAAGATATGCAAGCCGTAATTGCATTGTTGGAACAGGATTTACAGGAAGTGGAAGATGGTTATAAGCAAAATAAGTGCGATGAGGCGGAAGTAGAAAAAGTAAAACGACTTTTGGCAGAAGCCAAACAGCGAATGGGCACCTTGCCAGATAGAGAACCAACTCAGGAGGAGCAGAGCATAATGTCCATAAATATGTTGATTTAGAACAGTGCATATCGTTATGAGGAATAAAATACCAATTTTGTTTTGAGCTGAGGGAAATGATAACGCATTTCTTTCAGCTTTTTTGTTATTAAAGAGGGTTTTTGATAAATACTCTAGGCTGTTTATTGATACTATATAGATAAAAAAGATAATTATCTTATATAAATTAAATAAATTGATTTAATTGCATAAATATATTAGAATATAATTGCGCAGACAATAAAAAGATAATTGATGGATTTAAAACTTTACGTTTCAAATAGCATGGAAATGGTTTATGGAAAAATCATAAGAAATGGGGTATTATTTTGAGTAAGAAAGATTCCATTACAAAATACTATATAGGAAATCCAACCAGATTTGCTGATTTGTTTAACGGCTTTTGTTTTAATGGTGCCGAGAGAGTATTGCCAGGTAATCTTCGGGATATTGATACTACTGGTGTGGTTATTCCCTATGGTACTGATGGCGTGGCTGTGCCGACTCAAAAGCACAGAGATGTGCTGAAGACTTTGACCAAAACTGATGGTAAAGCCACATATTGTATTTTAGGTGTGGAAAACCAGTCAGAGGTCCATACAGCCATGCCGGTGAGAAATATGCTTTATGATGCCATCACCTTGGCTGACCAGATATCTGCCTTGTCTGCTTCCCATAAAAATAATCATGATAAGGCCAGTGACAAAACAGAGTTTCTGAGCGGTTTTCATCGTAGTGATAAGCTACTGCCGGTGATTACTATTGTTGTTCATTGGGGTGCTGATCAATGGGATGGACCTGTATCATTACGACAAATGTATTCAAAAGAGATTGATGATAATTTTTTGAAATATTCTCCGGATTATCATATTAACTTAGTTTCGCCAGCTCTGATGAGTGATGAGGAGCTAGAGATTTTTCAATCTGATTTACGTGAAGTACTGAAGTTTATCAAGCATTCCAAGGATAAACAAAGTATGCAGGCGTTAGTAGACAGCGATCCTAAATATAACGAGCTTTAAGATGTCCCCTTCCTCTTTAGGTGGGGGAAAACAAACTACAACAGCTGGTGAGCATATCTCCCAGCTCGATGAAACGCTAATTGGAAGATTTTTCTTCTAAAGAAGAAAAATTTGAACAATGGCGTTATAAAGCACTGAATCGTGATGCAGTACAAACTATAAGCATATGTGCCAATGTTGATTATAAGATTCCTGATGGAGAGGAGCCGATAGATATGTGTAAGGCAATAGAAGATATGAAGGACGATGCCCGCAACGAGGGTCGTATGGAGGGACGTATGGAAGAGCGTATCGCATCTATCCGCAAGCTTATGAATAAAATGGGCTGGTCCGCCCAGGAGGCCATGGATGCCCTTATGCTTCCAGTAGAAGAGCAAAAGCAGTATAGAACGTTGATTTGATACGTTTTTGTAGATAATCAGATAGATGTGTGTAAGGCAATAGAGGATATGAAAGACGATACTTGTAAGGATGGCCGTGCAGGGAATTTATTTCAAATAGCAATGAAAACGTTTAGAAAAAGATTTATTTTTGAGCTGAGGGAATGTGAGCACATTTCTCCCAGCTTTTTCTTTTGCGCTAAAAGAGGATTTGCCAATACATACCTTGGGCCGTATAATTAATTATGTTGTTTTGTGTGCAGTTTTAAATAGGAGTTTACATTATGAATGATTATATAAAAGAACGGGAAGAAAGTGCCAGAAAGCTGGCAGCTGAGCAGGTGCTGCCAAATGTGCAGTGGTTTCCCGGTCACATGACCAAGGCAAGAAAAATTATCACTGAAAATCTGAAGCTGGTGGATGTGGTTATTGAGCTGCTGGATGCCCGTATTGCATACAGC
>NZ_JAZTZI010000044.1:0-23382 GCF_045637405.1 Anaerovibrio sp.
CGAGAATCCATCCCCGTGTCATGAGGGGATGCCAAAGGGGAACTGTACCAATCCTTATGGTTGGACCAAGTCCATGATGGAGCAGATATTACAGGATGCTTCTGTCGCTGATCCGGAGCTTAGTGTAGTTTTGCTTCGGTATTTTAACCCTATCGGGGCCCATGAATCCGGCCGTATTGGTGAAGACCCTCAGGGTATACCGAATAATTTAATGCCATATGTTTCTCAGGTGGCTGTGGGTAAGCGGGAAAAGCTCACCATTTTTGGTGGCGATTATGATACCCCGGACGGTACATGCCTGAGAGATTATATCCATGTCATGGATTTGGCCGAGGGCCATGTAAAAGCGGTGGAATTTTGCGCCCACCATCATGGAACGGAGATTATTAATTTAGGTACCGGCCAGCCATATAGCGTGCTGGATATTGTGAACACCTTCCAGAAGGTTAATAATGTTAAGGTAGCCTATGAAATCGGCCCACGGAGGGCCGGAGATCTGCCGGCGGTGTATTCCGATGCCCACAAGGCAGAGCGGATGTTGGGCTGGAAGGCCAAGCGTGATTTGGCAGATATGTGCCGTGACAGCTGGAATTGGCAAAAAAATAACCCTAACGGGTATAAAAGATAAACATTATTGTCTGTCAGTCTCAGCACGGCACTCAGGTCTAAAACTTTTTTTGCTGATTTAAACTAATGCAGGCTAGCAAAAAAGGTTTCTTTACGACCATCGGCCTAATGCTTCGTCTGGCAGACAATAATATATGATCAAATAATATACGATTAAATAACATTAGTAGGGAGACATGAAAAATTGAGTAACTTAGAAGTAGGTATTGTAGGTTTGCCAAATGTGGGCAAGAGTACGTTATTTAACGCGATTACCAAGGCTGGGGCAGAGGCGGCAAATTATCCATTCTGCACCATTGAGCCTAATGTGGGTATCGTTGATGTGCCGGATGAGCGTCTACAGGTGCTTCATGAAATGTATGATTCCAAGAAAACTACGCCGGCAGCCTTCCGCTTTGTGGATATTGCGGGCCTGGTAAAGGGTGCTTCCAAGGGGGAAGGCCTGGGCAATAAGTTTTTGGAGCATATCCGTCAGGTGGATGCAGTGGCTCAGGTGGTGCGCTGCTTTGATGACGGCAATATTACCCATGTAGAGGGCTCCATTGACCCTATCCGTGATATTGAAATTATAAATACCGAGCTGTGTCTGGCTGATATGGAGGTGCTGGAGCGTCGTCTATTGAAGCTCACCAAGCTGGCCAAGTCCGGGGCCAAGGAGGCCAAGGTGGAGGCCGAGGTGTTGGAGAAAATTAAGGTTGCTCTTGATGAGGGCAGAACTGTCCGCAGTGTGGAGCTCTCTGATGATGAAAAGGACATGATTAAGGAAATGAATTTCCTTACCCTGAAGCCAACCCTGTTTGTGGCCAACGTCAGCGAGGACGAGGTGGCTACCGCCGATACTGATAATCCCCATGTACAGCGGGTAAAGGAATACGCCAAGACTGAAGGAGCCGAGGTGGTTACCATTTCTGCCCGGGTTGAGTCTGAAATCGCCGAGCTTGACGACGAGGAAGCCAAGGAATTTTTGGCGGAAATGGGCTTAAAGGAGTCCGGTTTGCAGAAGCTCATAAAGGCAGCCTTTGATTTGCTTGGTCTTATGACCTTCCTTACTGCCGGCCCTGATGAATGCCGTGCCTGGACTATTGTAAAGGGTACCACTGCGCCAAAGGCTGCGGGTAAGATTCACTCCGATATTGAGCGTGGCTTTATTCGTGCGGAAATCGTAAACTTTGATGACCTTGTGACCGCCGGCTCCACTGCAGCAGCCAGGGAAAAGGGACAGGTGCGCCTGGAGGGCAAGGACTACATCATGCAGGACGGAGATGTAACCTACTTCCGCTTTAATGTGTAAACTCTAAGAGTTGCCAGTGGGTTCTGACTTCAGCCCAGGTCTCAGGACTAAAACTGTTTTTGCATTATTGAAATAGCAGGAAAAATCAAAACTCACTTCGCCTTTCATGGCTCGTTCAAACAATTGATTTTTTCAGCTAATGCAGGAGTGCAAAAGCCAGTTTATTTACGTCCATCGCCCTAATGCTTCAGTCAGTAACTCACTGTCAACTTTTGATATGACATGTAGCAGGCAGTGGCAGATATCTTGAACAATAGGTCATGTTGCGTTAAGAAATCTTTTCCTTTCTATAACTCTAATATTAGCGAAAAAAGTTGATTGTTTGAGCGACGCGTAGCTAGTCCCGTAGGGGCGAAGCGAGTTTCAACTTTTTTTGCTATTGTTGCTAGAAAGGAAAAGTTTTAGCAATATGACCGTGTGAAAGATACTGTCACTGCCTGCATATCATCCTTACTAGAAAAGGAGATTAATATGAAGGGGATAATACTTGCAGGTGGGTCTGGCACGCGCCTGTACCCGTTGACTATGGTAACCTCCAAGCAGCTGTTGCCAGTCTATGACAAGCCAATGATTTACTATCCTATGTCTGTATTGATGCGGGCAGGGATTCGCGATATACTGATTATCTCCACCCCTCAGGACACACCGCGTTTTCAGTCTCTTTTGGGGGATGGTGAGCACTTTGGCGTCCATTTATCCTACGCCGTTCAGCCAAGTCCCGATGGTTTGGCCCAAGCCTTTATTATTGGCGAGGAATTCATCGGTAAGGACAGTGTTGCCATGATTCTTGGCGATAATATCTTTGCCGGCCACGGCATGACCAAGCGCTTGAAGGCGGCGGTAAAGCACGCGGAAACCGGCAACGGGGCCACGATTTTTGGCTATTATGTGGATGATCCTGAACGCTTTGGTATTGTGGAATTCGATGATAAGGGCAAAGCTATTTCCATTGAGGAAAAGCCATCAAAGCCTAAGAGCAATTATTGTGTAACAGGCCTTTATTTCTACGATAATCGTGTAATAGAGTATGCCAAGGGCTTGAAACCAAGTGGGCGCGGAGAGTTGGAGATTACCGACCTGAACCGCATCTATTTGGAGCGGGGCGAGCTTAGGGTGGAGCTTCTGGGACAGGGCTTTACTTGGCTGGACACCGGAACCCATGAGTCTCTGGTGGATGCTACCAACTTTGTCAAGACCATTGAGACCCATCAGCATCGCAAAATCGCCTGTCTGGAGGAAATCGCTTACCTTAATGGCTGGATTTCCAAAGAGGACGTGATGAAGGTCTATGAGGTATTGAAAAAGAATCAGTATGGTCAGTACCTGAAGGATGTATTGGACGGAAAATATATTGACGTAACGGGAGTTTAAAAAATGACGATTATTGTTACTGGCGGTGCCGGCTTTATTGGCAGTAATTTTATTTTTCATATGTTAAAGGCCCATCCGAACTATCGGATTATTTGTCTGGACAAGTTGACCTATGCCGGCAATCTGTCCACCCTGGAACCGGTGATGACCGACCACAATTTCTTGTTTGTGAAGGGGGATATTTGCGACCGTGAGGCCGTGGATAAATTATTTGCAACGGAAAAGCCGGATATGGTGGTAAACTTTGCCGCAGAAAGTCATGTGGACCGCTCTATTGAGCATCCTGACGTTTTTCTGGAGACCAATATCAAGGGCACTGCTGTGTTGATGGACGCTTGCCGCAAATACTGTATCAAGCGCTATCACCAGGTGTCTACTGATGAGGTTTACGGGGATTTGCCTTTGGATAGGCCGGATTTGTTCTTTACCGAGGAAACTCCTCTCCATACCAGCTCACCATATAGCAGCTCCAAGGCTGGGGCGGATTTGCTTGTAATGGCGTATCACCGCACATACGGGCTTCCTGTAACCATCAGTCGTTGCAGTAATAACTATGGCCCGTATCATTTCCCTGAAAAGCTGATTCCTCTGATGATAACCAATGCTTTGGCGGACAAGCCATTGCCGGTTTATGGTGAGGGTATCAATGTGAGGGACTGGCTCTATGTGGAGGACCACTGCAAGGCTATTGATTTGATTATTCACAAGGGTACTGTGGGTGAGGTTTACAATATCGGTGGCCATAATGAAATGCGAAATATCGATATTGTTAAGCTCATTTGCAAGGAGCTGGGCAAGCCGGAAAGCCTCATTACTTATGTAACAGACCGCAAGGGCCATGATATGCGCTATGCCATTGACCCGACCAAGATTCACAACGAGCTTGGCTGGTTGCCAGAGACCAAGTTTGCAGATGGTATCAAGAAAACCATCAAGTGGTATTTGGAGAACGAAAAATGGTGGAAGCCACTTCTACGTGAGTAAAATACGGTCAAGGACTGCTGGGTTCAGCTCGGGTCTCAGGACTAAAACTGTGTTTGCATTATTAAAATAGCAGAAAAAATCAAAACTCGCTTCGCCCTATAGGACTCGCTCAAACAGTTGATTTTTTCAGCTAATGCAGGAGTGCAAAAAAAGTTTATTTACGTCCATCGCCCTAATGCTTCACCCAGCAGTTCCTCGACCTTTGTGTATAAAGAACTAATGATGTACAGGAGCAGATGTCTTGAACAATAGGTCATGTTGCGTTAAGAAACTTTTTTCTTGCCATATCCTATTTATTTAGCGGAAAAATGTTGCTTGTTTGAGCGTAGCGAGTTGCAACTTTTTTCGCTATTGTTAATGGCAAGGAAAAGTTTTAGCAATATGACCGTGTGAAAGATACTGCTCCTGTACTGCATGAGAGGTTCAAGTATGAAATTTTTTGTTACTGGTGTGGCGGGGCAGCTGGGCCATGATGTGGTGAATGAACTGCATAAGCGAGGCCACGAGGCTGTGGGCTCTGATATTGCCCCTGTATATAGCGGAATTCAGGATGGCAGTGCTGTTTGCTCTGCCGAGTATATTCAACTGGATATCACAGACAAGGACGCAGTGACCAAGGCTATAACTGATGTTAACCCTGATGCCGTGGTTCATTGTGCTGCCTGGACAGCTGTGGATGCCGCAGAGGATGAGGCTAACAGGGACAAAGTTTGGGCAGTAAATGTCATCGGCACTGAAAATATAGCTGAAGCCTGCAAGGCTATAGACTGCAAAATGCTGTATCTTAGCACTGACTACGTCTTTGACGGTGAAGGCACTGAGCCTTGGCAGCCAGACTGCAAGGAATATAAGCCCCTTAACGTATATGGTGAATCCAAGCTGGCTGGCGAGCAGGCTGTAAGCCAGATATTGGATAAGTATTTTATTGTGCGAATTGCCTGGGTTTTTGGGAAAAATGGCAATAATTTCATTAAAACTATGTTGAAGGTGGGGCAGACTCATCCGGAGCTGCGGGTAGTCAGCGATCAGATAGGGACTCCAACATATACTTATGACTTGGCAAGGCTTTTGGTGGATATGTGTGAAACTGAAAAATATGGTTACTATCACGCCACCAATGAAGGGGGCTATATCAGCTGGTACGAGTTTGCCTGTGAGATATTTAGACAGGCCAAGCTGGATGTGAAAGTTACGCCGGTTACTACTGCGGAATATGGAGTCAGTAAGGCAAAGCGGCCGTTTAACAGCCGCCTTGATAAGAGCAAGCTCATCGAAGCAGGTTTTAAGCCATTACCAACATGGCAGGATGCATTGAGTAGATACCTAAAAGAGCTTTTATAGGCGGTCAGGTACAGTGGCTTTCACACGGTCATATTGCTAAAACTTTTCCTTGCCATTAACAATAGCGAAAAAAGTTGCAACTCGCTACGCTCAGACAAGCAACATTTTTCCGCTAAATAAAAAGGATATGGCAAGTAAAAGGTTTCTTAACGCAACATGAACTATTGTTCAAGCCGCTTGTCCCTGCCCGCATTTAGCACTCGATTATGAAGTGCTGAATTCAACAGTATCAGTACATATATAGTAGGAGATAAAATGGGACAGATAAAAGTTACTAAGGCCAATATTGATGGCCTCTACATAATTGAACCAACTGTTCATGGTGACAGCAGAGGTTACTTCATGGAAACCTACAATCAGCAGGACATGGAAGAAGCAGGCCTTACCATGACCTTTGTGCAGGACAACGAAAGCATGAGCCGTAAAGGCGTCCTTCGCGGTCTTCACTATCAGAAGCAGTACCCTCAGGGAAAGCTGGTGCGGGTTATTGAAGGGGAAGTCTTTGATGTGGCAGTGGATTTGAGAAAGGATAGTCCTACCTTTGGCCAGTGGTTTGGGGTGGTTTTAAGCGACGAAAATAAAAAGCAGTTTTACATTTCCCCTGGCTTTGCCCATGGTTTTTTGGTGCTTTCTGATGTGGCCCGTTTTTGCTACAAATGCACTGATTTTTATCATCCGGGGGATGAAGGCGGCCTTGCCTGGAATGATCCGGAAATTGGCATAAAATGGCCGAAGCTGGTGGGTACCTACAGCGGTACTGCTGATAGCACTGGCTACCAACTTGTTGATGGAACACTCCTTAATCTTAGTGATAAGGATAAAAAGTGGCTGGGGTTAAAGGACGCTTTTGTGTTTGGATAATATAACGGCAGTGACAGTTTTCTTTCACTCAGCTGTGGTACTAAAAATATTGTTTTTCAACTATTTGAATAGCAAGAAAAATTATAACTCGTTTCGCCCTTTTTATTTGTTCTGGGCTCACTCAAACAAATAATTTTTCTCGCTAATGCAGGTATGGAAAAAATATTTTCTAACGTACCACAGCATAATGTTCAAGTAAACTGCCCCTTCAGTTTTCACTAAAAAATAAAAATGGGGACTACTAGATTTAGCATTTAGTTCCACTACGTTAAGAAATTTTTTTATCGCTATACCTATGTAATAGTGTAAAAAATCATTTGTTTGAGCGAAGCGAGTTATGATTTTTTACACTATATAAAAGCAATAAAAAATTTTAGTAGTGGAACGGCGCTAAAGATAGTAGTCCCCATATTTGTTATAAACTAGTATATTTCTGGTCTTCGGTCCTTAAACACATCTATAGTTTCGTGGATTTTATATTGCATGGCGATGCGGAGGTTGGCCTGTATGGCTTCGCCCTCCAGTTTATTGGTGGAGGCCTGGGCCAGGATTTCCCCCCAAGGGTCTATTATGGCTGAGCTGCCTCCAAGGTGGAAGTCATTGTCATCCGGGTCGGAAATGCCATTTACTGCCACCACAAACATCTGATTTTCAATGGCACGGGCTCTTACCAGCGTATCCCAATGAAGAATCCGCTCAATAGGCCAGGCAGCCGGAATAAACAACACGCTGATTTCCTCCAAGGCCAGCTTTCTGATAAATTCGGGAAAACGCAGGTCGTAGCAGATGGCCAAACCGCATTTTATACCATCCAGCATAAAGGTTACTGCTTTGTTTCCTGCCGTAAAGTCCCCCGCTTCCCCAGAGGGAGAAAATAGGTGTACCTTATCGTAGGTGGTTACCAGGTGCCCGGACCGGTTAAATACATAGCTGGAATTATATATTTTCCCATTTCGATTCACCGGCACGGAGCCTGCCACAATATTTACCATGTATTTTTCCGCCAGTCGGGACATATTTTTTATGATACTGTCCCCGTCCAAGTCGGAAAAGCGCTGGATAGGCCGTGGATAAAATCCTGTGGTCCAAAGCTCCGGCAGTACAATTACGTCAGGCCGCATGGAGACAGCATCATTTACCATACGCTCCATCACGGTTACGTTATGCAGTCTGTTTCCTAGAAGAATAGGAAGCTGGATAGCTGATACCTTCATAAAATAATCTTGCTCCTTTGGGGTTATTGCCATCAGATAAAAAAATCTGTAAAATGTTAATAGGTGATTCTATGGAAAAAATCCAAATTGAAATTGGCGATGTGGTTCGTATGAAGAAACCTCATCCCTGCGGCAGCCATGAATGGGAGATAACCCGGGTGGGTATGGATATAGGCCTTATATGTAAAGGCTGTGGCCATTTCGTAATGATGCCCAGGGTGAAATTCAACCGCATGGTCCGTGAAAAATTGTAATATTATTATAACACAATTGTTCGTAAAATTCTATTATATAGGACAAAGGTACCCAAATAAAAGGGGGGACCAAGGTTTATGACACAGGGAAAATCAATAAAAAATATATGGCTCAATAAATGGCTGCTTTCCTCCATGGTTTTTCTGTTTGTGGCGGTGGCCGTTTACGTTGGCTTAATGGGAATGTACCAATATATTCACAAGACCAATATGGAGGATACCCAGAAGGTGGCGGACCAGTATGGGGCCAGCCTCCAGTATGTTACCAGGGATTTTGCCGCCAATACCATTTATTTGGCGGATGTGGCCCAAAAGCAGCGGGCTAATGATGCATGGTTTATCCCCGCAGCCCAGTCAGCCATACAGAGCGATAATCATGTGGCGGGAGTGCAGTATACTCCTGTGGGCAGGGCTCCTATGGCATATCCTGCTGGCTTTAGCTTTGCCAGCGATCAGAAGCTGGCGGCGGTCTTTGCCAAGATGCAGGACATGGTGATGTCCGGGGATGGGGAATCCCTGGCAGTGGGCCCTGTGACCAAGCAGGATGGTGGAATGGTGGTTATTGCTATGTCACCGGTGCTGGCCTACAACAACCGAACTGCAAAATTTGATTATATCGGTAACGTGGCGGAAATATTGAAAATGCCTGATGTCATTCAGGATGATTCTTATCACGCACTGGTGAATTCCGGTTACGATTATGCCCTTTATGGCAATAACAAGGATATGGACCATGATGGTCTTATAGGCCGCTCCGAGGGGGAAATCGGTGACAGCTTCGCATCATCTTCAGCCAGAGTGCCCGGGGGCTATTGGCAGATAAAGCTGGCACCACAGGACAGCTGGACCCAGCAGGGCAGTCCTCTTAGCCTGGGGGTGGGTATTGTTATGGGGCTTCTTATAGGGGCTATTACCTTCTTTGTCTTGAAGTCACGGGAGCCAAAGCAGCCACTGACGGCCCATGTCAATCGTGAGCTTGATGGTGATATTCTTGATGAGGAAATCCCTATCGAGGAGGTGCCGGAGGAGGAGCTGGACGATATGGAGAGGGCATTGTTAAAGCGCCGTCGTTTCCATCAGCAGTTCATACAATCCCAAGGAGAAGGCTCTGTGGTGGAGTACGAGCTGCCATCCTCGGTCGTGGGAGAAAAAACAGATACAGAAGGTAATGAAAGCAATGAAGAAAAATAAAATCATGAAACTTAAAGATAACGTAAAAACTATGCTACATAAAAACATAATTACCTGCTTTAAAGGAGCTGTGGCCTTAGTGGCCATGGCTCTCACTTTCGTGGTATGCCTTGGGGGCAGTGCCGATAATGCAGAGGCGGCTCACAGGGTGGACCGCCATTTTGTGGACAGCCTTGATGGTACCGGCTACTATGTGGATGTTAAAACCATTAATGTTCAGGAGGCTGCCGTCACTGCAGATGTATATATGGTAAAAGCACTGTACAATACCATGTATTGTTATGGAGTGGTATATAATCTGGCAGAACAGTCATATCAGTACACATATACTAAGATATATCAGTACGACACCAGAAAGCTCACTTCCTACAGTGAAGTGCCTTCTATGGTGTATGGATACACTAACGCTGCCTTTGGAAATAATGTGATTATGGAAGAGGTGCTGCGGTTCTGTCAGGAATATCGTCCAGAAAACAAGAATGCCCACAACAACACAGATGTAGGGGAATGGCTGGAATAGAAGCCATTATGATTTTGATTAAAACAAGATTAAATTTGCCTAAGTAATAAATTAATTTATTGAAAATGGTTGCATAATTAAATTGATTGTGTTACTATACGAATGTATCAGGGTCAAAGGAGACTCAAATCACTGAGGGAACATGGATACTCACGGATAAGAGCTTCTGAGGACACTGATGTCGAATAATAATTTTTTTTATTAAAGGAGGAGTTCTCAAATGAAGAAGACTCTCGTATCCGCATTGACTACCGCTCTGGTAGTAGGCGCTGCTTCCACTACTTTTGCAGCTGCTAATCCTTTCGCTGATGTTCCTGCTGACCACTGGGCTTATGATGCAGTTTCCGAGCTGCAGGCTAAGGGTGTAGTAAACGGCTATGCTGTTGACAACACTTTCCGTGGCAACCAGAACATGACCCGTTATGAAATGGCTCAGATCGTAGCTAAGGCTATGGCTAAGGTTGAGAGCGGCGACGCTGCTACCAAGGCTATGGTTGACAAGCTGGCTGCTGAGTTCCGTGATGAGCTGGCTAACCTTGGTGTTCGTATCGACGACCTCGAGTCCCGCATCGACAACGTAAAGCACAGCGGTTTCATCCGTTATCGTTATGCTAGAAACACTGGTGATTTCAATGGCGTGGATCCTACCAACATCATCCGTTTCCGTTTGAACTCTGCAGTAAAGATTAACGACAAGGTTGACGGCTTTGCTCGTTTTGAGACTGATCATAGCGTAAATGATGATGCAACTTCTGATAACAATCGTCTTGAGCGTTTGTGGGTACATGGCAAGGTTGGTACTACCAACATCTATGCTGGTAAGATTAACCCACATGATGCTGTTACTTCCCTTGGCCATGGTATCATGCTTGATGGTGCTATGACTGGTGCACAGGTAACCTTCAACAAGGATGCTCTGTCCTGGACTATTGATGCTGGTACTACTCATAGCACTGATGCTTATGGTAATGCTGGTCTTGCTGGTGTTGGTCATGCTACTAAGATTGTTGGTACCCATGTTGACTACAAGAAGGGCAACTTCGATGCTGCTATTGGTTACTACAACTTCAGCAACAAGGATGGCCTCAGAGAGGTTTACAATGCTGACTTTGCTCATTGGGGCGTTTGGGGTATTGGCCTCGGCTATCAGTTCGGTAAGGATTTCTACCTCACCGGTGACTATGTTCGCGCTAACAAGGCTGTAAAGAATGCTGCTGGCGAAGATCTCGACAAGGACGGCTGGAACGTTCAGTTGAACTACAAGGGTGCTAAGGAGTCTCAGCCTAAGTCCTGGGGTGCTTATGTAGGCTATCAGAAGCTGAGCCCTACTGCAACTCCATTCCCAACCTATGATACTGTTTTCAACAACAATACCAAGGGTTGGAAGGTTGGCGTTGACTACACCTTCATGAAGAACATCGTTGGTTCCATCCAGTACTTCGATGGTAAGATCATCAAGGCTGGTCAGAACGACAAGGCTCGCCGCATCTTCGGTCAGGTAACCTTCTCCTTCTAATCTGAATTAGAAGCTGGATTAGTTACTAACTAAACAAACAGACCTGCTACTAGGTAAAACTGGTAGCAGGTTTTTTGTTTGTCATCTTTTTTCTTTTTTAAAAAGGAATATAGCCAAATATGTGGAATATCTACAAGGAACCATAAAAATGTTTTGATGGGCGTGGTTCACCTAAAAACGGGGTGGATATTATGAATGACAGATCCGTAATGCTTATAGTGGACGATGTGGAAATAAACCGGGCCATACTTTCCCAGTTTTTCCAAAATGAATATGAAATATTGGAGGCCCCTAACGGCAAAGAGGCATTGGATGTTCTGGAGACTCGTAATGTGGATATTATACTCCTGGATTTAATAATGCCTGTAATGGGGGGGATGGAGCTTTTGGCGGTGCTTCACAAGCATCCACGGTTTCAGGATATTCCCGTGGTGGTAACCACCTCCCAGGGATTGTTGAACAGTGAGATTCAGGCCCTGGAAAACGGGGCAGCGGATTTTATTACCAAGCCATATAATCCAATTGTGGTGCAGTGCCGTGTACGAAATGTAATGGCGAGGCAGGAAAACGAATGGCGCAAGGAGCGGCAGCGTCTTCAGGCGGAAAAAATCAGTGCCATGCAGACCCTTATTGAAACGGATCAGCTCACCGGCCTTTATAACCACCACACCATGCTGGCAAAAACCGCGGAGATGATTCAGGAGAACCGGGCAACCCAGTATTGTATTGTCTATTTGGATATAAGCTGTTTTAAGGTTATTAACGAGCTCTTTAATATGGAAACCGGTGACATGATATTAAAGACGGCGGCGGCCTATTTTAAGACCGTGGTGGGCAAGCAGGGGTTGGCGGCCCGTATATCGGCTGACCACTTTGCCCTCTGTATGCCGGAAAATGCCCTGGATATGGAGCTGATTATTCAGGGGCTGGATGCGGTGATGCGCTCTTTGGCCGTATATCGGAGCATTATGTTCTATGCCGGGGTGTTTACAGTGGATAACGTGTATCTGACGGTGAACAAGATGCTTGACCGGGCCCATATGGCTATGAATACGGTGAAGGGGAATTACAACCGCCGCTTTGCCTACTATGATGAACAGCTCAGTACGGCCCTCATGGAGGAGCAGATGCTGGTGCGGGATATGGAAGGGGCCCTTGATAACAACAATTTCTGTATTTTTTTGCAGCCTATTTACGATTGCCATACCAATAAAATTAAGTCTGCTGAAGCCCTTATCCGTTGGAATCATCCACAACGTGGCATGATAAGCCCTGGGGTATTTATTCCGGTATTTGAAAAGAATGGGTTTGTGACCCGCCTGGACCGCTTTGCCTGGGAGTCCGCCTGCCGCTTCCTCAGCCGTCAGCGGGATAACGGCTTGGATGTAGTGCCAGTATCGGTTAATGTGTCCAGAGTGAATATGTACGACCATAATTTTGTGGACTACATGACCTCACTTTTGGGGAAATATGATTTGGAGCCATGGATGCTGCGGATAGAAATGACAGAGTCTGCCTATGTGGATAATCCGGGTCAGATGCTGAAGATCTTACGGCGATTGAAAAATGCGGGACTTACAGTATTAATGGATGATTTCGGCAGCGGCTATTCATCCCTTAATATGCTGAAAAATATCACGGCGGATATTTTAAAGCTGGATATGAAGTTTGTGCAGGATATTGAGACATCCCAGCGGGCAGCCACCATTATGAAGAGCGTGGTGAACATGGCCCATGACCTGGGGATGGAGGTAATAGCCGAAGGAGTAGAAACGGAGCCACAGGTGAGCTTCTTGAGGGAAATTGGCTGTAGGCTGATACAGGGCTATTATTACGCCAGACCTATGGCGGCTGATGAATTTATGGATAAGCTGATAGCAGAATGATAGTGGAGAAGTTGGGTAAAGAGTTTGTCAAACGAATTACCTGACTTTTTCCTATTTTTGGAAGAAAAACAGATAAAAGTAGACATTTTATCCAAAAAGTTATATGATGTATTTGTTAGCAAGGGTATTCAATTTACAAAACGGGGTAAAATAGAGGAGGACAGAAAAGATGAACATTCATGAGTATCAGAGCAAAGAGGTCCTGAGACAATTTGGTGTTAATGTGCCAAATGGCAAGCCAGCTTTTACTGTTGAAGAGGCAGTAGAGGCAGCTAAGGAACTGGGCTCTAAGGTAACTGTTGTTAAGGCGCAGATTCATGCTGGTGGTCGTGGAAAAGCCGGCGGCGTTAAGATTGCCAAGAATCTGGACGAGGTTAAGGCTTATGCCACTGAGCTTTTAGGCAAGATTCTGGTTACTCACCAGACTGGCCCGGACGGCAAGAAGGTTAATCGTCTTCTCATTGAGGAAGGCTCCAATATAGCAAAAGAGTATTACCTGAGCTTTGTTAACGACCGTTCCACTGCCAAGATTGTTATGATTGGCTCCGAAGAGGGCGGTATGGAAATCGAGAAGGTGGCTGCTGAGTCACCTGAAAAGATTATCAAGGAGTACATTGACCCGGCTATTGGTCTTGCTCCATTCCAGGCTACCCGCATGGCTTACAAGATGCACTTTAAGCCAGAGGCCATCAGAAAGGCTTCTGCTACCATGATTAAGCTGTACAATGCATTTATTGGCAAGGATTGCAGCCAGGTTGAGATTAACCCGCTGGTTGTTACCGCTGAGGACGATGTTATTTGCCTTGATGCCAAGCTGAACTTTGATGACAGCGGACTTTTCCGTCATCCTGATATTGTGGAGCTTCGTGACGAGACCGAAGAGGATCCTAAGGAGCTGTGGGCTTCCAACGAGGGCCTGAACTATGTTAACCTTGGCGGTGACGTGGCCTGCATGGTTAACGGTGCCGGTCTTGCCATGGCAACTGTAGATATTTTGAAGTATTATGGCGGTGAGCCTGCAAACTTCCTGGATGTAGGCGGCAGCTCCACTCCGGAGAAGATTGCCACCGCATTTGAGATTATGCTTGATGGTGGTCAGGCCAAGGGTATTTTCGTAAATATCTTTGGTGGTATCAACAAGTGTGATGTTATTGCTGAAGGCATCCAGAAGGCTGCTCAGATTATTGCTGAGAAGACCGGTCAGGATGGCATCCCAGTTCCAGTAGTTGTTCGACTCGAAGGTACCAATGTTGAGCGCGGTCGTCAGATTCTCACCGAGAAGCCTGTCAAGAACGTATTTATGGCTCCTACTATGGAGGGCGGTGCTCAGGATATCGTTAAACGCGTTGAAGAAGCTAAGAAGAACTAAGGAGGTCTGCTGAAATGGGTGTTTTGATTAATAAAGATACAAAGGTAATTGTACAGGGTATAACCGGTAAAACTGCAGCCTTCCATACCAAGCAGATGCTGGAATATGGTACCAACATTGTGGCTGGTGTTACTCCAGGCAAGGCTGGTCAGACTGTAGAGGGTGTTCCTGTATTTGATACAGTAGAGGATGCAGTAAAGGCAACTGGTGCCACTGCTTCTGTAATTTTCGTTCCTGCCCGCTTCGCTGCTGATTCCATTATGGAAGGCGTTGAGGCTGAGCTGGATTTGGTGGTATGTATCACCGAGCATGTTCCTGTTCAGGATATGATTAAGGTTCGCCGTTACATGGAGGGCAAGAAGACCCGTCTTATCGGACCAAACTGCCCTGGTATTCTCACTGTTGATGAGGCCAAGATGGGTATTATCCCTGGCTACATCCACAAGAAGGGTCATGTAGGCGTTATTTCCCGCTCCGGTACCCTGACTTATGAGGCTACCTTCCAGCTTTCCAATGCTGGTATCGGTCAGACCACTGCCATCGGTATCGGTGGTGACCCTATTAAGGGTACTGACTTCATCGATGCTCTGAAGCTCTTTAATGAGGATGACGAGACCAAGGCTATTATGATGATCGGTGAAATCGGCGGTACTGCTGAGGAAGAGGCTGCCCAGTGGATCAAGGAGAACATGACCAAGCCTGTAATTGCCTTCATTTCCGGCGTTCAGGCGCCTCCGGGAAAACGTATGGGCCATGCCGGTGCAATTATCGCTGGCGGCAAGGGTACTGCAGCTGACAAGATTAAGGCTTTGAATGCTGTAGGTATTCCAGTAGCTGAGACCGTAGCCACCATGGGTGAGACTGTGGTTAAGAAGCTGAAGGAAGCCGGCATTTATGAGCAGTGCCACACTTGCTAATATGATGTAAATAAAAAGACACAAGAGCCAGGAAACTGCTGAACTCAGCTCGGGTCTCGGGTCTAAAACTGTTTTTGCTTTATTTAAATAGCTAAAAAAATCATAACTCGCGTCGCTCAAACAGATGATTTTTTCAGCTAATGCAGGAATGCAAAAAGCAGTTTCTTAACGACCTTCGCCCTAATGCTTTCGTTCAGCAGTAACCTGGCTCTTTTATATTTGCAGAATATAAAAGATATCGGTCCTCATTTTTTTATACTTACAAGAGTTGAGTATAGCAGTTCCTCGACTCTTTCTTTTTTTATTGAAATATTTCGCCTTTTATATTATATTTAGTATATATCGATAAAAATAGGCGAGGTGTATTTAGTGCGCCTGTATATAGATGGAAGGAAGATGTTTTAATGTTTGGTATGTCAATGGATATTGGCGTTGATTTAGGTACAGCAAATGTTTTGATATATATAAAAGGCAAGGGTGTAGTGCTCAGGGAGCCATCTGTGGTGGCTGTGGACCGGGACACCAATCGCGTATTGGCTGTTGGTGAGGATGCCCGTCGCATGATTGGCCGTACTCCCGGAAATATTGTGGCTATTCGCCCATTGCGTGAAGGCGTCATCAGTGATTATGATATTACCGAGGCAATGCTTCGTTACTTTATTGAAAAGGTTACAGGCCGTAGCTTTGTATTTCGTCCCCGCATTATGATTTGCGTTCCATCCGGGGTTACTATGGTGGAGCAGCGTGCCGTGCAGGAGGCAGCAGAGCAGGCCGGGGCCAGAAAAACCTTCCTTATCGAGGAGCCATTGGCAGCAGCCCTTGGTGCCGGCCTTGATATTTCTGAGGCCTATGGCTGTATGGTGGTGGATATCGGTGGTGGTACCACAGATGTGGCTGTTATCAGTCTGGGTGGCATTGTGGCCAGTGACAGCCTGAGAACTGCCGGTGACAGCTTCGATGAGGCCATTATCGACTATGTAAAACGCAACTTCAATTTGATGATTGGTGAGCGTACAGCCGAGGATATCAAGGTATCAATTGGTGCCGCCTTCCAGGGTGCCCGTAATGGCAAAATGGAGGTTAAGGGCCGTGATATGCTCAGTGGTCTGCCTAAGCTGGTGGAAGTTACCACTGATCAGGTGGCAGAAGCCCTTAAAGAGACCGTTACCAAAATTGTGGAATGTGTGAAGAAGGTGCTGGAGGAGTGTCCTCCGGAGCTGGCGGCGGATATTATGGACAGAGGTATTGTCCTTACCGGCGGCGGTGCCATGCTGTATGGCCTTGATGACCTGATTCACCGCGAGACCAGAATTCCTGTTGGCCTGGCTGACGATGCCCTGTCCTGTGTGGCATTGGGTACCGGCAAGGCCCTTGATAATATTGATAAATTGGACGACAAGAAGTCCATGTCTTTCTGGAGAAAATAAGACTATTTAAAGAGGAGGACTTACTATGTGGCGAGGACTTTATACCGCTGCTACGGGTATGATTGCAGAGTCATATCGTACAGACACCATTGCCAACAATTTGGCAAATGCCAATACCACCGGCTTTAAACGTGATGATGCTGTTAGCAAGGAATTTGCGCCAATGCTCATCCATAGAATAGATGATATGTCCAAGATTCAGAGGGATGTTACCACCTTTAAGGGGTTTTCTCTCAATAACAATGCTCCTGTTATCGGCGAGTTGGGGCTGGGTTCTGAAATAGATGAAATCGTAACTGACCATTCCCAGGGCTCTTTCCAGACCACGGGAAATCCTTTCGATTTGGCTATTTCCGGTGAAGGCTATTTTATGGTAGATACCCCTCAGGGGCAGAGATATACCAGAGACGGTAATTTTTATCGTTCCGCCACGGGACGGCTGGTAAACGTAAATGGCTACAACGTGTTGGACGACAGAGGGCGTCCAATTGATATTCCGGATGAGGCTACCACGATTATTGTGGGACCGAACGGCAATATTACCATGAATGATAATGTGCCTGTGGCCCAGATTGGCTTGTTCCAGTTCCAGGGTGGTAACCAGGTGATGATGAAGCAGGGGGATAACCTCTACCGTACCAATGGCAATCCGCGTCGTATGAATGCCACTGGAGAAATTCAGCAGGGCATGCTGGAGCGTTCCAATACCAATGTGGTTTCCGAAATGGTAAATATGATTGCCAACTATCGTTCCTACGAGGCTAATTCCAGAGCTGTGGTTACCCAGGATACCATGCTGGAAAAGTCCGTCAACGAAGTGGGACGCAATATGTAAGCCAGTTTTTAATGGTTTCCTAATGAAACCGTTAAGTATATATAATTTTTTGACGATATATTTAGATAAGAAAAATTAGTTTTTGTCTGTTTATTAAATGGAGGTTTTTGCCTTATGATGAGATCATTATGGTCCGCTGCTTCAGGAATGAAGGGCGAGCAGAAACAGATGGATGTACTTTCCCATAACATTGCCAATGTTAATACCTATGGTGCCAAGCCACAGCGTGCTGAATTTCAGGATTTGATTTATCAGACCTTGAGGGCTGGTGGTGCTGAAAGCGGTGATGGTACAATGTTCCCAACTCCTGTGCAGATTGGTCTTGGGTCCAAGTTTTCCGCTACTACCCGTGTTTTTACCCAGGGTAATATTCAGGTTACAGATAATGTTACTGATATAGCCATTGAGGGTGAGGGCTTCTTCCAGATTCTCCTCCCTGATGGAACTACTGCCTATACAAGAGATGGTTCCTTTAAGCTGGATGCAGACCGCAATCTTGTTACTACCGATGGTTATCAGCTGACAAATAATATTCAGTTTGATGCCAATGCACCAGCTGACAGTATCACTATTTCTTCTACCGGTGCGGTTTCCGATACTCCGGCAGGTGGTGTTCCTACAGTTGTAGGTCAGATTACCTTGGCCAGATTTTTGAATCCGGCTGGTTTGACTGCCATTGGCAAGAATATGTTTATTGAATCTGCTGCATCTGGCGGGCCTATTGAAAACAACCCTGGTACAGATGGTACCGGTACTCTTATTCAGAGTGCGCTGGAAATGTCCGCAGTGCAGATTGTAGATGAAATGGTTAATATGATCGTGGCTCAGCGTGCTTATGAGTCCAACTCTAAGGCTATTACTACCTCCGACTCCATGCTGGAGATTGCCAATGGGTTGAAGCGCTGATGAATAAAATCCTTGGCTTATTATTGGCAGTTTTTTTGCTACTGCCTATGTCGGCTTCCGAAGGAGCCAAGGTGGTAGTGGCCCCTACAGCTCAATTACCTCAGGTTATACTGAGGGAAAGTCTCATTCAGCAGGCAAATATTGGTATTGAGGATTATCTGCAGACAGGTGGCGAGACCCGTCGTCATACCATTGAGCCAATAAATGTCCCGGCTGGGCTAAGGCTACCGGAGGGACGTATAACCTATAGAGTGGTCCTTCCCAACGGAGTCCGCTTCAGCAAGGGAACCTTGGTAAGTGTGGATGTGCTTTTAAACGGCAGCAAGTATACTACCATGCGGTGCCTTATGCGGGTGCGGTCCTACGATATGATGGTGGTGGCCAATAAGCAGCTGGTACAGGGCACGGAAATCACAGCCCAGGATTTGCGAATTGATGAGCGTGAGTACAAGGGGGAAAACTGGACCTATTTTACAGATGTAAAGCAGGTGCTTGGCAAGGTGGCCCGTCGCGGCATCGGCCAAGGTGAGATTATTACCTCCAGAAATATTCAGAATCCGGTGATAATCCATTCCGGAGACCTGATAGACCTTACAGCAGTGGTTAACGGCATACGGGTGACCACCCAGGGCAAGGCTATGGAAAATGGTCGTGAGGGTGACTATATAAACGTAAAGAATCTGGCTTCCAATAAGGTGGTCAGGGGAAAAGTTATTGACAAGAACAACGTGGAAATTTCCCGTTAGATATTGGTTTTATCGTTTGATTGGAGGCAGGTGAGCTTAATGAAATATGTTTTGTCCATTATTATGGGGGCAATGATGTTTTTTCAGGTGGGGATCATGGTTCCTGCCACCGCCGGAGCAGTGAGCTTGTGGAGTGAGGAGAGCCGTAATATTTTTTCTGACCGCAAGGCATCCCAGGTGGGGGATATAGTCACTGTCATTATCAGCGAAACGGCCAGTATGACTTCCTCCAAGAATTCCAGTAATTCCAAGTCCGGCAAACAGAATCTTGATGCCGGTTTAGGGATTTTTGACTTCCTGGCAGCTGCCAGTGCCAGCCAGAATGACAGCTTTAGTGCCCAAGGCAGTGCTACCAACAGCAATACAGCCAGGGGAACCATAACTGTAACCGTAACTGATGTGGCGCCAAACGGCAACCTTATTGTTGAGGGAACCCAGTCTATTTGGAACAACAAAAATGAACATAAAATTACCCTTCAGGGTATTATTCGTCCAGATGATATTACTTACCGCAATACCATTCCTTCCAACAAGGTGGCTGAGGCAACCGTTAAGTTTGATGGCAAGGGTCCATTGAATTCCAAGCAGAGACAGGGTATTATTACCCAGATTTTCAACTTCCTGTTCTAAGTATAGGGCATTTTGGAGGACTAAAGATGAAATCCATTGTGAGAATATTATCACTGGTGCTGTGCCTGTGTGTTATGGCCACCAGTGTGGTGTTTGCGGATAGCGCAAGTACAAGAATAAAGGATATCGCCAAGGTGCAGGGGGTCCGCTCCAACCAATTGGTGGGCTACGGCCTGGTGGTTGGTTTAAATGGTACCGGTGATTCCAACAAGATGACACCTACCATCCAGTCCATTGGCAATATGATGAGTGCCTTTGGTGTAGGCTTTGATGTAAATGGTCTTAAGCCAAAGAATGTGGCTGCGGTTATTGTAACTGCTACCCTGCCTCCTTTTGTAAGGGAAGGCGATAATATTGATATTACAGTTTCTTCCATTGGTGATGCCACCAGTATTCAGGGAGGAACTTTGGTACAGACCCCATTAAAGGCTGCCAACGGTAATGTTTATGCCGTGGCTCAGGGGGCTGTGTCCACTGGTGGATTTGTGGCAGGCCGTGGTGGAGGCAGTGCCCAGAAGAATTTCCCAACAGTAGGTACTACCCCAAATGGTGCTATTGTGGAGCGTACTGTGGAGGATGATTTGTCAGAGCTGGGGGGTAAGCTGTCCCTTTCTCTTAATAAGGCAGATTTTACCACTGCCAGCCGTGTGGCAGCTGCCATTAACAGCAACTATGGCGGTATCGCCAGAGCTACCAATCCGGGTCGCGTGGATGTAACTATTCCGGCATATTTCCGCAATTCCGTGGTGGATTTTGTGGCTTCCCTGGAGGACATCAACGTTACCCCTGATAATGTGGCCAAGGTTGTTGTAAATGAACGCACTGGTACCATCGTTATGGGTGGCAACGTGTCCGTTGACAGTATTGCCATTACCCAGGGCGGTCTCAGCGTAAGAATAAAGAAGGAAACTGAGGTGGATCAGCCTGAACCATTCAGCATGGGGCGTACTGTGGTGACCCAGGATGAAAGTGCTGAGGTGGAGGAGCAGACAGCCAATTCTATTGTGCTTCCGGCTACTGCCAATATTAACGATATTGTTGGTGCTCTTAACGCTGTTGGGGCTACACCAAGGGATATTATTTCAATTTTGCAGGCTATAAAGGCTTCCGGTGCCTTGCACGCAGAGCTGGAGATTATCTAAGCAGGTGATATTATGAATATTGACAATGTGAACAGCAATTGGATAATGGCTCAGCAGGCTACCGATAAAGGGGCCAAGGCTGTGGAGGATGCCCAGAATTTCGCTGATGAGCTGAAAAGGGCCAGCGAAAATGTGGCTAAGCCAAAGACAAAGGCGGCAACAGCTGCTGATGGGGAAATGACTCCTGAGCAGAAGGCCTACGACAAGAAGCTGAGGGAAGCCTGTCAAGGCTTTGAGGCCATGTTCCTTAACATTATGTATAAGGAAATGCGCAATACCGTTCCTGAAAATAGTCTCTTTGGTGATTCCAATGCGGATAAGATTTTACAGGACATGCGGGATACGGAAATGGTAAATCAGATGGCCAAGGCCGGTGGCGTAGGTTTGGCTGATGTGCTGTATAGGCAGCTGACCCTTGAAGACAAGGCCAAGGCAGATTGGACTCAGCGGGTGGAGAATATGAGTCCAAAGGATAAGGTTGTAAGAACCTGATTTTTACGGGAGATGAATTAATGGGGGCTATTGCATTTGACGCGATGGCCCTCTTATCATTTTATCCGATGCTAACGGGTGCTAAGACTCCTTCCTTTAGGGTAGGAGTTAAGCACCCATAAAGCCCTGGGTAAAATTCAACTAAATTCAGGTGGAGTTTAAAACTCCATCTGAATAAGTTATCATTTTATATAACATAGGAGCTTTTTAAAATATGATTATTAACAAGAAAAGAATTGGAGCAGCTGTATTGGCCGCAGTTTTTACCATAAATGTGACAGCCCTGGGAGACAGCATTTCCTACGCAGCGAAGAAAAACGATAAGAAATCGCCGGTTCAGACTACCCAGTCAGTAAATACCAATAAGCCGACTGCTTCTGCACAGTCTGATAAGACCAGCCGTCAGACGGTGTTGAGGAATATCCGCCTGGGGGATAATGCCAAATATACCCGGGTTGTGCTGGATATAAGCAATGCAAAGAAATACTTTGCGGTATATGAAAATAATAATACACGTCTGGTTATTACCATGGATGGGGTCACTTCGCCTTTGACAGCAGCTCCGGCAGGCCGGGGTGCTGTGAAGGACCTTATATTGGCAAAATATGGTGATACCTTGCAGGTTATAGTGGATATGAAGGCGGCTATGCCGAACAAGGTGTATACACTCCAAAATCCAAATAGAATCGTAATTGATGTAAGCAAGGAATACGAAGAGGAAACCCTTAATCAGGTGGAGGATGGCCTTCTTAACGGCAAGTATGTGCGGGTTGATGGCCGTGGTATGCTGACTGCCTATATGCTGGATATTGATCCTACCAAGTTTGATGTTACTCTGGCCCTGGGGGCAGGAAAGGTTTCCTCCGGCCTCAGAAAGCTCACCACCATTGCCAGCAGTAACGGAGCAGTGGCGGGAGTAAATGGCGGTTATTTCGACTGGAGTGGTGATTTTCTTATCGGTGACATACGCATAAACGGCAAGACCGCCGGCATAGGAACCCAGAATCGTACAGGCCTTATTAAGCGCAAGGATGGCTCCTATGATATTGGTCGGGGCAATTATTCCGGGGCAGTAAAGGTGAATGGCCGTAGTATTTCCTTCTGGGGTGTAAATTGCCCAAGGGGAACAGATTCTATTGTTATGTATAATTCCCTGTACGGATATTCCACCGGTACCAATGAATTTGGCACGGAATACGTTATTGTTGACGGACGGGTACAATCCATTACTAAAGGCAATAGCGTGATTCCGGCCAATGGTGTGGTGGTATCCGTTCACGGCCAGTCCCAGGCAAACTTTGCTGGGATCAAGGTTGGAGATAAGGCTGTTATCGAGGAAGGCTTTGGACCAGAGGTGGGAGATGCCCCTGATTTTTACGGTGCAGGCCCTCAGCTGGTGGCTAACGGCAAAGTAAACGTGGCTTCTAATGCGGAGCAGTTCGGCAATGATGTGGCAGGAGGCAGGGCCCCTAGAACTGCCGTGGGATTAAAGGATAATGGGCATCTGTTGCTGATGGTGGTGGATGGCCGCCAGAGCCACAGTATTGGTGCTTCCCTTACGGAAATGGGACAGCTGCTGGTGAAATACGGCGCAGTGAAGGGCTTTAATCTGGATGGTGGTGGTTCCTCAGAAATGATACTGAACAACCGTATTGTGAACAGCCCATCTGAAGGCGTAGAACGTCGTATTGGTAACGCAATGCTTGTTATGAGAAAGAGTTAAAATTGTTAGATCATAATGGCAGGAACAGTTTTCCTGCAGTGTTATAAAAGATGGGGACTGCTATCTTTAGCGACATTCCACTACTAAAATTTTTTCTTGCTTTTATATAGTGAAAAAAATCATAACTCGCTTCGTCCTA
>NZ_JAZTZI010000045.1:0-1615 GCF_045637405.1 Anaerovibrio sp.
TGGGAGAAGAAAAACCTCTGAGGGATGAAATCGCAGATTTGGAACAGCGTAAGGAAAAAATTCAGAGTGCTATGGACAGTGGCAATTTTTCCGCCGAGGAAAATGAGCGTATGAATTTTGCCATTAAGGCCCACGATAGAAAAATAGCCCAATTAAAATTACTAATCGAAAAATAACAAAAGGAGACCTTATTAGGTCTCCTTTATTTATGTGATCATTTATTTTCCAGTAATTTGGAAAACTCCTCGGCACTTATCGGCTGAGAAAAATAGAAGCCCTGCGCCCAATTACAGCCTATGGATTTCAGGAAATCTACCTGCTCTTTAGTTTCAACACCCTCGGCGATTGTTGGCAATTTCAGTTTATCAGCCATATATACCACAGCCGCCAAAATATTATTCCCCCGACCAGTCCGGTCCGTGCGTTGCAAAAAGCCCATGTCTATCTTCAGCACATCAATATAAATATCCTTTAGCATATTCAAGGAGGAATAGCCACTGCCGAAATCATCCATCAAAATCCGGAAGCCCTCCCGTTGTAAATTATCGACTACGGACATTATCATCTGTGGGTCACCGGTATAGGCGGACTCAGTTATTTCCAGTTCAAACAGTTCCTTCGGTATCTTGTATTTATTTACTATCCGGACCAATACATTTACTAATTCCGGATCATACAAATCTATACGGGAAACATTTACTGACACCGGCTTAACTGCTTTTCCCTCATCCAACCATTTACGCAACTGTTGGCATACGCTCTCCCACATGAATTTATCCAATTCATATATGGAGCCATTCTTTTCAAATATCGGAATAAACTTACTAGGAGGAATATTTTCTCCCTCCTTGGTAACCCAACGAACTAATGCCTCCGAGCCAATAACAGTTTCATTTTTCAACTCATACTTAGGCTGAAGGAGCAGGGAAAACTCATTGTTGTCCATGGCACTGTCCAAAGCGTTCATGATATTTTGCTCATCCAGCATTTCATCCCACATGCTACCATCATATACACAGTACGGCACCATATGATTGCCCTTGGCCTGATTTAAAGCAATATTTGCCCGCTCAATCATCTTGCTGACAGGAAGAGACTTATCGGTAATTTTATACAAGCCAAAGGTCAGCACTGTATGGTGATTAATTTCAAAGCTGTTGGCCACTACCTGCAAGGTATAAATCAGTTTTTCTGCATCACCCTCGCTGGACTCAAAACAAACTACAAAATTATCCGCATAAAGTCGGGCCGCCAGACAAAGCTTCAGGTCAACCTTCTTCAGGAAATCGCCAATATATTTAAGAAGCTTGTCACCCTGAGCTTCACCAAAGACTTCATTTATAACCTTAAAACGCTCCACGTTTATGCGCAGTATATCAAAGGATTTATCCGGATAATCAGCCAGCATATCCTCTGTCCTTGAGCAAAAAGCGTCCCGGTTCAGTAAGCCAGTAAAGCTATCATAGGCCGACAAGTAATCATACTCACTGTGTGAAGGCGTACTAGCTATCGTATAACTACGCTCATGCGGTGAATCTTCAGCAACATTAATACCCTCGATGGCATAGCCACCTGGAGCCCGCTTATACATAATGGTAATATTCATAGGCAGAAG
>NZ_JAZTZI010000046.1:0-2380 GCF_045637405.1 Anaerovibrio sp.
TGGTTAGGGCCTTTTCGTGGTGAAAAAATCATTAATAGTCGCGCATATTGTTAATTATACTAGGGTTATTATATGCTACAAAATTAGGTTACCTTGCCTTTCACAAGCTGATTATATCTATTATTGGCAAAATTTCCCGGCGTTACTCCTGTAATCTGCTTGAATTGGCGGGAAAAATGACTTTGGTCTGTATAGCCCAGGTCGGCAGCAATATTTGCCGGTGAATTATGGATTTGGCGATGACTCTACTTTGAGTAGGTAGAAATACGCATCATTTTAGACTATGATTTTGACAGATGAATGACTTAACATATTTGGAGGGCAAAAATGAATCAATATGTAACCGGGACTATAATTAAGCGCTTTCGTGAGAAAAGAGAAATTACACAGGTACAGCTGGCGCAAAGTTTGAATGTAAGTGATAAGACCATTTCAAAATGGGAGACTGGACGTGGGTACCCGGACATAACCTTGCTGGAGCCGTTAGCGGAGGCATTGGGGGTGTCAGTAATGGAACTTTTGGCCGGAGAGAGCGTGAGCAATACTAATCGCTGTTTCAACATGAAAAAAATACAATTCTACGTATGTCCTATATGTGGCAATTTAATCACCGCTACAGGTGAAGCAGTCATTAGCTGTTGCGGCATTATGCTGCCGAGCCTGGAGGCTGAGGAGGCTGATGCAGATCATGGACTGAAGGTAGAAAAAATAGAGGACGAGTTCTATATCAAGCTGGATCATCCCATGAGCAAAGAACATTTTATATCCTTTGTAGCTGCAGTAAGGGAGGATGGATGTGAACTAAAAAAACTATATCCTGAAGGGGACGCAGAGGCTCACTTTAAATATCGCAACACGCGGTGGCTGTACTATTATTGCAATCACCATGGACTCTTTCGGTTAAAAATGGATACTGTAATATAACCATATTTATACTATGAGAAAGAAGGGTATTATATGAAAATTAAGGTCTAAATGGATAATTTGCCAGTGGAAAACTATTTAAATGAGAGGTTAGGGCCTTTTCGTATTTTGTACTTTGAAATAGTCCAACCAAACCTTAAACCTGTCCTGGGCGGTTCGGCAGGTGTCCAACAAATAGCCTGGTTCCTTTATCCATTCCTTTAATCCGCGATAATAATACCCCTTTAAATCATCACTGATAATAAATGGTGTAATGCCGTTTCTTAAACATTCCTTGAACATTATCAGTCTGCCTATACGCCCGTTGCCATCCTGAAATGGGTGAATATGTTCAAAATCATGATGAAATGCCACTATATCCTCAAAGGATTTCACTTTCTCCAAATTATAATTTTTTAGTAATTGTTTTATTTCGAATGACACATTTTCCGGGGCAGTGGTGGCAAGACCACCTACTTCGTTTGGCATTCTTTTATAATCTCCAACAACAAACCAAGATTTTCGGCTGTCAGAGGTTCCCGATTTTAAGCATAAATGGAGCTGCTTTATAAAGGATTCACTTAGCTTGTATCTGGCGGCATCGATTATCATATTTATACAACAAAAGTGGTTGGCCGTTTCAACTATATCGTCTACTTTAATCGCATCACTGTCTACACCGATAGTATTGGTTTCAAAAATAAATCTGGTTTGGTCATGGGTGAGGCTGTTGCCCTCAATGTGGTTGGAATTGTAGGTTAATTCTATCTGGACCTTGTGATAGATACCGCCTTTTATTCCAGCCATTTTTTCCTGTTGTAGTCTGGTCAGCAAATCGTCAGAAATTTTGCCTGCCCGTGGTTTTCTGGGAGGTTTAGGGGCAGTAGCAGGTATTTTCCAGATTTTACCCTCCAATACCGCGCCTCTCACCTTACCAGTGGCGCAATAATTTCTTGCACTTCTCTCCGATACCTTCCAATTGGAAGCCGCCTCACTGACACTTATGTATTTCATCGTTTCTGCCCCTCCCCATATGAGCTTCTACGAGCCTTGTTTCAATTATATCATAAAATCGGCTAAATATACTGTGTTTTCTTGTGCATATTATGGAGTTTATTTTGCCGATAGAATAAAGGGCTGTTATGTACATATTTATATAATTCGAACCGCTATCAATCTCACATGGTGATATTAATGGTGAAAATTTCTGTAATTTGGCAGGAAATAGGGGTGAAATGTCGAAAAAAATGGCGGAATTTTCATGCAAATAAAGGTTTCCATGGGGTGCAGGTGATTCTGCCAAGGGTTATTTTTACTGGAGAAAGTGGTGGAAACAAAATGAAGATATTGTTAGCATATTTACGTACGTCTTTTAACAGAAAGTATTACATAAATTTGATAAGTATTACTTTATTTTTTTAAATTACAATGTATTATTGTTATCTAAATATTGCCTGAAACGAATTTCGATGGGCAT
>NZ_JAZTZI010000047.1:0-1002 GCF_045637405.1 Anaerovibrio sp.
TGTTCAAAAAGTTGTATTTGCCGCAGAGGTACCTCAGACTCATTAGCAAGCTCTGATTGGGACAATCCCGCATTATCCCGCCGCATACGCAACCTGGTAAATGGATTTGCCTGCTTTACCAGTGCGTTCATTCGCTCCACAAAATGGGACAGATCCATTTCATGGTACAAAGGATACATGTCAATTATATCTTCCAATGTGATAACCCTAAGAATATCGGCAAATGACAAATCCATATACCACTGGTAATATGCCAACGCCCACCCAGCCCAATATTCTGGTGTTTTATCTACATACATTATATCTTCCTTTTCAGGATAGGAAATGTGTACTTCACTTAAAACCTGTCTGGCAAATTCACACCCGCTCATTCCGGCAACATAACGAGGGTTCCCCTTGGCAAATTGCTTGGCACTGGCACTGACTATTAAAGCCTTAGCCAAATCATTTGGTTCTATTTCCAAAGACATAATGGCAAAATCCACGGCATGGCCCAATATATTCTGGGCACTGGACAAATACATTTCATCGTAAGCGCGAATCCCCATTTTTTATCCCTTCTCTCATAATATCCAACATATACAGCTCAGAAACACCGGCATTACCAGTCCTTCTTTTACGGTATTCCCGTCTTGCATCCCTGTCCCTGACAGACTTTTTTTCATACCACACATTAGCTTCTGCTGGTTCAGCTCCCAAGAATTTAAGGTGACTATAGGCCTTTTCACTTTTAATTACGATTTGTTCTCCCAGTTTGCCAAGCCGCATGGCCTCAGATAGTTTATTCAAAGATATTGTTCCACTAATAAAATCCTGAGCAAAGCTAAAATAAGAATCATCTGCCCGATAACCAATAACAAGGTCATATTTATCAGGATCAACAAAAAAATTTTGTTGCAGGTACACCTTTGCTTCCTCAGCAATACTGCTACTTTGCCAATAGCTACGATACTTGGTCAACACTGCCAGCCAATTAAGGATATGGTAGTCTGGTGAATTCAA
>NZ_JAZTZI010000048.1:0-33053 GCF_045637405.1 Anaerovibrio sp.
TTCATAAAAGCGATATTGATATCACGTTGACTGTTTTCTATGACTTTGGCTGCTTCTGCGACCTTAATAGACTCAGTGCGATGCACACCAGCTTTGACTATCAATTCATATACTTTGGCCACACAATCCAATGTATCTTCATCCATGCCGGAAACAATTTTAGTTATCGTTTCAAGACGGTGAACCTTATCACCCGGATTAATACGCTCCGGACTATAGCCAATCTTGAAGTCGACCCCACATTTAAGCCCAGACTCTTTCTCCAGAATAGGAACACATATTTCTTCAGTCACACCAGGATATACTGTTGATTCAAAAACAACCACAGAGTCTTTTGTCAAATTGCGTCCGACAATCCGGCTTGCTCCCTCTACTGGTGCTAAATCAGGAGTATGATCATCATTTACGGGAGTAGGAACCGCCACAATGTGAAACTTTGCTTCCCGAAGCTTGGTTTCATCTGCAGTGAATTCCACCGATGTATCACTTATAATATCGTCACCAACCTCATGTGTCGGATCAATACCTTTCTTATACATTTCAACTTTCTTGTCATTAATATCAAAACCAATAACGTTGATTTTTCGGGCAAATGCAACGGCAATAGGCATACCAACATAACCAAGCCCTACCAATGACATTTTTGTTTCTTTTCTCACTAGTTGCTCATAAAGATTCATTTCCTCTTTCCTCCCATTTAGGCATAGCAACCGAAGTAAAAATTCCTTTCAAATATCCCACACCATAGGAGATGTGTAATAAAAAGAACAGACAAACCATTTTTATAACTTCGAATACTTTAGATGTTTTTCTTATGGATGCAACAATTCCAAGAACAACATAAAGTAATAATACCATACTCTCAAAAAGCCAAATATAATCATAAAAAAATCCACATATTGTTGAGCCTATAAGAAATAATACAAAAGCAAATGGTACTAAGTGTCTAAGGCTCAATGCAGACCCCTGTTGCTTGAGAAGAACCATGTTCCACTTTCCATTTCCCAAAGCTTGTTTTATCATTTTACCAACGGTATTTCGAGTATAGTACACACAACATATTTGAGGATTAAAATAAAACTTACCACCTACTGCTTTAATTCGTGAATGAAGTTCTATATCCTGATTACGAACAAATTGTTCATTGAAATATCCTACTTTTTTAAAAATATCCTTTTTATATAGACCATATACAGCGGTATCAGCATATCCTGCTTCATCAGAAACCCTGAACGGCGAATTGCCAACCCCAAATGCAGATGACAATACCTTTGATACAGATTCATCACCATCCTTAAGGGACTTTGTAATGATTTTACCACCGACACACACAGCATCTGTCACCCTTTGCATGGTCTCAATATTTTTTTCAATAAAATCCATTGCAGCTTCAGCATGGGCATCTATCCTAACAACATAATCTCCCCTGGCAGCCTTTATCCCCAGATTCCAGCCAGAAGCAAGAATCTGCTTCGAATTATTTATTATGCGGATATCAAATGTCTCCGTTTTATATTGTTCAATAATATGAGAAATAATTTTCAGGGTGTCATCTGTTGATTCACCATCAATAATAATTATCTCATACTGATCCTTGGGATAGGTTTGATTTACCAACGACATTAATGCTTTCTCTATATAATCTTGTTCATTTCTGGTAACCAGCAAAACTGAAACAAATTGTTTGCCTGAAATATCACTTTTCATAGTAAAAATATGCTCCTTGGCACAATAAATATTCCTATTTATTATGCTTATTACTTAAGGTATGTATTTTTTCAATTCATGTTCTCTTCCAATAGATTACGTGCAAGCTCCTGTTTCCTATCATATTCATTCTTGTCTATACGTCCAACCCGAAGAAGAAAATCACCATAGTCTTCGGCTGTTGCCATATCCTCTTCTGTGATTCCCTCACGTTTTATAAAGGCCTTGCTGATTGTCTTTAATATAATCTTTAAATCTTTGATGCATGAAATATCTTTTATATATTGCAGGTCAAACTGCAGTTTTTCATCCCAGGATATTGCATTTCTGCCATTTACCTGTGCCAAACCACTAAGACCAGGACGGGCAGTATGCCGCATACGCTGTCCTTCACTCATGAACACCATATCCCTCACAAGCTGAGGGCGAGGTCCAATTAAAGACATGGTGCCATTCAGAATATTAAATAATTCGGGAATTTCATCCAAGCTTGTACTACGCAGCCATGCACCAAAGCTCGTCAGCCTGACCTCATCAGGAAGCAGATTGCCATCAGCATCTCTTTCATCAGTCATTGTACGAAATTTGTACATCATGAATATTTTTTCATTGCCCGTATCTGCATCCACAATCCCAGGTCTGGGCTGCTTGAAGATAATCGGGCTGCCCAGCTTTATCTTGACTGCAATACCAATTATGACAAACAACCAGCTAAAACAGATAAGCGCACATAAAGAACAACCAATATCAATCAGTCTTTTTATATATTTTTCATAAAAGCCCATTTCCCGGCGTAGGTTCATTTATACTCCTTTTAGACTCACTCAAAGCATGCTTTTATAACATCAATGATTCTTTGCTGCTGTTCAGCAGTCATTTTATTATCACTTGGCAGACACAGGCCTCTGCGGAAAATATCCATACTTACCTCAGCAGCTTCACCTGCTATATAGGCATTGCTGGTCGCCCGGGCATTGCCAGCGCTTGTAATGAAAGGATTCAATCTGTACATTGGCTGCATGTGAAGTGGCTTCCAAATAGGTCTCCCCTCTGCATTAATAGAAGAAATAGCTTCCAATATCTCTGTTGGACAGGATTTCCCCTGTTCTGGAATGAATAGAGACTCACGTTCACCACGAACTTGCTTACACATTGCATCATCGTCAATAATCATACAGGATAACCAATAGTTTGGCTCGCTGTTCTTTGTATCAATAGGATTCATTTTTACAGGCAAATCATTAAGACCATCTTTGTATCTCTCATAAATAGCTTTTTTCTGTGCAATATGTTCAGCCAAATATGGCAACTGACCTCTTACAATCCCAGCAATGACATTGCTCATGCGATAGTTAAAGCCCACCTCTTCATGCTGATACCATGGGGCATTTTCACGGGACTGGGTACTCCATTTACGCACCTTGTTGGCAGCCTGAAAATCGTCTGTTAAGAAGCATCCTCCGCTGGAGCCAGTTATAATTTTATTTCCATTAAAAGAAATCGTGTTATATTTTCCAAAAGTACCAGTCTGAATGCCATTATATGTTGCCCCCATGGATTCAGCCGCATCTTCAACTAATATGGCACCATACTTATGGATGACTTCCATAAGCTCTTTCATTTTTGACGGTGTGCCATACAAATGAGCACAAACCACAATCTTGACATCAGGATATATTTCAAACGCCTTTTCTAAAGCATCCGGGTCCATATTCCATGTATCCGGTTCAGTATCAATAAAAACCGGTATGCCACCTTCATATACTACTGGGTTCACAGTGGCTGCAAAGGTCATATCAGAACAAAAAACCTTATGTCCCTCCAAAGCGCCATGACCTACTACGGGCATTCCGTAAACATCAATACCTGCTAACTTCAAGGAAAGATGCAAGGAAGCAGTACCAGAGGACAGGGCTACTGCATATTTGCAGCCAATTAACTGACCAATCTCCTGTTCCACCGCATTTATATTTGCACCAACAGTTGACATCCAGTTGGTATCATAGGCCTCCTGAACATACTTTATTTCATCACCATGCATAGTAGGACTGGATAGCCAAACTTTGCTTTCAAAGGGCTCTATATCTGAATTAGAAAACATAATCATAATCTCCTTTAGACAGGATGTCACGCAAGCTTGCTATTAATCTCTTCCGGCGTTTTGTAGGTCTCCACAACAGTATGCAACGCTTCGCGCACTGCTTCGTCACTAACATCACACGCATCTCTCAACGCCGTCAGCTTATCCTTAAGTATGTCCATGCTAATAGCTTCATCCTGCTCGATAAATATTTTCTCATTGCTTGTCTTCCGCAAGTCAGCCGAATCCATCAAAAGCTCCTCGTAGAGTTTTTCCCCTGGCCGCAGCCCAGTTTCAACTATTTCGATGCCATCCACACCGCTAAGTTTTATCATATTTTCGGCCAAATCCAATATTTTAACTGGTTCACCCATGTCCAATACAAAAAGCTCTCCATTTTTAGCCATTGCACCAGACTGAAGTACAAGCTGGCTGGCTTCCGGAATAGTCATAAAATAGCGGATAATACGCTTATCCGTGATGGTAATCGGACCTCCACTGGCAATCTGTTTCTTAAATAGTGGAATTACCGAGCCAGCCGATCCCAGAACGTTACCAAATCTGGTAGCACTGTACCTTACTTTGCCAAATGTGCTGTAGCTCTGGACTATCATCTCGCACATACGCTTGGTGGCCCCCATCACATTGGTAGGGTTAACTGCCTTATCAGTGGATACCATCATAAAACGCTCCGCATTATATATCTCGCACAGCTCCACCACATTAAATGTCCCAAATACATTATTTTCAACAGCCTCAATGCAGTTTCGTTCCATGAGAGGAACATGCTTGTGGGCTGCTGCATGTATCACTATCTGTGGATTATGCTCCTTGAATACCTTTTCCAGTCCCTCCCTATTAGTAATCGAGACAATTTCCACTACCATATTAAGTGTTTGTTTATACTTGATTCTAAGTTCCTGTTGAATGTCATAGGCACCATTTTCATAAACATCCAAAATAATAAGTTTTTGGGGTGACATAGCAGCAACCTGGCGGCAAAGCTCAGAGCCTATGGAACCGCCACCACCTGTAATCATAACCACTTTATCTTTATAGTAATTATAGGTATTATTATCCAGTACATTCATAGCTTTTCTGAAGAGAAGCTCCTCCACCTCAAAGGAACGAAGAACTCTCTTATTGCCAGCATTCTGAACTGTAGGATAATCATAAATCTTAAGTTTAAAACCATTATTTTGATAAAAATTATACAGTTTTTTACGCCGTTCAGCTGTCATATTGGGTATAGCCATAACCACAAGATTAATGCCAGCCTCCCGCATCTCAGACAAAGTATCCGCACTATTTTCCGCCTTGACTTCCAAACCATGTATTGTGCGTCCAACCTTATTTGTTTTGTTATCTATAAAATACATTGGGGCATATTTTGAGGAAGGATTTTCCCGCAATTCCTCCGCCAAGGATACACCTACAGATCCAGCCCCCACAATAGCTATTTTTATCTTTCCGGATTCGGGAGCAGGCTCAGCAACGACCTTTCCTCTTGTAAATATTTGAAGAAGGATTCTGGATAGTTCCCCTCGCGTATCATTTCGCCCACCGCATTTGTAGGCATATCGGTACACCATCCGTATTGTCAGCGCACACAAGGTATTAGTACAACATAATGCAATAAGTTTCGCCGCGGAAATATTCGGAACCATGAGGAACTTATCTACTGCCAAATAAAGGCACATGGCAATACCATCTGCCAATAGTAACCTAATATAGCATTGTATACCACCATAACGCCAAATCTGACGATATATATTCCACATTAACCGACTGCCAAAAATAATCACAGCAGCAACAACACTATGAAGCATAACGCCGTAGTCATCAAGAGCACCGGCGCCCTGATAAAAGGCCAGCATTAATGAAGCGGCTATAATAAAAATTATCACATCGTATGTAATTAAAGAAAAACTAATAGCAAAGAACCTGTTCATCAATATTTAATCCATTCTTCTTTTATATTAGAACAATTCTCTGAGCAATTTTGCTCACAAAAATTCATTATCATTATACTCTTACAGTATAGCAAACGCAATTAATAATTAATACCTGATTTTGCATAATTGTAGCCACCAATCGAACAATAAATGAGGTTGTACAGAAACGTTACATTTTCCATACAACCTCAGTAATATTACATACTATCTTCCTATATTTTCTTCCGTACCAAGGATACTATTAAATTTATCCGTCCCTGGATAATATATCTCCATTTGAGAATATTCCCCCATTGAATCAAACACGTCTTTGTCACTACCATATGTCATTAAACGGATAGTATCCAAATAGCTCCCTGTAAATTTATACGTCAATACACATTTTACACTTGTATCTTCGTAGTTATACTGCATCATGCCATAAGCCGGTCTCTCAACAAAAATGCGTAAAATATCTTTATGTTTGCTATAATGTTCCCACTCACTTTTATCCCTAACTATAAAACGAGTTTGGTCTCCATAGACATTTCTGGCATTTATATTCCATGTATAAAATATGGAATTATTAAGAACTTCCGATGTAGAATCTTCACAAATCATTGTCGATAAATCCTTCAGTTCCGGATGTTCGGTCAATTGATACTGGAATCCTACATTCTTATAATAATCCCTCTGATAAGCCAGATAATAAAAATTAAAATAACATACACCGCTAAGGAGCATGGTGATTAATATTATTTTTCTGTGCTTATCGTTAAAAATGCTGGCTATCAGAACATAAAATATTATTGCCGCTCCCATAGGAACTACCATTGAATCTCTACCACCGAAAGCAGAAGTAGCAATGAATGGGCCACCGCGAACTACCAAATAAGGAAACAATCCCATAGACAAAGACAATATGCCCAATAATAGGAGCTGTATTTTTCTCCTCTCTTGCATAACTCTTTCATAACCTTTTAGTGGCTCAGTTTCATATGGTTCATTTTTAATATACCTATATAAAAATACCCCAATAACCAATGGCACCGCAGCAAACATTACATAATTCTTCAGCAGATTCAGCAGCATAATCCCATCCGCCGGTAATAAAAGCAATATAGCCTTTACAAGCCCCCAAAGAGGAATCGCATTATATCCTGCATAAGCACCGTGAGCAGGGAAGAATACATTTTTAAAAATCCAATAAGCTATCGGCAATAATATAAAATCTATATATTTCCATGCACTCTTTAAAGTTTTTTCCTTGGTATATATCATCAGTAATGCCAAAGAATAAAATGTTAGGAAAGATGCGAGATTAAAAGAATATAAGAACAAAATGAGCGTAACTATCCTGCCATGGACTGAAAAATTCCGCACAAAAAGCTGCTCAGATAATATGCAAAGTCCAAACATAAAGGAAAACAGATTCAACGTACCATTAAACATAATTAGCGTTATACGTGCATCAAAACATGGTATCACCGCATATAACGCACAAATCCAAAAACAATAATTATGTTCACATTTAAGCCAGTTTCTCAAAATCTTGTACAAGAACAAAACATTAGCATAATTTAGTAAAAAAATTATTTTCTTGTACCCATCCTCCGGCAAATAGCTGTTTATAATATATGATAACACTCCAAAAGGAGTCCCGGTTTCCGTAAACATGTTTACAAGTACATCTATCGGTTGATCGTATACACACCAATCATCAATCCAGTATCCTGTTACCACCAGCAACAGCCAATGAGCTGCAAAATATAGAAGTGTTAATTTAATTATATTGTTTTTAGCTTCTACAACCATGATTTTTCCTTTATACAACTATTTTTTCTTGGCAACCAACACAATACTGCTTCCAAAGGACAAGCCGGCCCCAGATTTTATTTTGCATATTTCTCTTGAAGTCAGCAAGTCCAATACCTTGGTCACAAGGTATCCTCTCTCATCAAATTGCTGTTGATTGATTTTTCTCCTTTCTTCTTCATCACGCATATCATATCGCTTGATGATACCTATTTTTTCAAGCAATACCCGCACTAATAATATGGGAAGGAATAAAAATTGATAAAAATACGACCCAAGAAGAATCTCAAACCCAGCATTTTCCACCTTACGACGCAGCTCTCTTAAGCGATACCTCCGAAAATGTCCTGCAGCATCATCCTCACTGCTCCATAAAACATTAAAGGCAGGCACCGCTATCATTAATCTCCCCTCCATAGACAAATGTCTGTGCAAATTATTTAAAAATGCCTCATCATTTTCAATATGTTCCAACACATCCAGCAATGAAATCTGCTCAACCTGCTCTGTTAAATCATCTATAGTACCACATACAACCTTTTTAAGGCCTCGTTTCCTGCCATTTATACAGGCTTCTTCTGTAGGTTCCAAAAGGGCCATATTATAACCCAACTTCTCCAAATAACGTGTAGTAAAGCCATTTCCTCCCCCAACGTCATAAGTTAAGCAATCTTTGCAAAAAAAGAGTTCCGCCACCTCAGCCAGAAGCTTCGCCCTATATTGAAACCACCATGAATGGTCTTCCAAGGAAAACAATTCATCCTGCATTTCACCTGTAAACTGTGTCTCTACCTTCTTCTGCATAACTGCCCTCCTAGCCACTAAAAAAAACTCCAATCCCCAGAAGTATTAATCCCAATCCCAACAGATTGTATCTGTCTACATTTTCACTAAAAAAATACCAACTCCAAAATGTAACAAAAACATAACTGCTGGCATCCAATACAGCACCCAAAGATAAAGGAATAACCTTCAATGCGTATATTGACATAAGAGTTGTCAGTATCATTATGACATATGCACTTACAACCCTAAAATTCAAATACTCGCTTAATATAGAATTATAACAATTATTTGCTGCTTTTTTCAGCATAACCTGGGCAAATGTAGCCATAAAAACAGCAGCAAGCATAATACCTGCGTGCCACACAACATCAGTCATGGTGTTTCGACCTTTCTCTGCTAGAGTATACCTCTATACCAACTATGATTAGGAAAACGCCTACTATATTAACAATAGTAATATACTCTCCAAAAATAGTTTTTCCCCATATCATACCCCAAATAATCACCACTGGTTTGTTTGCAAATGCCACAGACAAAGGAAGGTGCTTTATTACCTGCTGCCAACCTATGGCATAAATAATAAGCACCCCTATCCCCCCGGCACAGCAAAGCATAAAGGGAATGCTCCACCAAATTTGCCCAGCTGCTATTTTACTAAATATTCCTGAAGTTGAATAAATGATGAACATTAGATGTAATAATAGAAAATACTTCATTAATCCATCCTTTTATACTGCCCGTTGTTAGCTTTTAATCATCGAAATTATATTTTTCTGCTATAACATATTGTGGGGTCTCCGTAATGGACATATAAATCCTTCCCAGATACTCCCCCATTATGCCTAATACGAAAAGAATCAGTCCTCCAATAATTAACATCAAGGCTATGACTGAACTCCAGCCCACAGCAATGAGAGGATTTAGTAATTTCCTTACCACTGTAACAATTGCGAATCCTCCCCCTAATACTGCGCTTCCAAGGCCTATCATGGTTGCAAACCGCAAAGGTTTTATGGAAAAGGCCGTAAAACTGCTTACCCACAGGGCAACCAGTTTCCCAAATGTGTAGGTCGTACCGCCTTGCATGCGTGCCCTTTCCTCCATGGGAACATTTATAACCTTTGCGGATGTTCTGAAAAGAAGACCGGAAATGTAAGGATATGGTCCGCTATAGCGGGATATTTCCTTTGCCACAAACTTCTTAAAGGCCATAAAATTTCCCATTTGTATGTCCTTGGGCTTATCTATAAGTAGATTGGCCATTATCTCATTGAACAAACTTCCAACATTCTTGAACAAGCTTTGCTTCTTCATTTTCCCGTATTCGGCTATGGAAATATCGAATCCATTCTGCAACGGAGCCAGCAAATCCTGCAGCTTGTCCATTGGACACTGACCATCATCATCAAGAAAAACGCAAATATCACCATTGGCACACTGCACTCCCGCAATCATACCCGCATGTTGTCCAAAGTTCTTGGCAAATCGTATTGCTTTCACATTAGGATTTTTCTTGCCTATTTCCAACAGCTTCCCATATACATTATCAGGGGAACAGTCAACCACACAGATTATCTCATAAGTTGATACTGCCATCTCCGCCGTTGCCTGGACTATTTCGTCTATCACGGGTCCGATAGTCATTTCACTACGATAGCAGGGTATAATAAAACTTATTTCACACCCCATCTTTGTCTCCCCCAACACTTTTGACAGATTTACCAAAGAAAAAAGTACTGTCATTCACATTCTGAAGGACTTTTTTGGTTATCTTATCCACATACATGCTATTAGGTTTGGTATTGCGGGCAATAAGTGCTCTGGCACCTATGATATTTCGCTCTGCAATACGAATATGATCATTGATTGTTGCATTTATACCAATAAATGTATTATCACCTATCACCACACGCCCCGCTATCACTACCTGCGAAGTAATAAATACATGATTGCCTATTTCAGCATGATGACCGATATGATTCCCACTCCACAATATTGTGTTGCTGCCAATCTTTGCATATGGCTGTATCGTATTGTCTTCAAACACAAATACATTATCACCAAATTCATTACCTTCGTACCAACATGTTGCCTTGCTGCTAATATATGATGCTAATTTATATCCACGCCTCTTGTACTCGTGATATTTCTGCTCTCGTACCTCGTTAAGATGTGTATATGCAATTGCTATAAACATATCATACTCACTTGGTGGAAATTTTTCTTCCGCATCTTCTAAAGCAACTGCAGGCAAATTGCAGAATGAATCTTCAATCAAGTACTCCTTATCCACCACAAAGCCGCAAACCTCATACTCGCTATCTGCCGTGAAATAAAACTTTGCTAATTGGGCAAAATCATCTGTACCGAAAATCACTAATTTTTTTTTCTTCATATTTCCCCTTCTACCAATTTGGCAATGCCCAAGCCAGTCATACCGTATTCATTTCCGTTATAAAGCATATAATAATCATCCTCATGCCTGAATACAGCAGGATAGCATATCATGTCACTATCAAAACCATGTTCGGACACTGTTATGCCTACTTCTTCATCATTTCTATCCCAACATATACCATCTTTTGACTTTGCGTAGCCAATACGATATTTTTCTCCCCTATGAGCAAACCACATATGATAAGCATTATCTCCTTTTAGTACACTAGGCCTGGATATGGCATACTCACTATCGTCTGCAAAGTCAATAGCTATGATGCCATTTCTTTGCCAATCCACACCATTTAGAGATTCTGCATATTTCAGATGATACCTATGTTGAATTTCTCCTTCTTTGATTCTCCACTCTACACATGAAAGGTACCACATACGAAATTTGTCATTTTCAATCAGAATCCAAGGATTCGTACAGAAATGTGGTTCTTTGTATGTCCGATCCACAACCGGACCATAATATTTCCGCTCAAAATGTATCCCATCCTTACTAACAGCCAGACCAATAGAATTTCTGAATGGAACAGTTTTCCCTAAATTCCAGCCACAATAATACAACCAATATTCATCATGCACTTTTCCTATCCAAGACATCAATGTACCACTATCATCGAAGCACCCCAAATTTCCTGGAGCAAGTATAGGTGACTTGCAAATATCTATTATAGATAAGTTTGACAAATCTAATGTCAAGTAAAAAATATGTGACTGATTCTTGTCATTTCTAGCTGAATAATAAATACGATAAATACTATCATGAAGCTGAAAAGCCTGCGGAACTGCAGCTCCGTGGAAACCATCAATAACATTAACACTGTTGTAATTTAAGTTTAATTTTTCCCATTTCATTTTTCTCACCATTTGCATAGTGACCCCTTAGAAATGGAAAACTGAAAATTATTCCTCCACAGCAAGACCAAAACCTGTCTTGCCATAAGCGTTGCCACAATAAAGCATGTAATGCCTGCCCCTGTAACTGAATACATAGGGATATGACACCTCTTCCGACTCCCAGTCATCACCTGACGGAACTAAATCCACCTGCTCATCCTTGCGAACAAAATTTATGCCGTCTCTTGACTCTGCATAACCAATGCGGTATTTTTCACCACGGAAGGTGTACCACATTTTGTAAATGCCATCTTCATAAATAAGTGAAGGCCTTGAAAACGCATATTCAGCAATGCCGTCACCCTGAACACATATTATATTATCCCTGTGAATATGAATACCATCATCACTTTCCGCATATTTCAGAATATGGTTGAAATCATATTTTTCAGGGGTAGTATTGCGCCAAGATGTATGTGAGCCATACCATATACGGTATTTATTTCCGTCTCGCATTACAAACGGATAGGAAATAGAGTACGGATCCTCAATACTCTGTCCCATAATAGGAGCAGGTGAAACCCGCTGACACTTCCCTGTTTTTTTGTCTATGGAGGCTAATCCAATCCTGTTCATAAAAGGAAGATTTCTTGGAAGATTCCAACCAAGATAATAAAGGTATATTTCATCTCCCATATCCAGCATCGAACCAATAGAGCAACCACAGTCATCGAAGGTTCCTTTTTCTCCCGGAGCCAGAATAATCTCTCCATTACAGGAAGCAATCTCCAGTTTTTCCATGTCATAGTCAAGATAGGTCACATGTGCCCTATTCCTTTCATCTCTGACATTAAAATAAATTCTTAGAATATTGCTCCCAGCAAGGGGCAGCGCAATTGGATTCGCGCCATACCCCCCCAACACATGTTCGTTTTTTTCTGGATTATAAATACGACCTAACTTTTTCCAGGCCATGTATCATCTCTCCTAACCAATATCGTGAAATCATAAATATCGTAATCATGTAACAAGGCAACATTTCTTGAAAAGTTTGTCTTGCAATAATCAAATAAAAACAACGGATCAGCATAATACAAATCATCACGCATTCTGTCTACATCCGAATATTTTGTCAGGCAATTAAAAGCGAAGCCCCCTCTGGAATGTTCTGCAAACATGGATAAAGTAGACAAAATATAATCTTTCCACTGTTCTTTCGGAGTGTCCTGACATACATTAAAAATACCACTTGTAACAATGTAGTCATAATTGGTATCTATTTTGCTGTCGCATACAAACGCCCCCCCCGCATGGACATTTGATGCCCGTTGGATTATTTCCTCACTGACATCAATACCCGTGTATTCCATTCCAGAATATGAAGGTTCCAAATACTCCTTATAATCTCCCAAGCCACACCCAAAATCGCACAGGGAAAACTTTGAGTTATTATCATTAGGCAAGATTTTAGACAGTTGTTTAAATCTGATATGTTGAGCCTCAAGATTTTTCCAATCAGCTGCCTCCGGGCCCTCACCTTTTTCCAGGAATCTGCTTGTATAATACTTTTCTGCATCTTTGACTATGTTTTCGTGAATCATCTTCAAACCTCTTTTCCGTCACAAATCCATGAAGTGGACTTTTTTTCTTCCCGCCAGCCCCATATATAATAAGGTGCCGTCTCTCCCACATTACACAGAAGATCAATAATAGAAAGATAGTGATTAAACTTTTCACCCTCCTGATTGTACTCAGGATAGCCATCATACGACTTCCAACGCAATTCTATGCCTTTTTTGCGGTAATCTTCACCAATGATATAATCTTTGGCCGCAGGACCGGATTCGTAAATGTATGCACCGATAGAATCAAGTAGGCTTAACATTCGTTCATGCTTATGCCCTTCCGCGTGGTAGTCCCGACTGTCGGCAAATTTGGTCTTGATGCCCAAAAATTCCCGTGCTATATATTCGGTCATATACATATCCAGTTCGTAGAGATATTCCCACTGGCGGGACAGATATACCTCTCGCAAAAAAGGCTCAACCCACTCAAAGAAAGGTCTCTTACCATAAGCGTGCCTAATAGTCTCATAATGATTTTTCTGCCAAGACGTGTCAGAAATCTTCACTTCATAGATGAGACGATTCCTATTGTTGCCACATGGAACAGACAGCCATTTGTCTCCGTTAGGCGTGTAAATCTTGTTGCGGTTTCGCCAATCACGAATGGTGTACTGCACATCATTGTAAAAAACGAATAAATCCACATCGTGTATTAAATCAAAATAACCTTTCCAAGGTATATAGTTGGGCTGGTCAACCGCTACTATCATATTATTTTACCTTCTTCATAGCATTATCTTTGTAAAGCAACTACTACACTGACCTTACTTAAATCCACAATACAGCCCCCCCAGGACAGACCAACTCCAAACCCCATCAGCATACTTTTTTGTAATGTCTTAGGAGATGTTTCCTGCATAATATCGCACAATGCTATAGGAATGGAGCTGGAAACCGTATTGCCATAGTCTCTTATATTGTTATAAAACGGCCTATCTTGCAATTTGCATATTTTCTGTATGCTTTTTAGCATAAAATGATTTGCTTGGTGAAATACGAAATAATCTATATCCTGTCTTGTATAATTCGTCTTAATGAGAATTTTATCAACTGTAGCAGGAACTACATCAAGTGCAAACTCCATAATCCCGCTGCCATTCATAAACAAATTTTGATTGGTGCGGATATTGCCATATTTGTCAGTATTAGTTGTAACCTCTGTACTTTGATATGGATTGCGCATACCGCCAACTGGCACGATAAGATTTTGGAACCCAGCACCATCAGTGCCGTATTCCAGACAGTAAATCCCTTCCTTATCTGTATCATATGCCTTAATTAATGTTGCTGCTGCCCCATCACCAAATAAGGGAGCGACAGACAAATCTTCATCGTTTATATATTTAGTGTATGTCTCCGCTGTTAAAAGAAGGACACATTTTGACTGTCCTGATTCAATCAGTCCTTTTGCCAAACCCAAACCATATATATAACCGGTACAACCATGATTGTAATCAAGAGCTCCGCATGCATTTGATAAACCTAATCTATCCTGAATAATGCACGCCGTAGTAGGAAGATAATAGTCTGGCGACTGAGTGCAAAATAGGACATAATCTATTTGATTGCGGGAAATATATTCAAATAGCCTTTCAGCTGCCTTTACAGCCATGTCTGCTGCCGTCTCATCGACTGATGCTACATGACGCCTTTCTATGCCGGTCTTTTTCCTCATTCTTCCATCAGGATTTTCTCTAACCGTACTTGGCAAATAATAGGCAATGCCATCAATATACGCTTTCAACCTTGTCTCCTTCTAAATAAAACAATATTCTTATTACAAATCTTTAACCACTGTATAAAGTTCCTCTACAGTAGTCGCTGAGTGCACAGCCTTAGTATCTATGCTTCCTCTTTCCTTGCCCATTGCAATAAAACTGATAACCCCTAATGAATCCCATTCCTCAATATCATTAAGATTTGTTTTCATATCAAAATCAGTATCTGATTCCAAAATATCATTTTTTAGTAAACTCAAAAATTCTTGCTCAGTCATATAGATTCTCCCTATTATTCTAAAAAGCATAACTCTTCATTGTTTCATTTTTTCAATTAATCAATTATAAAATGCCCTAATTTGCTCGCACACATAAGCCACGCCAGAGCTCCGCAATCCATAATACATTGGTAGTCTAAGGAGGCGTTCACTTTCCTTGGTGGTAAACTTATCTTCGCCATTAAAGCGGCAATATTTAATTCCCGCCGGGGCACTATGCAATGGGATATAGTGGAATACAGCATAAATATCCCTTTTTTTCAAATACTGGATAAGCTTGCTACGTTCAGCCAAATCTTTGCACTTTATATAAAACATATGTGCATTATGCTCACAGCTATCAGGGATAAATGGCAGCTCAATCCGGCCTTGCTCCTGCAATTCTTTAAGCTCATCGTAGTACTGATTCCATGAACGCAGACGATTCTCATTGATTTCCTCAGCCACCTGTAACTGCGCCCACAAGTATGCAGCATTCATATCGCTTGGCAAATAAGATGACCCAGCATCCTGCCAACGATATTTGTCTACCTGCCCACGGAAAAATTTTGAACGATCTGTGCCTTTCTCACGAATGATTTCTGCCCGCTCAATCATCACTGGATCGCGAATTAATAAGGCCCCCCCCTCACCCATGCTGTAGTTTTTCGTTTCATGGAAGGAATAGCAACCAAAGTCACTAAGAGAACCTAATGCCTGTCCTTTGTACTTGGCCATAACGCCCTGTGCAGCATCCTCTATTACTTTAAGTCCATACCGTCGGGCAATCTCATTTATCTCATCCATACGGCAAGCAACACCGGCATAATGCACAGGCACTATGGCCTTTGTTTTTTCAGTAATCGCATCTTCAATAAGACGCTCATCCATATTCATTGTTTCTGGACGAATATCAATGAACACCGGCGTCCCGCCACGCAAAACGAAGGCATCTGCTGTTGAACAGAATGTATATGACGGCATAATAACCTCATCGCCAGGGCCAATATCCGTAAGAAATGCCGCCATTTCAGTAGCATGAGTACATGAGGTAGTCATCAAAACTTTTGAAGCTACCGTTCTTTCTTCAAACCATTTGGAGCATCTTTTTGTGAATATCCCATCTCCGCATATATTGTGGCTATTAATCGCCTGCTTTATATATTCAATTTCTTTTCCCACACATGGTGATTGGTTAAAAGGTATCATTTGTTCTCCCTGGTTACAATGATAAAATCATAATTGTCCTTCCTATTGTAACACTATGTCATACATTTGATTGTGATAATATCACATTTGTCACTTTTAAACAAGATATTCAACCTTTCATATATAAATTTCCTTTTACTTCTACATTGCACAAGCCAACATATCCACCTAAAAATTGCCACAAAAAAAGTGGCCGCTAAGCCACTTCTAATTAAATGTTCCTTATTTATTTCATCTCGACAATATCAAGAAAAATTATCTATCTGCATTTATTCATCTGAATTCGTAAAGCTGTTTTGGGGTGAGGCAATATAGCACTGGTCATCTGTTTTTATTTCAAAGGGAATGCGCCGCTCGCGTATCACCGTTTTCACAAACATATTTACGGCGGCAGAAGAGGTCAGGCCTACAGAATCACAGAATGTAATAAATTGTTGTTTATCCTTTTCATCAACGCGACAAGTTAATGTAGAAAGAGCCATAAATATTCCTCCTCATCCCTTCGATTCCATTATAGTACTAACCAGTTCATCAAACCTCGGCATATCCGGTGTATAAACAGCCAAATTAGACCCTTCAAAAATTCTTTCTTCAAAACTATCGTGATTGAACAACTCGTCAAATTTTAGCCCCATTGTCTTTTTCAAATTTAAGTCATTATTATACACAACAACAGCCTCTATTTCCTTGGAACCAGTAACATCATAATCAGCCATCTGATAATCACCACCATGCACAAACATCTGTATATCATATATACCAGTTCCTTTAAGGTATGCAATATCATCACGACGATTCATAAAAAAATGGCTTTCATCTCCAAATGCTTCCCTACCATTTGAATTTAATGAATAAAAACACGTGACATTGACCATTGATTCATTTGGAGTCAAGTAAAATATATTCTTGGTTTGAGCAAGTATATTTTGATTTTGCCGCATCTCATGTACAAGATCTTGTTGCCTGTAATAATCCTGCTGATATGACAAATAAAACATATTAAAATGTATAATGCCACATAAGATAGCTATTACAAATATGCTATATCTAATAATTGTTACCGAAATACTTGAAATAATCATAAAAATAATTATTGACGATCCAATTCCAAATAAAACAGCATTTCTGCCACCAGGGCCTGCAAGATGAAACCACTGTCCAACGGCACAATACGCATACTCCCCCAAATACATCGCCAGAATGCCTACAGCCACGATTATTAGAGCATCATTCATTGAACTATTATTCATAGAAAAGAAACATCCGCGCCTTTTATATACAAAGAATCGGTAGCCAAAATATATAACAAGAAATAAGCCAACCAATATTGTCAACCCACGTAAATCACAATGTAACCACAATTGAAAAATTTCAATAAAGTTCTCGATGCACATTTGGGCAGTAATATATATTCCCCTCACCGACCTACCCAACGATACGGCATTATATCCTTCATAAGTTCCGTAAGCTGGGAAAAAATGTGTTTTAAGCCCAAAGTATAGTATTGGAATGACAATAAAATCAGCATACTTGTATATTTTATTAAGCTCCCCGTTCTGGTAAACGTAATAAGAAATATACATGATAGCCAATCCATAAAATACTAGATTCGAGTTCAAAATGAAAGAACAAGCAAAAAGAAGCAACACAAGCAACCGAAACGGAATATTTTTATATTCATACTTTGTCTGCAAAATAACCAGTGCACAAAAGGCCAGTATGAACATCATATATCCAAACGTATATGGAAAAACTCCACGCATAGCCCTAGCATCATTTACGGGAATTGCATTATAAATAAGCGTAAGCCACACTGTATACTTGGCAGGAATTAATGGCAGATGATTAAAAATATAATATATCCCTAATGTGCCAATATAGAAGCACAAGAAAATCACTAGCCTTGCAATAGGTTCCGGGATGCCAAAAATAAACTTCATCAGAAAGTATGTGGTAGGCCTCCCCAGCATCATGGAAGTCTCCCACATGCGTTCATCACTGGCAAAGGCCCAGGTCTTTTCGTCCCACCAAGTACCTGTAAGCACTAAAATAAAACCGTGGGTCAATAAATACGCAACGGTTATAATAATTAAATTTCTAATGTGCTCTTTTCGCTCAAGACTCTCCAACATCCCTTACTCCCAATCAGGTGAGAACTGCTCTCCCACCTGAATCCAAGATTCCTTACGATTCCAATTACAGTGAGAAGACTGATAACATCTTGTGCAAGGTGCATCCATCTTTTTCTGGTCATTAACAATGCTTCGATAGTTCTGATACTCCTTGGAGTTCCACATTTCCATAAAGTCTCTATCCTTGTCATATTCAAAGAAGTGGATTGGGGTTGACATACACGGACGAACATATCCGTCAGAACCAAGGAAGAAATCTCTCCAGGACACAAAGCAATCCTTATGCTTCTTATCTCCTGCCACATCTTCGCCCACATAATGAGGCAGCTTAAGGACAATGCCAAGCTCTTCCCCAACCTTTATTGCTTCTTCAAAAACCTCTCTAACCAGTGCCTCATGCCCCCACAAGGTTTCATGGAGAAGAGACTCTTCAAATACGGTAAGATATACGACCTTAACTTCCTCAATACCGACCTCAGCCGCCAAACGAACCAGAGCAGGAAGCTCGCGGATATTGGACTGCATTGCACAGAATACAAAATTAATCCAAGGGTACTTTAAGCCACGTTCCTTTTTGATGCGGACGATATCCTTTAAATCTTCCTTAATCACTTCAATCTTGGAACCTCTGCGAATTCTTCCATTTGTCTCATCAGTTGCTCCATCAAGGCTTACTGCAAATACGTCAACATTATAGTCGAAAATAGCATCCTTTATTTTTTTTAAATTCATACCATTAGTACAAAAATACTTACGGGCACTGTGCTTGTTGATAATCTCCAGCATCTCATTAAAATGTGGATGAATAGTAGGCTCTCCCCATCCCATTAGGGTAACTTCTTCAACAGAGTCCATGAGAGGCTCAAAGCTTCTAAACACATCCATATCAAACACAGTTGGCTTAAAGTCAGCTGCATTACGGCCACACATAACACAATTCAAATTACATGCATTTGTAAGCTCGAATACCAATCTTCTTGGATAAGATTTCACTACAGTAGCACCTTCATCTATTTCCTTTATATTTAAATCAGAATTTGCCTGCTGCTTTGCAGTCAACTCTTTACCACTAAATAAATTCTTTGTTTTTGCTCTAATAATCATTTTAATAATCCTTCCCTTTTAGTTAGGTTCATTTCCATCATCATCCAAAAAAGGATATAAATCATCAAACTCTGCTGCTTTTAAGGAGCCATCCGGCATAACCTTCGATGCTATTCTTGGTATAATCGGTGCAAATTCCTGAACCATAATCTCCACTAAAACAGGCTCATTTAACGACATTATCTCTGGGAGAAGTGCATTTAAAGTTGGTGCATCCACTACCCGATAGCTTTTAATCCCATAAGCTTCTGCAACCTTACTGAAGCACGGTGTCTGAACGCCGCTGTCAGGGCCAACCCCCAAAAATCTATCATTCATATAATTATGTTGATTATGGCGAATTAACATATATCCATTGTTATTGTATACAAACAATTTCAGCGGAATATTATTTGTTCTTAATGTTGCCAATTCCTGAATATTCATCTGGGCGCTGCCATCGCCAGTAACAGCTATAAGCTGCCGATCAGCTTCATAGGCCCCCTCTGCTGTAGCCCAAAACCCCATACAGGATAAACCACCTGATATAAGGTACCGTTGCCCATCCTTTAGTTTCCAACTTTGAGATACTACATTGCATACGCTTCCTGTATCTACTATCACATTACAACTTGCAGGCGCTGCCTCTGATATACAAGCAGTTACATAATATTCATTCAAAGGCTTCTCATCAGCATATGAAGGTTTAACATTAGGATATTTTTCTTTATATTCATTCAGTTCTCGGAACCAACTGCCACGTTCATTTTCGTTGATGGTACCAGAAATCTCCTGTTGTAAAATCTTTTCAAAAAACTCACATAAATCTATTTCATATTTGTGTTCAACCGGAACATCTTCTCGTGATAATTCTTTCAAGTCAACATCTACCATGAACTTTTCCGCATGTTCGGCAAATCTATTTGGATAATACCCGGTGGTTGAAACAGATAATCGACTTCCTAATATCAAAAGCAAATCACATGACTGAATCGCATGATGTGAGGCCCTATCGCCGTATGCACCTGGACGTCCTACAAAATACTTCGAATCAGACGCAATAACATCTATTCCGCCACGGGAGGTCACCACAGGAATCTCATAACGCTCGTACAGTTCCTTCAGCTTATCAACCACATCAGCCTGTCTGATTCCGCCACCAGCCAAAATAAGCGGTTTTTTTGCTTCTACCAATCGATTGATAATATACTGATAATCGCAGTCATCTTCCCCGGATTGACTCTCCGGAATAAAACCGTCCATCACCTCAGGAATCTGTTTATTCTGAATATCTACAGGAACATCAATCCACACAGGGCCTTTTCTGCCATTCATTGCCTCATGATATGCTCTTTCCATGTGTAACCTAATGTCAGCAGGCTCCATAACAGCTGCGAAATACTTTGTAATAGGTGTCACAATTGGCTCCAAATTAAGGCTTTGAGTACCATGCTGGCGAATACCGGTATCAATCTCATAAATTAACAATCTTGAACTTGCCTGACCTGAAATCACAAACATAGGAGATGAATCCAAATACGCCTGTGCAACACCAGTAATAGCGTTAGTTGCACCTGGGCCAATAGTAACCAGACAAGCTCCTGGTATCCCCCGTGTCCTGCCATAGCCATCAGCAGCCATGGCACAGGCCTGCTCATGATGGCAGCAAACAGACTTCAAATCTTTATTTTTATATAAAGAATCTGTCAGCCACATGGCCGAACTGCCGGAAACCATATAAACTGTATCTAATCCATGCTTCTGCAAAAAATCAAATATGTACTCTGATACTGTCATTTTATGCTCCAATACTTTCTGTAGAATTCGTGAACTTTTAGTATATTGTCCGGGCATGTATCATGCCATTTTAAAAAGCCTGCCTCATGCTCATCTTTTTTATTCTGAACAATAAAGCCCTTAGGCAATCTGCACTCATAAACAAAGGTAATAAAATGGCCTCTTTGTGGCATTTCCTCACAAATAATTGGCACCACCTCAACGGGATGGGTATCGAAAATAATATTTTCACAGCCAATCTCCGCCAGGGCAACCTTTTTTATTCGCTCTTCAAAAGTCTCCTTCAAGCGGACAATACCCCCTGGTACATGCCAGCCTTCCTCATAAAACCTGTCTTTTCTCCATGCCAACAGAATCCGTCCAGCTTCATCTCTAATAAGAAGATCAACATTAACCATGGGAGTCAATTCCGTAGCAAACAAAAATAGTTCCTCCGGAAGTCCCTCACGGGCATTATCAATGTAAGTTCTTGCTTCTTTTATCAATTCAGATAACCTGCTATCATCTTTCATTTTTCATGTCCTGTCTTGAAGTTTTGCCTCAAATATACGTTTAATCCCCTTTTCAAAAGTTGTGCTTGGCGACCAGCCAGTATCCTTTTTTAAATTCGATACGTCGACTTCCATTTTCATAATTGGATTAGGAGGATATGGTATTTCCCCCAGGCCCAGCTTCTCCTTAGGAGCTACAATATCTCTCAACGATGTGATGTAATCCTTTAAGGGATAAGATATACCGGAAGCCATGTTATACACCTGGCTGCATTTAGCTTTTTCCCCAACCAAATAAAAGGCATCTGCCACATCATCTTCATAAACATAATCCCAGGTTTGCTCAGATTTTGTAAAAGCGCAATGCTCGCCCGATAAAAGTTTATCTATCGTGCTACTAATCATGGAATTAGTCCTGTCATTAGTGCCATATACACTGAAAATACGCATCCATATAAAAATCATGCCGTATCCATCTGCAAGCTTTCGACCGATTTGTCCTGCGGCCAAATGAAGCATTCCATCAATTCGTACGGGATTACATGGCATATTTACAGAATAAACTCCATCCGTTGGTACTCCATATTCTGACTGGGAGCCTGCACCAACAAATGTAGTACATTTAAGGGTGTGAGCCGCCCCTACAGCCTCAATAACCCCCTTCATGGCATCACATTTAAGAAGCGTATCATCAATGTTTTCTTCATATGTGGCTGTCCGGGGCCAAGCCATGTGATAAAAAACATTACAGCTATCATTTATCAGCAATGAAAGCTTGTTGTAATCCTTCAAATCACACTCAATAATGCGAATTTTTTCACTGTTAGGAAGCCGCTTTCTTTTATCTGCGGTCTGCAGTTCTTTAACGGGTCTAATTACAGCATAGATTTTTTCAACATCAGGGCTCTTCAACAATCTATGAATTAATGCAGCCCCCAACATACTGGTAGCCCCAGTAACCACTATCTTTTTCATGGCATTCACTCTTATTTTTCCAATGCTTCATGTATAATCTTGATAATATAATCTACTCTGTCTTCGTCCAACCCTGGATATACACCTACCCAGAAGGAATTATTCATGATGCGGTCAGTATTTTCCAAAGAGCCAACTACACGATAGCCCTCGCCATTTTTTCTCATCTCATCAAAGCATGGATGCTTAACAAGATTACCGCCAAACAATCTTCTTGTCTGGACATTGTGTGCCTCCAGGTACTTAACCACCTCAACACAATTAATACCTTCTTTAACGGTCATAATGAATCCGAACCAGCTTGGATTACTATTTGGCGTTGGCTCCGGCAATATCAGTTTGTCAGTACAGTCCTGCAAACCAGCTTTAAGTCTGTCCCAATTCTTTCTGCGGCATTCTATAAACTTAGGCAACTTTTTCAACTGCTCACAGCCCACAGCCGCCTGCATATCCGTGATTTTTAAATTAAAACCAAAGTGACTGTAAACAAATTTATGGTCATATCCCTTAGGCAGTTCACCAAACTGACCATCAAACCGGTGACCGCACATATCATCCTGACCGGCGGCACACATACAATCACGACCCCAATCCCTAAAGGAGCGGATTAATTTATGTAACTGTGGATTGTTGGTATATACACAGCCGCCTTCCCCCATAGTCATATGATGTGGCGGATAAAAGCTGGAGGTACCGATATCACCAATTGTACCGATCAGTCTTTCCTCACCATCTAAATTGTAGGTGCCACCCAAAGCATCACAATTATCTTCCACAAGCCACAGATTATGCTTATCACAAAAATCTTTTACTGTCTTAATATCAAACGGATTGCCAAGGGTATGTGCCATAAACACAGCCTTTGTCTTGGAAGAATATGCCTTTTCCAGCATATCGATATCTATGTTGTAGTAAGGGATTTTTACATCCACAAATACTGGTACAGCACCATACTGAACAATTGGAGTAATTGTGGTCGGAAAACCAGCCGCTACGGTAATTACCTCATCGCCTCTTTTAATAGCACGATCCCCCAGCTCCTGGGCAGTAAGAGCAAAAAACGCCACCAGATTAGCGGAAGATCCGCTGTTTACAACGCTGGTAAACTTCACTCCCAGCCACTTGGCAAAATCCTTTTCAAATTTATCTACAAATCTGCCGGAGGTAAGCCAAAAATCAAGGGTTGCTTCAGCCAAAGAGCACATTTCCCTTTCATCATACACCCTGCCGGCATATGGAACTCTTTCACCATCGACGTACTTTCCCTTGTTTTCCTTAAACTGATGATAATAATCTGTAACAGCCGCAAGAATATCCTTGCGTGCTTCTTCTTCATTATTCCACTGCATCACTGCTACCTCCATAATATTCACTAATTTGTTTTCTGCACAAAGCTAGTGCATCCGTACCATCTTTTTGGCCTTTGTAGAAATCTACGACCAATTCAATAACCCGTTCTGTAGAAAGACGTGGTTTCCAATCAAGTCTGGTGATGGACTTGGTAATATCCAACCCCAGGGTTTCAGACTCATGGACATCAAACTTCATGGCATCTCTTTTTTCCAAGCCCTTGAAGTAAGCCACCATCTTGTCAAAAACCCATCCCACAGATTTGATGCCTTCACGGGTCGGACCAATATTCCATGCTCCTGAATACTCATTTTGGTTTTTATATAAAAATCTCGCAACCGTTAAATACCCATCCAGAGCATCCAATACAGACTGCCATGGTCTGGTTTGTTCCGGATGTCTGATTTCCACAGGCTCGCCCCTATCCAAGGAACGAAGTATGGACGGTATAAGTCTTGTCTGTATATGGTCACCACCAGCCAAAACATTGCTTGCACGCACCACACCAATTCCTATATCTCTGTCCACAACTTTGAAATAAGTCTCATAATAGTCCCGTACCAATAACTCCATACAGGACTTGCTACAGGAATATGGGCTGCTCCCACCAAGTATATCATTTTCAGAGTAAACTGCCCCGTCCCCCTTGTTGGCATAAACCTTGTCCGTGGACACAATAACCACACTGCGAACCGAATCACAATGCCTTACAGCCTCTAAAAGATTTACAGTACCCATAACATTTGCGGAATATGCCCGTCTTGGGTCCTTATAGCACTCATTCATAAACCCAAAGGCCGCCAAATGGATAATAACTTCTGGTTTTGCAGTCTGAATAGTCTTTAACAAAAGCTCATAATCTTCCAACTGACCAATAATACTATTGATTACATTATCACCATCAATTTGTGAATAAAGACATCCCAACTCAGGAGCCAATGCAAAGCCAGTTACATCTGCTCCCAGATAATCCAGTATACAGGTCATCCATGAGCCCTTAAAGCCAGTATGACCTGTTATAAGAACTTTTTTGCCTCTGTAAAAATCAATATTTTCAATATGTGAATCAGTACCCATGCGGCCTACAGCTCCATTAATTCTTTTAATAAGCCTCTATCAAGCAAAGGCTGTTGGTCATAGTTAGGCTTTCCATATTCCAGCTTTGGTTTTACGTATGTATCACCATTTATGCGAACTTCAATGAGTAACGGTGCATTATCATTCAATTCTTTCTCCAAAGCCCTGAACTGACTTACATCAGTAACAACTCGTCCACGTATACCATAGGCTTCAGCAACCTTAACAAAATCTGGAACCGTATACCCTCCTGCGGCAGTAGTCTGGAAATAAACATTATCAAAATACATTTCCTGAAAGTGCCTGATCATCCCTAATGCGTAATTGTTCATAACAATTATCTTAACTGGAAGCTGCTCTCTGGACAGATATTGCAGTTCCTGAATATTCATCTGGATACCGCCATCTCCGCATATACAAACAGCTATACGACCATCAAGAGGATAGCAAGCTCCTATTGAAGCTGGAAGGGCATGTCCCATGGCCCCCATGCCGCCGGAAAACATAAATTTCTGGCCTTTTTTTACCTTAAATGCCTGTGGTACCCACACCATGTTCTGTCCCACATCAGTTGTTACCATAGCATTTTCCGGAATATACTTACTAAGTTCCCTTATACACTCCGTTGGCAAAGCAGTATCAATATCTTGCAATTTTTCCTTAATCAGAGCGCATTTTTCAATCCATGATTTATAACATTTATTGGAGTCGACATTTAACAAGATATCCAACGCTTGTTCAACATCCATACAAAATGAATGTTCATTTTCATGGACCTTATATGACAACTCGCCATCATCAATATCTACACGTATAATTTCAGCATCTTGGGCAAAATTCTCCCTAACTGCACCAGATTGTCTTTGGTCTATCCTGGACCCCAGTGAAATAACCAGATCGCTTTTTGACAATATAATATTTGCCGCTCTTACCCCATAGGCTCCGGCAAAACCGCAGTAATATTCATTATGCTCTATTACATCAAAGGCTATCATGCTGGTAACATACGGCATCCTGAAATGTTCCACCACCTGCCTTACTTTCTCTTTTAATTGTGACTTCTTTAAAGCATTTCCCAATAAAAGACATGGAAAGTTTGCTTTTTTTATAGCGTCTTTAATGCAAGCCTCAAATTCCTCAGACGCCTTGGCAGATTTATCCAAAGCTGCAATGCTGTAGCCGTCTAATTTTTCTACATCTACATCAGCCCTAAGTACATCCATAGGCAAATCAATTAGTACAGGGCCTGGCCTACCTGTAGTCGCCAAACAAAACGCCTTCTGCAGATAATACTTTATCTTTTCCGGGGATTCAACATACATACTTGCCTTAGTTAGAGGAGCAGCCACAGAAATAATATCTGATTCCTGAAAGCCTCTTTGTCTAATTCTCATATCACCTTTAGCTTCATATGTATTGACATTACCCGTCATAAACACAACTGGTATGGAATCATAATATGCATGACCTATGGTTGTCATTAGATTGGTCGCTCCAGGACCACCAGTAGAATATGCCACCCCCGGAATACCATTTCTGTTGGCGTAGGCACAGGCGGCAAACCCGGCAGCCTGTTCATGGTATACCACGTGAGCATTTATCTCACCGCGCCTCTTGTATAAAGAATCCGTAAGATTGGTGACTGAACCTCCCGGATAGCCCCACAAGTCGGTTATTCCCTTATCTATCAAGAACTGAACTATATAATCTGATACCTTCAAAGCTTTGCACCTACTTCAAAATGTAATCCGGTCTTGTCAACCGTAGTTATAGTCACATCTTTTGAACACTTATCATGAATTTCTTTTACAATTTCATCAACATACATTGGCCCCAAAATCATAATCACATCCACAGGGTGCTCCTTAAAATATTCAGGACCCTTAATTGGAATATGGGTAGCCGGGGAAAATCTGTTTTTCTTGAATTCCGCGTTATCAATGATGTAATCAACATCCTTAGGCGATTCAATCATTGCCAAAACAGTAAAGGCGAAATGCCCTGCACACCACACAGCGATTTTCTTGCCCAAAGATTTCTCTCTCTTTACATAAACCGACACTTCATTTGTTAATTGATTAACCCCAGACCAAATATTATTTAAATCATATAATTTATGTTTACGTACATAAGCGTAAATATAAACACCTGCCACTTCACCATGTTCGATTATCTCAAAACCATTTTTCTGGAGCAGATATCTTAAAGAATTAATATCGTAGTACGCAATATGGTCAGCAGTAATATCATAATACCCCCCAGGACTTAGCAAATGCTCCATGCTGGGCACCATAACTAGTCCCACCGCATCAGCCGTAGTATTATTGTATATACACTGCATCAGTTCATTTGGCTTAATCAATCTGGCAGGATAGGCAAAAGATGTAAAGGCATCAAATGGGGCCCCCTCCATTACCGTTTCAGCACACTCAGGATTACCCTGCTGTACATTGACACCCTCAATCTCTCTAGCAATCTTTACAAAATCAGCATTATACTCTATACCATACTCCTGAATACCATATTCAGATAATTCCTTCAGCGTCTTGAGAAATCCGCCCTTACCAGCACCAAACTCTGCCAATTTCTTCCCCTGAAGCTTGTAGGTCTCAATCATGTGCTTATACTGCTTCCGGCGCAGGTCAACAAGCACATCACACCGCTCACCAGCTCTGGTGGAATCGCGATAATACGGAACCGGTTCATTATTAAACTGCACCAGACCGCAGCCAGTGCATTGACATAATTCAAAATCAACTGGCTTGTCCTTGTCTAAATCAGCTTCAGTAGGTAAATCCTGTGAAACTGCCGGCATATTTTTACAAATATAAATGGACTCTTCATACAGTTTGGCCCCGCAAGCTATACATCTATCTCGTTTCATGTTACTTCAGCTCTTTCATGGTATCGTTATATGATGGTAACTTTCCATCGCCTCTAGATGTTATGATTGATTCTGTGCCTAATGGCCACTCAATCCCCAAATCCGTGTCGTCCCACTTTACTCCTGATGCATATTCAGGCATAAAAGGATTGTCACTGCACAGACATAAAAAATCGGAATCCTTAATTGCCAGGGTGCCCAATGCGTAATCAGGTGGAATATATACATATTCATTACTTTTCTTAAGGTTATATGCACAGCTTTTGCCAAACTGATGGCTGTATGGATTTAAATCAACAATTCCCAAAAACAGCTCACCTTTTAGGCAGGATATAATCCGTCCCTGTCCATGGCACTTTTGGTAATGCAAACCTCTTAATACATTACGATTACTATGTATTGACAATATTTCCAAGGGAATGAATGAAATCCCAACACTCTTCAAATCATCATCGGAAAAAACCTTGGTGTTGCTTCCTCTTTCATCAGCGCTGGTACGAACCTCAATCAATTTAACCTCCGTCAAATCCAGAGATGAAACATTTATTATGCTACCCATCAGTCAGCCCATACCTTCCAAGGAGCCTTGTTATTTGCCAGCATCTTCTCCAGCATAGTCTTCTCACGAATATTATCCATGCACTGCCAAAAGCCCTTATGCATATATGACATCAGCTCACCTTCATTGGCCAAACGCTCAAGGGGTTCACGTTCAAATACAGTTTTATCACCTTCGATATAATCAAATATCTCCGGATTCAGAACCATAAAGCCTGCATTAATAGGTGCCCCATCACTGAGTTTTTTCTCTCTGAAGGATTTTACGGCATTATCACCGCCAATATCCAAAACGCCTTTGGACTGATCCTGCATTACTGCAGTAAGGGTGGCAATTTTGCCATGGCTCTTATGAAACTCTACAAGCTTGTTGATATTTACATCGCAGACGCCATCGCCGTAAGTCATCATGAATGGTTCATTGCCAACATATTTTTGAATGCGCTTAATTCTGCCACCGGTCATGGTATTAAGACCAGTATCAACAACGGTAACCTTCCATGGCTCAGCATGGCACTGATGAATAATGCGTTCATCTTCCCTATTTCTATAGTCGAAAGTAACATCACTGCTGTCCAAAAAATAGCTGGCGAACCATTCCTTCACAGCCTGCTGCTTGTAGCCAGCACAAATAATAAATTCGTTATGACCATAGTAGGCATAACTTTTCATAATATGCCAAATAATTGGCCATCCACCTATTTCCACCAAAGGCTTAGGCTTAAATGCAGATTCCTCAGAAATCCTTGTTCCAAAACCACCTGCTAACAATACAACCTTCACTTATTTATCCCCCGAATTATCAAAATTTATACGTTCCTCTTCCACAACCATAGGTCTGTTTATTACTCTACGGTTTATGCTCATAATATACTCGCCCAAGAGACCTATAAATACGAATTGACATCCGCCAAAGAACAACACACTCAATAATATTGGAATATTACCTGCACTAAATGTGTTCCAATTAGTAAGCTTTAAGATAAGATATATTGCCGCTATAATGAAACTTACACAGGCAATAACAAAGCCCACTATACTGGTAACCCGAAGTCCACCTCTGGTATAGCTGGTAAAGCTTAACATTGCAGAATCATAGTACCCCCAAAAGTTAAGCGAGCTCTTGCCCCCCATACGCTTTTGTTGGGTATAATTAACCTCAATTCTGTCTGGGGCATATTCTGCAATTATTCCTTTTATAAACGGAGTTGGATCATCAATCTTGCGGATAACCTCAATAAACGATTTATCATACAGCCCATAGCCCGTAAACTGCTTAACCTGCTCCACCTGGCTCATTCGTGCAAAAACCCGATAATAAAATTCACGAGCCAAATAAACGAACCTATTCTCCTCACTTTTATTTTTCACCATGCAGACAACCTTGTTGCCTTCTTCCCATTTACGAACCATAACCGGAATCATTTCCACAGGCTCCTGAAAATCTGCATAAAGAAGAATAGTACAATCTCCGTCGGATTCACGAAGTGCAAAAAACGGATTCGTATTAGGACCACAATTTACGTAGTTAAAAATAGCCTTAACATGCTTATCTTTGGCACATAAATCACGAATTATTTCCCGACTCCTATCCTTTGATTTATTGTCAATTATCAATATTTCATAATCATATTCGGGAAGTTCCTGCTTAAAAATGCCGGAAACCGTTGTGTAAAGCAGGTCTAAATTGTCTTCTTCGTTGTAACATGGAATTGCTACGGATATTTTTTTCATAATATAAAACAGCCTTCTCTAATCATACTTATTAAAACGCTCTGGCATCTCACCTATTTTTATACACCCAAAATTTATTGAGCAAAAAATTTATTGGTATGGTAAACAATAAGTTGAGCACTGGGGCCAGAATTTCATTGATCCCCATTATTTCTGTCCATAACCACAGCAGAAAAGCAGCCAGGAACAAACCAGTTATTGAGTAGGAAGCATAGGCTTTGAACAATCCTTTAATACTCAAATACTCCTGGCCGTCCTTCCTAAATGTAAACTTATGATTCAAAACATAGGCTATGGCTATTGTGATAATGAAACCGATAGCATTTGCAAGCTGGTAATGTATACCTACATAAACACAGCCCCAGTATATTAATAGTCCTAAAAGGGTTATTATTGTACCTACAATCCCAAAGGATAATATTTGTTTAAACATTTTATAACACAGTAAACTCTTCCTTAATAATTACATTTGTAAGTATATCTACCTTGTTCTTGAATAATACAAATACTCATGACCACAAATCTTAATTATTTTTTTCAGCTTGTATGATTTATCCAGATAGAATAGGTCATTTTGAAATTTTTTATCATATTCCATAGTATTACCTAATAATACTTCGCTATGGGATAAGGTCTCATGAAGCAATTTTTCATAATCGCCATGATTATTTAGAACTGCCGCGGACAAATCCTTTTCATTAGGATGATTATCCCAGTCCAACTCATGGTAAATTAGATTAATACCTTCCCCTACAGCCCAAATATTATCCGGTACTTTACCAACTAAATTATTATTAATCCCATCTGTAATCCTCGAATAGCTGTATACACCATTCTTGTACAAGTTTTTAATTCTAAATGGGTCTGACGTTACAGTTGAAATACTCAAGACACCCCATATAATAATCCCAATTATTACTATTGAGCGTTTAAGCTGTGTCATAACAGTACCAATATCGTCCTCTTTAGCAACGTAAAACTCTTGGATAATAAAAAGTGTCAGAACAGCACTAATTTTTCTCACTATATCCATACACCCCCAGTGTGCCTCATTGAAATAATAGGCAAACACCACCATTCCAACCATTGCAACACCTAATATTGGTGCAAATTTCAGTGATCTTTCATTATCAAACAAAACATTCATTATAGGTACTGCAATACACCCCATTATTAATGTCAAAATATACATCCATGCATGATTACCGGTGGGAACATTGCATCTCAAGGCATTTACAGCCCAATCATCCCCAATGTATGGATAAAAATAGCTTGCAATTTGAATAGAATTCTCCCCGCAAATAAAGTTATATCCATTGACAATTACCAATGGCAAAATCAGTGCCATAGCAGATAGAAAGAAAACATACATTGTTCTTTTGATGAAAGCTTTAATGGCACCACACTGTCTATATTGGTATACTGTCATCCACAGATAATACGCAATAACACCGGCTAAACAGCCGATACCTGTTTCAGTGTTCCAAAGTATGGACAATCCACCAAAAATAAAGCTCAAACAAAAGTATTTAACTTGTTCAGATTTATTGTTTTTATACAAATAAACAAGCCAAGCACTTATTAATAAGGGCATTAGCGTCCTAATAGGAGTAATGGCTGGATAAATGTACGCCGGACGACATACAGCACCTAATGTTACTATGATTTTTATCCAGTTTTGGCACTTAAACTGATGAACAATATATACAAAAGCAATCTGTTCAACCATGGCAGATAATGCTATACACAGGGCTATAGTTATTGCATTTGCGCCAAATATTTTTAAAGGTATAAAAAAGAATAAGGCGTAATGACCGTAAAGGGGGGTAGATTTCCACAAAAAAGGTGTTAAATCAACGGCATTATAAATCGTCTCTGTTACTGAAAATATATTAACAGCCTCTACCCCCCACACAATAGGATTAACAAAATATACCCCCCAAAAACTGATAAGAATTGACCAACCATAACTGAAATATAGATATTTCTTATCTAAATCAATTCCCCGATATGTTAAGTATGCTACATTCGTCAGTAGTATAAGCACCAATATCAGTTTTATATGATTAGGAACGAAATAGTCCCCAGCATTTGAAACACCGAATTCACTAAATTGCGTTACAAATTCCCAATCCATATATAGTAGCATTGCTATCACAACCAGTGAACCACATAAATAGTTTCCTTTTACTATATCTAATTTTCTTTTGAAAATCTGATACAATTTATCAATAAGAAAATGGTTCAAACAAAGAAGATAGCCCACTACAATTATGGCACCTAGAAAAAAGCAAAACCCCATTACATATATTTCCACATTACTAAACTCAACAGCACACCATGATAACCAAATATTACGTGAATATATCCCTATCCAAAGTAAAATAGTTAAGATACTTGCCGTTCCAGCAGTAGACAGATAAAACGCATCCACATTATCTTTTTCTAAATAACGCCATTTTTTCATTGCTCCAACTCCCGGCCTCTATTTATAAACGTAAAATAATTCTTTGCTCAGTGTAAACTGTGTATAACTTACTTTATTATAAATGTCCCCCC
>NZ_JAZTZI010000049.1:0-2950 GCF_045637405.1 Anaerovibrio sp.
TTGGAGGATGGGGTGGTAAGCATTGCCAGAGTAAACGCTTCCTTGACTTTTCCTTCCTGTATAATTTTGTGCTGTTCCATGAATCCATGCCCCTGCGGTTATTATAATGACCCGGAAAAACAGTGCGATTGCTCCTATCAGGAAATAAAGCGATACAACAGAAAAATTTCGGGACCGTTGCTGGATAGGATAGATATTCAGATAAGGGTGCCACGGGTAACCTACAAGGAGTTAACAGCCACAGAAAAGGCGGAATCCTCAGTTGATATTAGAAAAAGAGTGTCTGCGGCCAGAGATCGTCAGCTTCAAAGATTACGAAAATATGGTATTGTCTGCAATGCCCAAATGACCTCATCAATTTTAAAGAAAACCTGTAAAATTACCAAGGAAGCACAACAACTGCTACGTTCAGCATTTATTGATAAAAGTATGTCTGCACGTTCCTATGACAGAATAAAAAAGGTGGCTCAGACAATTGCAGATTTGGATGGCAGTGATGAGATAAAGGGAATCCATCTGGCAGAGGCCATTCAGCTTAGGAATGAAATAGGAGTGTGAAACTGGAAATTTAATATGAGGAATAAAAAGTGGAATAAAAAATCGGGCCCTCACAATAGTGAAGGTCCGATTCTTTTTACTTAACAATGATTAACTGTTAGTGGATTGGAATCTCATGAGAGATTTCCTCCACAGGAGTTGAAAGCTTTGGCATGGTGACTGTGAGTATACCATCCTTGAAATCAGCATTGCAGTTGTTCTCATCGATATTGTCGATGTAGAAGGAACGGCTCATGCTGCCGCTGTAACGCTCCCGGCGAATGAAATTACCCTGCTCATCCTTTTCATCCTTGGATTCTTCCTTGCTGGCAGAGATGGAAAGATAATTGTCTTTATAGGAAAGATGTACATCCTCCTTGGTATAGCCAGGCAACTCAGCCTTGAGCTCGTAGCTGTCACCATTATCCTTCACATCCACGTTGAAGGACTTGCCACTGAAACCTGTGTCGCTGAAGATGCTTGCAATTGGTTGACTCATCCAGTTGAACAGGCGATCGAAGCCGTCTTCCTCACGTGCCAAATCATTTCTCATTGCGAATGGAACTAAGCCTAACATAGTAACGATCCCCTTTCATTTAGATAATTGATTTATTTGGTGAGGTGGGGGATTTCTTCTTTTCCCCTTCCTTGATTCTTATTATATACTTATAAGTCAAAAAGTCAATAAGTCAAAATGTAAAAAATAATTTTTTTATATATGGAGTTATTGCAGAGGCAAAATGGCACTATTATTGAAGAAAAATATGAACAAAGGCGTTATAATATAGACAAAGAATAGAGTGATGTGTAGAGGGGAGGGGGCCAGTATGCGGGTTCTAGTTACTGATTCTTATGAACAGATGGGATTGGAGGCAGCCAAGATTGTAGCCGGCCAGATTTATTTGAAGCCCAATAGCGTATTGGGATTGGCAACCGGCAGTACCCCTCTTTCTATGTATGAACGGCTTGTGGCGGTACACAGAACAGTGGGATTGGATTTTTCCAGGGTAACCACCTTTAATTTGGACGAATACATCGGTATGGGACCAGATAATCCTCAGAGTTATCACTATTTTATGCAGGAGCATTTTTTTAAGCACATTAATATAAGACCGGAAAATGTCCATATTCCCAATGGCATGGCCCAGGATGTGATAGCCGAGGGAGAACGTTATGAGCAGCTTATTGCTGCCAAGGGTGGAATTGATTTACAGGTATTGGGAATCGGGCAGAATGCACATATTGGCTTTAATGAGCCTGATGTTAAATTTGCGGCTACAACCCACAAGGTGGAGCTGGACGAGGAAACCATATTGGCCAATTCCAGATTTTTTAATAATGTGGATGAAGTGCCACGGTATGCCATCAGCATGGGAATAAAGACCATAATGATGGCTGAGCATGTTATATTGCTGGCTAGTGGCAGGAATAAGGCAAGGGCAGTATATAAGGCTGTTTGTGGTGATGTTACTCCGGAGGCACCGGCTTCAATTTTGCAGCTGCATAGGGATGTGGTGGTTATTTTGGATAATGAGGCGGCAGAGCTGCTGCCGGCAAATATTGTAGCATGGGATAAGGTTTTATGAAAGGGCATTGATAAATGACAGATATTGGAAAGATGCTAATATTTTTAGGGATAATTCTGGTTGTGGTAGGGTGTGTAATTCACTTTGGAGGTAAATTCATTCCCTTTGGAAAGCTGCCTGGGGATATTAATGTGGTGGGGGAAAACAGCTCATTTCACTTCCCTCTAATGACCTGCATTATAATTAGTGTTGTTTTGAGTGTGATAGCCAATCTGTTTTTCAGGTGAGGTGCATCATGGAGCAGTTTAAGCTGGAGATTTACATACCGGAAAGTCATTTTAAGGAGTTGCAAAGGGTGTTGCAGTCCGTAGATGCAGGGCACATCGGCAATTATGACTGCTGTCTTTCATATAGCCGTGTCAAAGGTACCTGGAGACCCCTTGATGGTACGAAACCGTATATCGGTGAAGGAAATGTTATAAGCGAGGAAGATGAGCTTAAGGTGGAGGTAAATGTCCGAAAAGAAAATCTGTCCAAAACCTTACAGGCTATCAGACGCATCCACCCCTATGAAGAACCACTTATAAATGTTATTCCTCTTTATAACGAGCTTTAATAATAAAACAATGTATAGGAATAGTGTTCTGCTTAATAGGTTTTTCCTTGTTAGTGTGTAAGGGAGGGAATGTATGAAGAAAGTATTTTTGTTTGGAATGGTGGTAATCGAATAAGTTATGCATCTGGCTACCTGTGAATACATATCTGAATATAGGAAGATTTTCTTCTAAAGAAGAAAAATTTGAACAATGGCGTTATAAACTTGTCTACTTCTTGGGCAGGTGCTATAATAAACATAAGAAAAGAGATAGCTGATGTTTGCTCCGTCA
>NZ_JAZTZI010000050.1:0-2152 GCF_045637405.1 Anaerovibrio sp.
AGCTCTTGGTAAAGGAGGACTCTCCCTCATTGTCCGAGCTAAACTCTATGGCAAAACCTTCTTCAGCCGCTTCATCTGTATATTCCTCTGGTTCAACGATCTCATCAATGCCGTCAAATTCAAATATTTCGGACTCCGGCTCCGTACTTTCATCACTGTCATCCGTATTGTCATTATCATCAGCATTATTAGTATCCTCATGATCATCCATCAATAATTCATCAATGGAACTAACAATCAGAGGGCTTTCATCAGTAGTGGAGTCCACAAATTCTTCTTCGACTTCGATTTCGGTTTCGGTTTCTGCTTCTGCTTCCTCTTCAGTCTGAATATCTTGCCAATTTTGATTGTTCAAGGCTTCAAATTCTGCCAATTCTTCCGGGGTCAATTCTTCCATATCTTCCCCGTTATTTCTAAACCGCCAATTATCAAAGGCCTTATCGGGAATTTTGTTTTCCTGCACATTAACAAAACCAGAAGTATCCAGTTTCTTCAGGTTTTTATTTAACTTGCTAGCGGCCTTTTGGGCAAATTCACTGACGTATGCTTCATTACCATATTCAGACTGACTATATCCATGGCCATAATCACTTTCCACATAGCCATTCATATCAGGACCGTCAAAGGGCACCTTCTCCCCTGTTGGCTCCGGCGCCTGCCAAGTTGGGGCATCTGTACTGCCATCCAGTTTAATTATGGTATTTATATCCCCAGTATCGGTAATAGCATCATTTGATGTATTTTGCGACATCGCCGGGCCATCATCAATAAAGGAGGCATCATTCGCCTGATTATAAAAAGACTTCTTGCTTTTAATTCGCTGAACCTGTTCTCCTACATGATTCTGTACCTTTGAACCGACATTTTTGGCCCCATCATAGACCACTTCCGCCACATCCAAAGCCATGCCAGCTCCCTTTTCCGAGGCTTCCTTGGTGTACAATATCCCCGTAGCCAAGGACCAAGGAGTTGCCAGGAGAACAGAACCAATTATGGCTGCTGCCAAGACAATCGTGGTACCAGTGCTGGCCAGGGGCTTATGGAGTACCAGGGCAATCATTCCACCTATGATTCCGCCACCATCCGCCAGGCTTTCCGGTAAAATTTCCTTGCCAAAGGGTATCAAAATATGATGATACATCGCCAATAGGGAAAATAATAATAACATTACTCCCACTGATGTCTTATTAATATCCTCTTTTTTGTGCTGCATTATGTAATAGCCGCCACAAACTACAAACAGCAAGGAAACTGCTGATGCACCAATACCAAAGAAATACTTCAAAAAACGGGCAAACTTAAGGCCTACAAAGCCCACATTTAACCCCAGTAAGCCACAAAGGGAAATAAGACCAATGGCCACAAAAATAATACCAATAATTTCCGGCTTTCTGGTGGAAGTTTCAGTTACTTCCTCTACTTTTTCCTTTACATCCGCCTTCTTATTGGCTGCCTTAGTTTTATTTTTGGATTTTATATGTTTATTTTTCTCTTTACCAGAGCGTTTAGTTACTTTTTTCTGCAAATTTTTCACCTCGTTAAATAAAGGCGCTAGCATATATTTTATCAAATAAAACAACATAAGAAAAGAGACTACTTCATCAATAGTCTCTTTTGCTAAAAACAATCTGTTACAATTCTTTATCTTTATTTCTTAAATTAGTCAGCTTGACAACCAAGCAATATAGTAGAGGTATCAGGAATACACCCAGAAGTGTGGCGAAGAACATTCCACCAACTACTGCTGTACCCATACTGTTTCTGGCTGCTGAACCAGCACCAGAGGCCATGGCTAACGGCAGACAGCCAATAACAAAGGCCAGGGAGGTCATAAGTATCGGTCTAAGGCGTAACCCCGCAGCTTCTATGGTGGCCTTCACCGGTTCCATACCGGCATCAACACGGGCCTTGGCGAACTCTACGATCAGAATAGCGTTCTTGGCTGCCAACCCCATGAGCATGATAACACCTATCTGCATATAGATACTGTTCTGGAGACCGGAATTAAGATACCCAAATATTGCTTCGGTATATAGCAATGTGTACTGAACGAAGAATGCGCCAAAGATTCCTGTAGGCACCGAGAGAAGCACCGCAAATGGTACACTCCAGCTCTCATACAACGCCGCTAGACAGAGGAATACAAACAAAA
>NZ_JAZTZI010000051.1:0-1077 GCF_045637405.1 Anaerovibrio sp.
GTTTCCTCACTTAACTCCCGTTTAGCACACTCCAGAGGATCTTCCCCCGCAGCATCCAGCTTCCCGGCTGGAATTTCTAAGGTTACTTCATCAATGGGATAACGGTACTGACGAACCAAGATAACTTCTCCCTGGTCCGTATAGGGTATAACTGCCGCTGCACCAGGATGTTTCACCCATTCCCGATAGGCTTCTCCACCATTGGGGAGCCGTACCTTATCTTTTTTTATATGCAAGAGATAGCCATCATATATATTCTCACTATCCAGCTTGGTTTCAATTAAGTCTTCGTACATCATTAGCCTCCCAGTTAGTGCACTAGTTTATCCACTAACTTGTAATTTTAACATATTACCGCCCATTTGCATATTGCTGTTTTCGGGTTTCAGCATTCACCAGCATTTCCCGGGCATTATCCAAGGATGCTGTTGATAAATCACCACCAGAGGCCATACGGGCAATTTCATTAACCCGTTCTCCTTTGCTGAGAGCTAAGACACTGGTATAGGTCTGACCGTTATTTACCTGCTTACGAATATACAAATGCACATCTGCCATGCAGGCAATCTGTGGCAAATGGGTAATACATAGTACCTGTTTCCCGGCCGCTATCATGGCAATACGCTCTGCCACCATCTGAGCCGTTTTGCCACCAATTCCTGTATCGATTTCATCAAAGACCATGCTGGCTGGTGAATCATCCCGAAAAGCAGTAACAGCCTTTATGGCCAATACTACCCGGGACAGCTCACCCCCAGAAGCAACTTTCTGAATCGGACGGGCTTCCTGCCCTGGATTAGCCGAAAAAAGAATATCCAAGGCATCGGCCCCTAAGTGGTTTAATGGAGCAGATGAAATGGCAAATTCCAACTTGGCATCAGGCATCCCCAAGGCATGAAGATGGTCCTCAATTGCCATGGCCAATCTATCCCCCGCCTGCTCCCGCAAGGAAGTGAGACGTTCAGCCAGCTTTTCCGCATTGGCCTGGGCCGCTTCTATTTCTTTATTTAATGAAGCTATTGCCTCATCATAGTTTTCAATTTCAAAAAGCTGCTGCTGAGCCTTTTCAGCGTAATC
>NZ_JAZTZI010000052.1:0-2830 GCF_045637405.1 Anaerovibrio sp.
ATTCATATGTGCTGGATATGAACGGCGAATCTTATCGTTTAGCGCGTACCAAAAATGAAGTATAGGTGGCTCACTTTCAAGTGAGCGTTAGTGGCTCAAAATCAAATGAGCAAATGGCTCAAATTATGATTGACGTTTATAAATCCCCATAAATCTCATCTCCTCTAACAGGCAGCTTCTACCTGATAATATTATACATCTTGCGATACATTTACACTATTCATGCACAGTAATATGTTCATCCCCCAGCAAACTGCCGGTTATTACTGACGAGTTAATATTATGGTTATCAAAGCCCCGTTTTGCTCGATCTAAGCTGGCATTAGCATAACAATAACGGCAACCATGAATACAGGTGTCATATTGCCCAATGTCGAAGCTCTCCACGCAGTTACAAAGTAGTCGCTGTGTTTTGGCCCTGCTGATGTTAAGTTTCCTGCCAACTATGCGTTCAACCAATTCTCCATCTATGCAGGCTCCGTGGCCTATTTCGTACCTTTCCAAATCAATGGCCTCAGAGCAGGTTTGAAGTACAACACCACTCCCCTTGGCAATATTTGACATTCCTGCCGCCAGCTCATTCATTTCCTCCTCAGAAAGCTCATGGAGATTTAGCCCCTGAGTGTTCTTTTTCGCCTTGGCATACAGGTCAATAAAGCTGATAACACAACGCTCCACACAGGGAACCAAGGAATCAAGGGTATTTTTGAACCATTCCAGATGCCCCCTCTATTGTGTAGCCATCATTTAACAAAATAGGGTCATTCCGCCATACTACCCTTTCCCGACCGATTCTCTTAGATAGCTCCTGCACAGTGATGATAATATCTTTTTTATCACGAAGATTTGTCTCCACATCATGTCCGTAAGGCGTTAAGGACACCTGCACATAATAATTGTAGTCTTTAAGATTATCCAATCTCTTTAACATAGGGGCCGGGTCCTTGGTCCAAAAAACAATGCAGTCTACATAATCCGGTTTCAAGGATATACGGCTCACTTGCTTGCGGTTGAATGGATTTACCACATCCACATAGCCTGCCTTTAATCTCCGGCAAAACCAATCGAAGTAAAATGCCGGTATATCCGTCCGCCTGCTGGCACTAATTATCATAGTCCACCCTCACTAATCCAAAACCTTCAACAATCATTCATTGCCTGTAAAAACACTTCATTTAGAGGCTCCAAATCATTATTAAAGTCTTAGGCAAATTATCAGCAATGTTTTTGTCTAACTATTTCAGATCCTATCTAGGTTCAAATATGTTTAATTTTCTTCCACTTCAAAATAATAATTCACATCTATCATAAAAAGTAAATGGAACTTATCACATACCTTCTTATATAAATAATCTACTGCTTGTTGTATATTTTTACTTGCTTCTTTATAACTTTCAATAGAAGTATCAACCTCACATCCAATAGTCACTTTATCAAAGTATTCTGTTTGTTTTAGTTTACTTTTTATTGTAGCATTCCACAATCCCTCATTATGTACCATAGCATTTCTTTTTAGAGATAAGTATAAAATTGTATCTTTAAACAATTTTCTATGCTCTTCATCAATAACAATGCCTTTGCTTTCAAGGAACTCCAGTTTATTTATATAGCTCCCCCATGCCAATTCCTCTATTTTTTTATCCACCAACTTCATATGTAACTCATCGGTCGTTTTGCAGTCCAACACATCTGCGGCCAAAATACTTGAATTACTAACTAGCCATTTCTTTTCATGCATGCATATCAGTCTTATCGTTTTCAATAATACCTCATCAAAAAGGGTAAACATATATATAAACGACATATAATATGTTGTGGTATTTGATAATGTTGTAAAGCTTTCCAATTGATGTATTTTAGATAGCCGATATTTTATTTCCTGTGGCATCACAATTGCATCTCTCATTATTAAATTAGTAAGTTCTTTAGTATTTTTTATAAAATCTCCGGTATGTTCTTTAGTTTTATCAATTATATATTCATTCCATACTTCGTATCCAAGTTCTTTTATTTTATCTAGTAACCCTAACTTATCTATAAACTTGGGCAATTCCAAATGACACTCATGTAATATCTTCAATAAAGCCTCTGCATCTAATTTCTCTTCCCTTGAATTATAGATTAGCTCAACTATGTTATTTTCACGAATTATGGCTTGTATTTCTAAAGAGTTATTCTCGTAATTCTTTTCCAAACCATGTCTTAGCTCTACACTTTTTCGGCAAAATGAACTAATTGCCTGTACCAACCTAGCCGAATAATCTTCATGAATAGGTTGATAAACCCATTCTTGGACAATTTTGTTTCCTTCATCTTTCCATTCACTTACTAAATTATAACCATCTTTATTTGGAGGAGCATCTTTATATTCAACTGGTTTGTATCCATTTTCAGTGTAAAGTTGCTCATCATCAAAATACAATTCATCGTCTCTTCTCACTATCCTAGAGGCTATAATTAGATTTTCGTTTTTAATTTTTCCATACCGTTTGTTTTGGCTGTCCATCCATTTTCTCCTAAACCATTTTTCTATTATTTATATTAATCGTAAACTCTTCTACTATTTCAGTAATATTATTTTCATTCACAATAGACTCACTCATCAGCTGGCACAATACATTATATCTTATACTATGAAAAAAGGGCATCACCGGTTTTATAGTACTTATGTACGATTTTATAATACAACGTAAGCGTCAAAATATAATATGCCTCAATAGCAAATAAAAAGCAGCCCGTAGGCTGCGTCATAGTATAGTGTCATTATTCTTCAGTTGGCAGGTTCACATTCCATGGAAGATATTTTTCCAGAACAGCGTCGTCCTTTAAG
>NZ_JAZTZI010000053.1:0-46993 GCF_045637405.1 Anaerovibrio sp.
TATACATATAATGCCATAACAGTTCAATAACAAATCACTATAATAAAAAAAGGCTGTCTGCAAATGAACAAATCATCTGGCAAACAGCCTTAATGTGTTTTAATGATGGGTTATTTAATAATCAAAAGATTATTTTTTGAATTCCTTAGCAGTCTGGAATTCCTGGGAAGCAGTCTTGGTTACATCGTAGCCATAGATAGTCTTCCAGTCATTAGCCATGGAAATTGGGGTAATGCCGTACTTCTCACAGAATGCCTTGAACTTGTCGCCCTTCTCCTTGGAGCCCCAGTCACGAACGCTATCATCGCAGCATACGCCCATAGCGAAGCTCTTGTACTTAGGGTTAGCGAGTGTATAGTTCAGCATGGAACCATCAGAAGTGGAGTTACCAAGAGCGATTACTGGCTGAATACCAATCTCCTTGGCAATATTCTGAACCTTACCAGCCTTGTTATCAGTGAACTGGAATGGGCCACGCATTACCTTATCCTTTGCACCATCCTCGTTGAAGAGGAAGTACTGGGAACCGGCCCAGCCCTGACGCTCCATAACTGGTAAGCTGTCAGTACCGATTACATGGTCAGCATTGATAGAAGGAATTGGAGCCTTCAGAGCCTGACGAACGAGCTGACGGTCAGTACCGGTTACAACATAGAAGTTAAAGCCATTGTTCTGGAGATAGGTAATAACCTCTACCATTGGCAGATAATAAGCCTCTGCGAAGGTGCAGTTAGTGAGACCATCAAGAGGAGCATTGGTGAAATAGTCATCTACATACTTGTCAAAATCCTCCATGGTCATACCCTGGAAAGCATAAGACTGTGCACGGTCTTCACCTTCATCCATGTCAGCGGAAATCTTACCAGCCTTAGCTGCCTTCAGGCACTCCAAAGCATAAGCCTTCTCAGTTGGGGTTGGAGTATAGGTTGGATCATTGAAGATACGATGGAAATACAGATACCACTCAGAATAAGTAGGTGCCAACTCACCATAGAAAGTACCATCCATATCAGATACGCATACACGATCCTTTACAGGAATATAGTTAGGGCTGCTAGGATTGGTAACATCCTCAACATAAGCCTTCAAAGCCTTGAAGGAAGCGGAATCCTGATTCCAATACTGGAAGTTGGAACCATCCTTCTTTACGTTAATCTGAGCAATCTCACTAACGGAAGCGGCCTCAGTAGTAGCCATGTCTGCCCCTACAGCACCAAAGGCTAAGCCTAAAGCGATCAATGCGGATGCTAATTTCTTACTTGTCTTCATAAATAAATTTACCCCTTTCGTTTCACATGCGCACCCCTCAGTGCACAATATTAAACTTTAAATTCGTTCAGGTATTCTGAACATGCTTTTATATTTCTACATAATATCCATAATTCCTGCTAGTATTAAAAAAAAATTAGAGATTTATGTAAACTTGAACGTTTACTTTTGTTCAATAGTCAGAAGGTTACAAAAAACCGACTATCATAGTCGGAATACACATTAAAGTGTATACACAAAACCATGATAGCCGGTTTTAATAATGTTAGTTTTTCAACGGTTTTTTCAATACTGACATCACAGCGCATCCCACAACTGCACCAATCAGAATAGCAGCAATGTACATGCCGGCATTACCGATTGTAGGTACTACGAAAATACCACCATGCGGTGCCTGCAGGGTACAGTCAAAGGCCATGGACAGCGCACCAGCTGTAGCAGCACCGATAAATACTGAAGGAATTACCCGCAGTGGGTCACTGGCAGCAAACGGAATAGCACCTTCCGTTATGAAAGACATACCCATAACATAGTTGGTGATACCAGCCTTTCGCTCACTTTCCGTAAAGCGGTTAGGGAAAATAGTGGTACAAAGTGCAATGGCAAGAGGAGGTACCATTCCACCAGCCATAACAGCAGCCATAACATGAAATTGGCCGGAGGCTAACAGCCCGGTTCCAGTAACATAAGCCGCCTTGTTGATTGGGCCACCCATGTCAATAGCCATCATACCACCCATAACAATACCCAAAAGAATACGAGCATTTGGATCCATGTTGTTCAGCGTATCCACCAGCCAGGTGTTAATAGCACTTACCGGTGGTGCAATGATAAACATGCTGACAAAACCAATAATGAGAATACCAAAGAACGGATACAGCAGAACTGGTTTAATACCCTCCAGGGATTCCGGCAAAGCGGCAAATACCTTCTTCAAAAGATTTACACTGTAGCCTGCCACGAAGCCTGCCAGCAAAGCTCCTAAAAATCCAGAACCGGTGGTATTAGCCAAGGCACCACCAACAAAGCCTACAGCCAGACCAGGACGGTCAGCAATGGACATGGCAATGAATCCGGCAAGGATAGGAAGCATAAAGCCGAAGGATGCACCACCGATATCCTTCAGGAACTTCGCTAACGGAGTATTGGAGCCAAAGTTACCTGGATTAATGGAATAATCATCGAACAGAAAAGCCAAAGCGATAAGAATACCACCGCCAACAACGAATGGTAGCATGTGGCTTACGCCGTTCATTAAATGCTTGTAAATCTGACGACCCAGGCTTTCGCCTTCCACATCAGCAGCTCCCTCTGTACCTTCAGTACCACTGGCATGATAAACCGGGGTATTGCCGGACAAAGCACGGTCAAGAAGCTCATCAGCCTTGTTGATACCATCTGCAACCTTGGCAATAACAACAGGCTTCCCGTCAAAACGTGACATAGCCACATTCTTATCAGCAGCCACGATAATGGCATCAGCCTTTCTGATTTCCTTTGCTGTCAGCACATTCTTGGCACCGCTGGAGCCATTAGTCTCAACCTTAATGGATATACCACGCTTTTTAGCATGCTGTTCCAGGCTTTCTGCCGCCATAAAGGTATGGGCAATACCCGTAGGACATGCTGTTACTGCCAAAATCTGAATGTAATCAGGAGGAGCCGTTACCCCATCTGAGGCAACAACGCATTTGTCATCTTCCTTGTCATCTATGATGCGCAAAAATTCTTCTTTTGTCTTGGCAGCCAGTAATGCATCCTTAAAATCTGAATCCATAAGCATGGTAGCCAGCTTGGACAAAATTTCCAGGTGTGCATCATAGGCAGATTCCGGAGCAGCAATCATAAAGAACAAACGGCTCGGCTCTCCATCCTCGGAATCAAAATCCACACCGTCTGGCACTGTCATAGCAGACAGACCAGCTGTCTTTACTCCGGCACTCTTGGCATGCGGTGTTGCAATACCCTCACCCAGCCCTGTGGAGCTGGAAGCTTCACGTGCCAGCACATCCTTCACATACTGTGCCTTGTCGGACAAATTGCCCCCGGCCTCCATAAGGTCGGCCAGCTGATTGATGGCGGCATTTTTATCCGCTGGCTTGGTTCCCAAAATGATGCTCTCACTTTTGAGCATGTCGGTAATACGCATAATTTTCTCTCCCCTTATAAAAATTATATAAATGAATGCTATATTCTAATGCCTACCGGCAATTAAACAATTTTTTTCAGCAGCGCTTCCACCTCCGGCCTGGTAGCGAGATTTTCGCTAAAGGCTGAAGCCGACCCAGTGGCCACGCCCATGTGGAAAGCCCTCTCAAAATCCCCATTTGATTCCATAAAGCCTGTGATAAACCCAGCCACCATAGAATCCCCTGCACCAACGGAATTCACAAGAGTTCCTTTAGGAGCAGGACACCTATAAGACTCCCCGGCAGCCGTTAGAAGAATAGCTCCATCCCCAGCCATGGATATCAGAACATTTTGTGCTCCCTTTTCCTGGAGCTTCTTGGCATAGGTAATTATTTCCTCGTCACTGGAAAGCTTCACACCGAACATATCCCCAAGCTCGTGATTATTTGGCTTTATAAGAAATGGACGATACTGCAAAACATTCAGAAGCAGCTTCTTTTCTGCATCAACTACGATTCGAATTCCCTTCCCCTCAAGCCGTGCCATAATACGCTGATAAATATCATCCGGCAAGGCCTTTGGAATTGAACCGGCCAATACCAGGGTATCCCCTGCCACCAGTTTATCCAATTTTGAAAAAAGCTCCGTCTGTTTTTTATCGCTGATATCCGGTCCTTGTCCGTTTATTTCTGTTTCCTTGTCAGCCTTAACCTTCACATTTATACGGCTGAACCCCTGCTCCAGCTGAACAAAATCGTTTTTTACGCCAAACTCCTGCAGCTGCCTCTTGATCTCCTCACCAGTGAAGCCAGCCACAAACCCAAGGGCAGTGCTATCATGACCAAGATTTTTCAGCACAATGGATACATTTATTCCCTTGCCGCCACCTAAAATCTGTTCATAGCTCACCCGGTTTATTTCGCCGGCAGCAAAATGGTCAAGACGCAGAATATAATCCAGTGACGGATTAAAGGTTACAGTATAAATCATTCCTTCACTCTCCTTCCAAGACGGTGGTATAATCACGATATTTCTTATCCTCCAGCCGTCCTGTTATTATAGTGGCGCTGGAAATACCAGCAAAGGTAATGGGGGAAATCTTGTTAAACTTCGATCGGTCAGCCAGCACATAGGCACTCTTACATCTTGCCATTGCCTCGCATTTGACAGCCCCCTCATCGGCGTCCGGAGTGGAGAATCCTGACTTGGGGCTTATTCCGTTTGTACCGAAAAAGCCCTTGGTAAAATTGTAGTTTGCCAAACTTTTCAAGGCTTCTGTACCAACAACAGCTTCAGTGACGGCCTTTACCGCTCCCCCGATAATGAACACCTTGAAGCCCTTGGCTAATAGACGCACTGCGTGTTGCATACCGTTAGTTACGAAGATCACATTATTATCTGTCAAAAAATCAATGAGATGCAACGTGGTGGAACCAGCATCAATGTAAACAAAATCCTCACTTGTGATAAGCTCTGCAGCTTTACGTCCAATAGCAACCTTTTCCTCAGGATACAAATCCCATTTGGTCTGCATATCTTCCTCTGCACTTGAATAATTATTATCAATGATGGTAGCACCGCCGTATACCTTGTACAGTCTGCCGCTGCGATGCAGAGCGGTCAAATCACGGCGCACTGTGGACTCCGAAATCTGTAAGGCTTTGGTCAGCTCAAGAACCGTCACCGCCTTTTTTTCCGCCAAAATCTGCAAAATAGCAGCATACCTCTCCTCGGTAAGCACGGCTATCACTCTCCTAAAAATAATTTCTGTGATTATATTACAACCAAAATCAGTCAAAGTCAACCAAAATCAGTCAAAATAAATCATAATTAATCAAGATTAAGAGGAAAACAACGATAAAATAAGAATTTATTTTTCCATACAACAGCCCAACAGGATTATCTTCAGGCCTCCTATGCCCACAGTTTTTGTAAAACAAAAAAGAGCTGCCTCCCAAAGGAAACAGCTCAAAAAAACTAAACAAAATATTAAATTATTCAGCCAAAGGCTTCATGGTTGGGAATAACAATACATCTCTGATAGATGCACTGTCAGTGAGGAACATAACAAGACGGTCCACACCGATACCCAGACCACCTGTTGGTGGCAGACCATATTCGAGGGCAGTAATAAAGTCACGGTCCATCATATGGGCTTCATCATCACCATCTTCACGGGCCTTCAACTGATCGAGGAAACGACCCTCCTGGTCAATAGGGTCATTGAGCTCGGTAAAGCCGTTAGCCAATTCACGGCCATATACGAAGCACTCGAAACGGTCGGTAATACGTGGGTCCTCAGGATTGCGCTTAGCCAATGGAGAAATCTCAGTTGGATGACCGGTAATAAATGTCGGCTGAATCAAGGTTTCCTCCACCTTTTCCTCGAAGGCTGCATTCAAAATACCACCGATGCCAAACCGCTTCTCGTAAGGCACGCCGATTTCATCCGCCATAGCCCTGGCTTCCTCCACGGTTTCACAGCTCATGAAGTCTTTGCCTGTTGCTTCCTTAACAGCGTCATTCATGCTGATGCGCTTAAAGCTGGAATAATCAATGGTGGTACCCTGATAATCAACCTGCAGACTGCCGCATACAGCCATGGCTGCATCGCGGACAATACCCTCAGTAACATCCATCAAATCATTATAATCAGCATAGGCCTGATAAATCTCAATAGAGGTAAACTCAGGATTATGGCGTACATCCATGCCCTCGTTACGGAATACACGGCCAATTTCATATACGCGCTCCATACCGCCTACAACCAAACGCTTCAAATTAAGCTCAGTTGCAATGCGGAGGTACATATCCAGATCAAGTGTATTATGATGGGTGATAAACGGACGTGCTGCTGCACCACCAGCGATAGTACCCAATACAGGAGTCTCAACCTCCAGGAAGTCACGGGAATCCAAATAGTTACGGATAGATTTTATAATATTGGTACGAGCCACAAAGGTATTCATAACCTCAGGGTTCATAATAAGATCTACATAGCGCTGACGATAACGAATTTCGGTATCGGTGAGGCCATGAAATTTCTCAGGAAGCGGACGAAGAGACTTGGAAAGGAGATCAAAGTCATCTACACGAACAGTAAGCTCACCGCGACGGGTACGGAATACATGACCCTTTACGCCAATAATATCACCGATATCCAAGAGCTTGAACTGCTTGTACTTCTCCTCACCCAATACATCCAGCTTAAAATAAATCTGAATACGGCTGGTGCGGTCCATAATAACAGAGAAGCTGGCCTTGCCATGTCCACGGATAGCCATAAGACGTCCGGCAATAGACACTTCTTCTTCGCTTTCATCCTCGCCTTCAAGATTTGCATACTGCTCCAAAATTGCAGCATTATGATGAGAAACCTCAAAACGATGGCCGAAAGGAGCTACACCCATTTCTCTGAAGGCTGCCAGCTTATCACGGCGTACCTTCAACAATTCATTCATATCCTGCTGAACAGGAGCATTTTCCTTATTTTCTGCCACTTTACATTCTCCTATTTTTTAGTGCTTAATTTCCATAATCTCATAATTGATGATGTTCTCACCAACATGAACCTCTACGACCTCACCTACGGACTTGCCAATAATAGCCGCACCTACCGGGGACTCATTGGAAATCTTGCCCTCATCAGGATCTGCTTCGGTGGAGCCAACCAGCTGATACTCATCAGTTTCATTGAACTCCAAATCCTTCAATACGATTTTGGAACCCATGGATACTACATTGCTGTCAGCACTATTTTCGATTATCTTGGCATTGCGGATTTTTTCCTCCAGCTCAGCGATTTCACCTTCCAGGAAAGCCTGCTCATTCTTAGCGTCATCATACTCGGAGTTCTCGGAAAGGTCCCCCAGAGCAATAGCAGCTTTCAGACGATCAGCTACCTCAAGTCGTTTTACACTTTTTAAATGATCAAGTTTCTCCTGTAGTTTTTTCAAACCGTCTGCGGTAAGAAGTACGCTCTTGTCTGCCATTACTAAAAACTCCTTTACTCAATAAATAATGAGTGCCGCATGGGGCACTCACATAAAATACAAAATTTACTAGAATATTATAAGTAAAAACCTGCTCTTTGTCAATCAGAACAGCAAGCTAAAAGAGACTGTTACTAGCGCAACAGTCTCAAAAATCGCCAAATATTACAATGTAGCAGCTACAGATTTCATCTCGTTAATCTCAACGCCATTTGGTGCATAAAGAACCATGGTGTTGGAAATACGATGAACAAAACCATCCTGAACATAGCAAACACCATTCAGGAAATCACAAATACGCTGTTGTTCAGGAAGCTCCACACGCTCATAGTTAACAATAGCTGAATTCTTAGCCTTCAAAGCGTCAGCAACTTCACGAACATCATCAAAACGCTGTGGCATGAAAATCTTAATCTTCATTTCAGCAGCACGATGACTGTTATTGGTGTGCAATGTAAGATTAGGTCTTTTTACAGGTGCTGGAGCTGGCTTAACAGCACTGGCAGTGCTACCCCCTACAACTTTACGCTCAACCTGCTCCTCAACTACCTCTTCTTCATCAACAAACAGTTCATCTTCAACCTCAACCGGTGCGAAGAAGTCTTCCAGTTTCTTCAGAATACTCACAACGTCCGCCCTCCATTAATATAAGTCCAGAATCATTAAAATAAAAAGAATGAAATAAATTAAAAATATAAGTTCTTAATCATAAGCCCAAGTTGGGTTACTTTCTATTATATTCGCTAACAGCAGGTTTTGTCCTGCTGTTTTTGCGAATTTTTTTATTATTTTCAAAAATGAGTCTTTAGACCTACGACGAAGGTACCTGCAAAAGCCATAATCAGCTTTCTTTACGAGCGTTCTTGCTTGCTCTACCGCGAACAACCTTGTCAAGAATGGTCTTACGCAGACGAATGCTGTCAGGAGTTACCTCCACCAGTTCGTCATCGTTAATATACTCAAGAGCCTGCTCCAAGCTCAAAATACGAGGTGGAGTCAGTCTGATAGCTTCATCAGATGCAGAAGTACGCATGTTGGAAACATGCTTTGCCTTGCATGGATTAATATCCATATCGATATCACGGGAGTTCTCGCCAACGATCATGCCCTCATATACAGCCTGGCCAGGGGAAATGAACATGGTACCACGATCCTGAAGGTTAAAGATTCCATAACCTGTGGTCTCACCCTGCTCAAAGGCTACCAGAGAACCACGGGTACGGCCTGGGATATCGCCCTTGTACGGTACATAGCCGGAGAATACATGGTTCATAATACCATTGCCCTTGGTGTTGGTCAAAAGCTCACTGCGGAAGCCGATAAGGCCACGGGCAGGAATAAGGAATTCCATCCGCATGTAGCCGGAAACCTCAGTCATGTTGGCCAGCTCTGCCTTACGGGTTCCAAGGGACTCCATAACAGTACCCATATACTCCTGAGGAACCTCAACGGTGAGATTCTCCATAGGCTCACACTTCTGGCCATTAATCTCCTTATATACTACCTCCGGTTTACCGACCTGAAGCTCATAGCCCTCACGACGCATGGTCTCAATGAGGATGGAAAGATGCAGTTCACCACGGCCACTAACCTTAAATACATCTGCGGAATCAGTCTCCTCGACGCGAAGGGAAACATTAGTCTCCACTTCCTTGTAAAGACGGTCACGAAGATGACGGGAGGTAACGAACTGACCCTCACGGCCTGCAAATGGGCTGGTATTAACACCAAAGGTCATGGACAGAGTTGGCTCGTCAATATTAATAGTAGGCAATGCCTCAGGATTTTCGGCATCTGCTACTGTATATCCAATACTTACATTACCAAGGCCAGTGAGGCAGACGATTTCACCCATCTTAGCCTCCTGAACCTCTACACGGTTCAGGCCCTGATATGCGTATACTTTACCGATCTTAGCTTTGGTCTGGGAATCCCCATCCAGTAATACTACGGACTGGTTTGGCTTTACGCTGCCGCGAATAATTCTGCCGACTGCCAGCTTACCAACATATTCATCAGACTCCAAGGTAGTAACCATCATCTGAAGAGGACCATCTGCGTCACCCTGTGGGCAAGGAATTTCCTTAACAATAGTCTCCATGAGTGGCTTCAGATTATCGTTGTCGTCCTCCATGCTGTACTTGGCAATACCATCACGGGCAGTGGCATAAATACAAGGGAAATCCAGCTGATCATCATCTGCATCCAGCTCCATGAACAGCTCCAGAACCTCATCATAAACCTCATCCACACGCTGGTCCGGACGGTCAATCTTATTGATAACAACGATAGGCTTAAGGCCCTGCTCCAATGCCTTGCGAAGAACGTACTTAGTCTGTGGCATTGGCCCCTCAAAGGCATCTACCAGCAGAACTACGCCATCAACCATGTTCAGTACGCGCTGCACCTCACCACCGAAGTCGGCATGGCCCGGGGTATCAACAATGTTAATCTTGGTACCCTCATACATAACTGCTGTATTCTTGGAAAGAATAGTAATACCACGCTCGCGCTCCAAATCACCGGAGTCCATTACGCGCTCTGCAACCTGCTCATTTTCACGGAAAATGTGGCTCTGCTGCAACATTGCATCTACCAATGTAGTCTTACCATGGTCAACGTGAGCAATAATCGCGATATTTCTCAAATTTTCATTCTTACTCATAGTATTAAAATTCCTCCCATACATAGAAAAAGGAGTCCAACGCTCCCCTCACAATAACTTCATCTTAAATTTCAGCATACTAATATTATTATAGACGCTTTCCATTGTCAATTGTTTTTTATATAGAAACCTTTTGATACTAAAAGAAAATGAGGCACAATTTCTTGTGCCCCACTTAGCTAATTAATCAGTATTCAAATACATCAGATACCAGCCTGAGTCTTCAGTGCCTCAGCCTTATCAGTGTGTTCCCAAGGAAGATCGACATCAGTACGGCCAAAGTGACCATAAGCTGCAGTCTTGGCATAGATTGGGCGACGTAGATCCAGCATCTTGATAATTCCAGCAGGACGCAAATCGAAGTTCTTCTGAACCAGCTCCTCCAGAGTACGGTCATCAACCTTACCAGTACCAAAGGTATCAACCATAATGGATACAGGCTTGGCTACGCCAATGGCATAAGCCAGCTGAACCTCGGCCCTGTCAGCTAAACCAGCTGCAACAATATTCTTTGCAACATAGCGGGCTGCATAGGCACCAGAACGGTCAACCTTTGTTGGATCCTTACCAGAGAATGCGCCACCGCCATGACGGGCCATACCACCATAGGTATCAACAATGATCTTACGGCCAGTGAGACCGCAGTCTCCCTGAGGACCACCAATAACAAACTTGCCGGTTGGGTTAATAAAATACTTGGTATCGTCACTGAGAAGCTCAGCTGGAATAACCGGCTTTACAACATGCTCAATAAGATCCTTGCGAATCTGCTCCAGACTAATCTTTTCGTCATGCTGGGTAGAAATAACAATGGTATCAATAGCTACTGGCTTGCCATTCTCATAAGCAACAGTAACCTGGGTCTTGCCGTCCGGACGGAGATATGGCAGAGTACCGTTCTTGCGAACCTCAGTCAAACGACGGGACAGGCGATGTGCCAAAGCAATTGGAGTTGGCATAAACTCAGGGGTCTCATTGCAAGCAAAACCGAACATCATACCCTGGTCACCGGCACCAGTTGCTTCCTCCTCACTCATATCACCCTCACGGGCTTCCAAAGCCTTGTCTACGCCCTGGGCAATATCAGGAGACTGCTCATCAAGAGAAATGAGAATACCACAGGTATCAGCATCAAAACCGAACTTTGCACGGGTATAGCCAATATTACGGATAGTCTCACGAACAATCTTGGATATATCTACATAGCAGCTGGTGGAAATCTCACCGGCAATATGGGCCTGGCCAGTGGTTACCATAGTCTCACAAGCAACACGGCCCATAGGATCCTTCTCAAGAATAGCATCAAGAATGCTGTCAGAAATCTGGTCTGCAATTTTATCAGGATGTCCCTCAGTAACAGACTCAGAAGTAAACAATAAACGCTTAGCCATTTAAACGCCTCCTTAAAATAAAGAATTCATTTCCTGAAATATGAAAACACCTTATTGTATCTGCAAAAGAAATTACAAAAATAAAAAACCCTCTTCAAAGAGAGAGCTTATAAAAATCTCTCATCTTAAGGCCAATAGCCTTCAGGAATTAGCACCGTTTTGATATTCAAGCACATCAATGGTTGCCGCAGCTTCACAGGGCCAGTCCCTCCACTGCTCTTGATGAGTCCATATTCAGTTTACTTAAATATGATATTCTATCCCTATAAAAAAGTCAAGGCATTTTAACATTTTCCCTCTGGAATGGTTAATTGCTGTATTATTTCATTAATTTTTGATATAATATGATAATCAATGGATAACTCAAAGGAGTCGTACAATGGAAATTGTAAACGCTTTTGCAATATTTTGGATTTTGTTCAACGGGTATACACTATATAAAGTTCTTATTAGTTCAAATGATGAGGAACGGGAGGATATTCACAATGAGCTGGTGGATATGTGTCGTACCATGACCCCAGCCGCAGTAGGCAAGACTATGGTTGCTCTTTTTCTGGCAGTTATGGTATTGGATGTCATCGGCTTTTATCTGACTTATACTTACGCCTACACCATGGAGGAGAACTTTTATACCAGAATCCTTCTATTCCTGGCTTTTGTGCTGGTTTTCTTCATCGATCAGATTGTATCCTTCAGACAGACTATGAAGATTGCAGCTGCTCTCAGAATTCCAAATATAAGGGATGATGTATTAAAGAGATTCATGCGCATGACTGAGAGGGATATGGATTTCATAAATACCATTTCCGCCGTGGCCAAGTTCGTAGCCGCCTTCCAGCTGGTATTGTATACCATACTCACAAAATCATAATTCTTATTCCAATTGCAAAAATAGGCTGTGATAGCCAGATGATATACTCATCTAACTATCACAGCCTTTTATTTTTAGTATTACTAATCTCAGATCCATTATTGACAGTTTGCTTATATATTATCATTTATGACTGTATCCACAGTCTTTGATATTTCTCAAGCTGCCTCATAACATGATATATAATATTCTTGGCCAAAAGAGGTGACTTCTTAAGGGTAGACATCAAATTTACCAAAGGTACAACCAGAATTGTAGACTGCTCAGTAATAACCTCGGCTGAAATTTTCACCTTATGCTTTGGCAGCATAACGTTTTCATTTATCCAGCTGTTTTCTTTTAGTATATCCAAAGTATTATACCAGCCATCACCACATTCTATACTGCGGGCCACTTTTCCCGACAATACGAATACCAGCTGGTTTTCAACCTCATGCTCAGATATACGGTCACCCTCAAATTTTGTATATAGCTTTGCCCCAAGAATAAACAGCTGAATGATTCCCTGTTCACATTCCTGAAATAAGGCAATTCTGGACAGGGCATCCTGTATAATAGACCTGGAATCCTCCTGAGATTCATCCAGCTCCTGGAATTTGGCTTCCCAACGTTTTTTCAGTCGTTCCATGAAGTATTCAACAGGTTCATTCCAGTCGGTAAGCATCTGCTGTAAAACCAACAGATAATGCTGTAGCAAAATAGCTATGTCATTTTGCAGATAAGCCTCACCATTGTAACCAACGGAAATTATCGCCTGATTTCCTTCATTGCGAAAGGAAACATCCAAAATAACATCCCGCACATCCCAATGCTTCTGGCTGACTATAGTGCCATCACCGGTTCCCTTCACCTTGGAATATGGCTTAGTTTCCGCCAGAAAATCATAGAAATTCAAAAAATGATCAAAGGGCTCGTTATGTTTGCCCAGCAAATCAATAATATCCTCCCGCCCCAAAGAAGCATAGGGCTGAGAAACTACAAACTGCTTAAATGCGCTGTTCACCAATGTCTTTACAGTAGGATTATCCTCTGCTTTAAGCAAGAAAGGTACAAGACTTTGTGCCCCTGGAATACTTTTCTTCTTTTGAGGAACCAAAAGACAATAGCTCACATTATTGACAGAATTGCTTTGTTGCAGCAATAACCCCCAAGCTGTCTGCAGCATGGACATCAACAATATTTTATTTGACTCTGCTTTACTTCGCAAATCTGACAATATATCACGGGGAATATGGGCTAAATATGCTTCTTCACTGTACTTCCCATTTGCAGTCTGTGAATTCAAATGAGGAATTTTAGGCATCGGTGGTAAATTGCTGAGCATCTTCTCCCAGTAGTTTTTTACTGGCGTTGTCATTAATCCATTACCGCCCACCACAGCATCCACAATTTTGGACATATCCTCTGGCTGAGGCAGCTTTAATGCAGCCCTAAAAATCCTGTGGAAATCCAGCTTAAGGGCCACAGCCTCCAAGGCGGTAACAATTACTGCATATTCATCTTCACCTGTATTAAACACAGAAAAACGCACCAGCTGCCCACTGAGCAGATCAAAGCCAAGGCGTTGATCAGCTGCAATATTTCTTTGCAGCTCAACATCAAGCTCATCATCACTTAAATCCTTCATATTGTGATAAACGATTTCAAGAGGAGGATTCCGCTTCTTCTTAACCACCGCCATCATCATACCGTTAATCAGGACGTAGTTGGTCCTCAATATTTCTTCCCGTGCAAAGGCCCTGTCCACTGCCACATTAAAATGTAAAGGCAACAGCTTACCGCTTATTTTATAGATTATTTGCAGTACAGAGCCTATAGGAGCTGCCCCTCCTTTTGTGCTGAAAAGTCCCTTTTCCTCAGCCGACAGCTCCCGTAGATATTCAATATTGTGCGCCAAAACATTTTCCTGCTGATTGTACAACTCAGCTAAAGAAGTCTTGTATTCCGTGGGTAGACTAGGAAATAACATTTTTTCTGCCATAATAGCCCCATCCCCCTATGAATTTATGCTTTTTCCGGTCCGTTATAGACAAGAGCCAGCATAGTAATATCATCAGACTGTTCCGCATCGCCAACATAATCATTGAGTACCTGCTCTAATTCCAAAAGAAGATTCTGTGCACTATTTTCATTTGAATTTGTTTTGTTAAGCGTATCCAGTAATCTTTCTTCACCGAAAAGCTCACTGGATTCATTAAGGGCTTCCGTAACACCATCAGTATACAACACCAGCCGATCTCCCTTGCAGAGAGTCAGCTCCTGTCCCTTATACTTGATATTTTCCATACCACCCATAACGAAATTTCGCTCCACAGACAGGTAATCAAATCTGTTTTCATTGGCTTTATATAATGCTGGTGGATTATGACCAGCATTAATATAATTAAACCTTCCAGTGGTAAGGTTCAATATACCCATGAATGCAGTTACGAACATCATGGCATCATTGTTCTGGCAGAGCTGATCATTGGTTCTTGCCATCACATCAGCTAAATTCTTTTCATTATCCATAGAAAGAACAGAGTTCTTCAACATTGTCTTGGCAATAACCATAAACAAAGCTGCCGGAACTCCCTTGCCGGAAACATCTGCAATGGTAACAAGCAAATGCTCATCATCCATCAAATAAAAATCGTAGAAATCTCCCCCAACTTCCTTGGCCGCCTGCATAGTGGCGTAAATATCAAATTCCTTACGCTCCGGTGCAAAAGGGAATATATGGGGCAGCATACTTTCCTGAATATTGGTAGCTACTGCCAGCTCAGTTGCAATATGCTCCTTTTCCATGGTTACCTTGGTAAGATGTGACATATAGTTTTGCAGCTTATCTGTCATGTTATTAAAAGCATTAGCCAAGGTTTCCAGCTCATCCCCGGTAGGAATGGAAATCTTCTTTTCCAGATTACCGGCAGCAATTTCCCCTACTCCACCAGTAAGCTCCTTAATCGGCGCAACGAATTTGTCAGTAAGCCAGGAGGTTAAATTAAACAGCAGTATAAGTGTAGACCATATACTGATTATGGCCACCAGCACAAATTTCACCACCTGGTCATTCATCATATCCTTAAATTCGCCCACCTGACCAACAATATGCTGACGGGCAGTCTGCACAGGGGTCATAACCTCGTTTATGGCTATAATGGTACCAAAGCTCCATTTTATCTTCTGCATAGGAGCATAGGCCAGAAAATATTCTTGCCCATCCAGCTCCACGATTTGCCAGCCGCTCTCCCCGGAAATCATTTTTCCTACTGCATTAGCCAGGCTCTCATTACTTTCCTTACGCAAATCCTTTCCATCAACATCATTCATGAGCCCCTCATGATTAGTGGACAGCATTATCTTTCCCTTATCGCTTAACACAAAGCTGATACCGGATTTGCCCATAAGGGAATTATCCATAATATCAGAAACAGATTTTACTGAACAGGCAATAGCCACTACCCCTGCAAAGCCATCATTGTCCTCGTATGGCGCGGAGCAGGTGAAGCTAGGATAGCCATCGGCCCCCACATATATATCATTGAAGGTTATGGTGCCACGTTCCCGTGTATTCTTATACCAGCTGCGTTCCGTAGGCTCATAGGCATTCAGAAAATCCTCCGTCATATTAATATAGTCCTTGCCCGGTGCGTTATCCGCTGCAATGATATATCCGTTCTTGGAGCCTACAAATAAGGACGACTCAAATTGATTATATTGTCTGGCCATGGGCTCAATATAAGAAGCCACATTGGACATTATGCCTATTTCATGCTGCAAAGAAGGTGAAACCCCTGAGGCCTGCAAGCTGCCACCTTGATGGATATATACCTCTCCTGGCCGTATCTTCTGAAATCTTGGATCAGGCAAGGTGCGCTGTGCATAAAATTCAGGATGTTTAACTACATTTTCAACCCCATAGGCCAAATAATTTGTATCATTAGTTATACTCCAGATCTCTGTCTCAATGGCAAGGGCGCGGGTTTTGGCCACATCCGTGAGCCGCCCGGTTATTTGCTGACTGGTTACGTCTTCTATATAGCCTGCGGAAGTACCACTTAGCTGATCACTTTGAGTCATGAAAACACTATTCATGGTATAGAGCCCATAAGCCACCAAAAGCCCCATAACCACCAGTATAGTCAGACTACCCAAAAGTATAAGACGAAAAACCCGATTTCTTATACTGCCCTTTTTTAAAAACCATAATGAGTATATCTTCTCATTCATATAAAATCACCTTTAGTGTTTCTATAAAACACCACATCTCAAACAAAAATTTAAAACATAAAAATAATATACCTGATAAATCAGTCTACAATATCCAGGAAATTTGAAAATCCTGTCATCTCCAAAACATCCATTACATCCTCATTAACATGGAATATTTTCATGGTACCCTGCTTATTCATGCGTTTCTGGGCCACCAACAATACACGAAGGCCTGCTGATGCCACAAAATCAAGATTAGCAAAATCAAAGGTCAGTTCTTCAACTTCGTTAAGGTCACTTTGAACAACCTTATCCAAATCACCGGCAGACACAGCATCCAAACGGCCCTCCAGTGAAATTTTCAATTTATTGCCATTTAATTCCTTTTTGATTTCCATAAAACAATGTCCCCTTTCGGCTATATCAGCACTTTTCTTTTATAACGCCATTGTACTTCTGCTAAATTGCTTTAACAATTGTAAGAATATTTTGTCCATCCTCGTGCTGATAGGATATATCATCAACATTATTTTTTACCAAAAATATTCCCAATCCCCCTACAGGCCTTTCGTTAGCCCCCATGGTTATATCAGGATCCGGTTGCTTCAGTGGATTATAGGGGACTCCCTTATCCATAAATTTTAATCTGAATTTAGCCGCATCATCCTCCAGACACCCCTCAATAGTGACCTTTCCAGCATCATCACCATAGGCATAGTTGGCTATATTGGTGAAAATTTCCTCCACCACGACCTCTAACTGCATTCTGACTTTAGGGGAGCATTCCTTTTCCTTTAAAAATTCCTCCACAAAATCATTTACTTTAACTAAATTTTCCAGTGTCGCCTCAATAACAAGCTTTTTGTTATCCTGTGAGTCCATATAATCCCCTCCGCAATAAATCATTCACTAATTTTTATATATGACTTAATGCTATTTCTCAGTCTTTCCAAACCATCCATCAACACTGATCTAGGACAGGCAATATTCATCCGCAAAAATTGTCTGCCAACAGCACCATATTCTGCCCCCTCGGACAAATACAAACCGCTCTCCTTCCGTATGAACTCCATCAGCTCCACAGAATCTTCACAGAAGCTGGAGCAATCAAGCCATAACAGGTAAGTAGCATCCGACGGAACCATATATACATCAGGTATATTTTTCTCCATATACTCCTGACATACCTTCTTGTTTTCATAAATATATTCCCGAAGCTCATCAAGCCACTCTGCTCCATGATTAAAGGCAGCTATAGTGGCCTCAATGGCTATAATGTTTGGTTCAGCCACTTCATCAGTATTCAGCCTCCGCCACATCTTATGGCGCAAATAATCATTTGGCACCATAACCGCCGCTGAGTTTACTCCTGCCATATTAAAGGTCTTTGTTGGAGCCAGGCAGGTTACACTGATATCCCGACAGGTATCAGACACAGATGCAAAGGGAATGTATTCCTTTCCCGGATCCGTGAGATCACAATGGATTTCGTCTGCAATTACCGTGACGTTATATTTGGCACAAAGCTCACCTACCTTAAACAGCTCATAGCTGCTCCACAAATGGCCTGAAGGATTTTGAGGATTGCAAAGAATCATCAGACTGACCTGGGGATCAGATAAATCCTCCTCCAGCCGTTCAAAGTCCATGGAATAGTTTTTACCGTCGTATTTAAGAGGACTTTCTACAACAAAGCGTCCATTATTAACAATAGAGTTAAAGAAGTTATTATACACCGGTGTCTGAATCAGTACCTTTTCCGCAGGACTGGTGAGCTTTCTCACCGCCGACGAAATAGCAGGCAATACCCCTGTTGTAAATACCAGCCATTCTGACTGAATCCGGAAATTATGGCGCTCTCTCCACCAAGCGACATAGGCCCCATTCCAGGTCTCTGGTATTATGGAATATCCCAATGCCCCTACCTTCAGCTTCTCCTGAATTGCCTCCATAACGGGAGGTGCCACTGGAAAATCCATATCTGCCACCCACATTGGCAGCTCATTTTCCCCCACATCCCATTTCAGAGAATTAGTGTTACGCCGATTAATCACCTTGTCAAAATCATACTTCACTCCATTGACCCCCTATTTTCCCATTTTTGTTTATAGATTCTAACCAGGAAAAGTAACCCTCTAAAACATATTTCAAGACACATAGCGGTCCATACGCCATGCAGTCCGTAAATATCGACCAAATATAATGCAATAGGAATGCGAACACCCCATACGCTTACCAGATTCATAACACTGGAAAACAGAGTATCCCTTACTCCACGCAAGGCACCTGCTCCCACTATGGATGCAGCAAAAAGAGGCTCCGCCAGCAGCTGAATACGCAGCACATCGGTACCAAGGTCCTGAACAGTCTTAACCGGTGTCAGGAAGGCAAATACCTCAGGAGCTAACACATACATAATAACAGCCAATGCTCCCATGGTAAACATACCAGTTCCCAAGGAAAACCAGGCAAAGCCCTTTGCAAAAGCCTTTTTTTGAGCACCAATACTCTGCCCTACCAAAGTTGTTGCTGCAATGGCTATACCGTAGCCCGGCATATAGCAAAAGGATTCCGCCGTTATAGCAAAGGAGTTTGCAGCAATGGCCACAGTACCCAAAGGAGCCACAATGATCATCATAGCAATCATAGCTCCCGTGAGAACTCCCTGTTCAAGAGCTATAGGACAGCTAATTTTCAAGGCATCTCCCAAACACTCCCGGGTAAGCTTCCATTTCATACCATCCTTCTGACGGGTATATTTTCTCCTGAGCATTGCCAAATATAGCAAAATACAGGCGGTAACCCCTTCAGCAGCGACTGTACCCAAAGCAGCCCCCTTAACCCCAAGGCCAAATCCAGGCCACCACACATCTATCCCCAATACGGAAACATAACCGGAGGAAAAAATAAACAGGGCATTAAATCCTATGTCCAGTACACACATTATGCTGTTAAAGAAGCTGGCAGATTTCATACTACCAGAGCTTTGCAACATAGCAGTGGACAAAATACGCAGTATAACTATAGGCATACCAAACATGTACACCCTAAAGTAATCGTATGCCCCCACATAAATTTCCGGAGCAGCTCCCAGCCATCCTGGCAGATAAGGACTTATGTATACGCCTATTACGGATATAAGCACAGCAAAAGCCGTGACACATATCAATCCCTGTCTAAAAGTGTCACGGGAATATTGTAGCTTCTTGGCGCCGATAAACTGTGCCACCTGAACGGAAAAGCCCTGAACAGCTGCCATTCCTATACCATACAAAAACCACAATACAGGTGCCACCAAACCTATGGAGGCAGAGGCTGCTGCCCCAAGGCTTCCCACCATGGCAGCATCTATGTATTCCATAACAATATATGTTGTTTGAGCCAGCATTGCTGGAATACTTAGGCTCCATACGCACTTTAGCATTTGCCGCCAATGCAGTTCTTCTTCATTATGGATTACACTTATGATATTCATTCAAACATTCCTTGGTAAACTATTTCTCTATTATTTATTATCTGTAAAAACCAGTTCCGTGGCATCCTTATCAATGGCAGGATCATCAAAGATAAGCTCCTCCACACCTGCAGCCTTGATTCGACCGGAAATTGGATTCTTGATGCTGACCACCTTGGTGGTAATCTCTGCATCAATATCAGAAACATATTCAAAGGCCAAATCCGTATTAAGTAATCGGCAGTTTTTCAGGGTAACATTCTTCATATAGCAGAAGCCCTGATTGCTCTCAATGGTGCAATTCACCAGGGTAACATTTTCCGAATTCCAGCCGATATACTCACCGCAGATATAGGAATCGTAAACAGTAACGTTTTTACAGTTCCAAAAGGCATCCTTGGAAATCATCTTGGCATTGCGGATTTCAACATTCTCGCAGCCATCAAAGGAATAATTCCCCGCCAGATTAAAGCCGTCAATTTTTATATTTTTGCTGTCCAGGGCAAAATAGTTGCCCTTGGCAGTAACCTGATTCATCTCAATGTCGTTGCAATGCCACAGGGTTTCCTCCGCCTGAAGGAAATCTACATTGGTCAGCTTGATCCCATTACAACGGCGGAAGCCCTTTGGTGCCTCAAAAAGCACATCCTCAAAGGACACATTGTCCGTGTACCAGATACCGGCCCGCCCCATTTCAAAAACAGCACTATTTTTTACAGTAACGTCCTTACTATACCACAGAGGGTACTTCCATTGAAAGCTGGAATTTTCAATATGAATGTTCCGGCTCTCCTTTAATGGTGACTCTCCATCAGCGAAAATACAGTTCTTTATCTCCAAATCCTTACCCATGAACAATGCTCTCTCACCAGTAAGTCTCTGCTCATTAATTTCTTTCATCTTTTTCCTCCATTTACATATACACGAATTCTTTTAAAGATTCATTTTAAATCCGAGTAAAACACTCTGAATTATCTAATCAAATAAAAATGAAAATAATATGAAAACTCCTATCTATCGGTTTTCTACATCAAACAGTAAAATTCCTTTATTTTATCCAATTTAAAAGCCGCCCGAGATAATATATTACCATTTGGACGGCGTAAATTTTTCCTGTTTTTATTCTTTTTCCTGTCTCAGTACCACCTGGTCAGTATCGTCTATTTCCACTACCTTTACATTCACAGACTCCTTGGAGGAGGTAGGAACATTTTTACCAACATAGTCTGCTCTTATAGGCAGCTCACGATGACCACGGTCAATGAGAACAGCCAGCTGAATTGACTTTGGACGGCCCATATCAATTATGGCATTCAGAGCAGAACGAATGGTTCGGCCAGTGTAAAGCACATCATCAACCAATACAATAATTTTGTTGTCGATATCCACCGGCATGGTAGTCGGCCTAACAATAGGCTGATAGGACAAAATAGATAAATCATCCCGATAAAGGGTAATATCGAGAACGCCAACAGGTGGACGCTTGCCCTCGATATTCTCAATGGCATCTGCTACCCGCTCAGCCAAAGGCACACCACGGGAACGAATACCAACCAACACAATATCATCTACGCCCTTATTTTTTTCAAGGATTTCATGGGCTATACGAACCAAGGCACGATGCATGGCCTGCTCATCCAGAAGAACTGTCTTATCAATAAAAGTTGTCATCCTATTCATCCCCTCATTATCATTTTAACATTTAATGATTACGCAGCTTTTTTAATATCTTCTCCATGTCCTCAGGCAACGGGGAAGTAAAAGTCATACGCTCACCAGTGGTAGGGTGGGTAAGCTCCAAACTAATGGAATGAAGGGCCTGACCCTGAATGGAAAAATTACCCTTAACCTTCCCATGGCGGGTGGCACCATATTTAGGATCACCCACTACCGGGTGTCCGATATGAGTCATGTGAACCCTTATCTGATGCGTGCGCCCGGTTTCCAGACGACATTCAATAAAAGTACAATCCCCAAAACGCTCAAGCACCTTGAAATGGGTCGTGGCTGGTTTGCCGTTTTCCTGCACAATAGCCATCTTTTTGCGATCAGTCGGATGACGGCCAATATCCCCGCGGATAATCCCCGCTTCCTCCTTGATATTGCCCCAAACAATGGCATTATACACACGATGGGCAGACTTTTCCTGAATCTGCTCTGCCAGACTTATATGAGCCTTATCGTTTTTGGCAGCCACCATGACACCGGAGGTATCCTTGTCCAGACGATGTACAATACCCGGACGGATTTCCCCATTTATTCCTGAAAGGTCCTTGCAATGATACATAAGAGCATTTACAAGGGTCCCGGAATTGATACCCGCAGCAGGATGAACCACCATCCCCCGGGCTTTGTTGATTACAATAATATCATTATCCTCATAAAGAATATCCAAAGGGATATCCTCTGGGAGAATTTCCACAGTCTCTGCCTCAGGAACTGACAGCTCCACCTCATCATCCAAATGCAGACGATAATTACCCTTTCTGACTTTGCCATTTACAGCAGCACAGCCATCTGCCGCCAGCTTCTGAATATGGGAACGGGAAAAATCCGGCTGCATTCTGGTAAGAAACACATCCAGGCGTTCATTATCGGTATCAGCCTTGAAGGTCAGTGTCATTCTCGTTCCTCCTGGAGAAAATGTCCATTACTATAAGGGCTGCCCCTACACATATAGCAATGTCTGCTATATTGAACACAGGCCACACCCTAAAATCGAAAAAATCTACCACCAAGCCGCTTTGCAATCTATCATAAAGATTTCCTACGGCGCCACCTGCCAACAGACTGACACCATATTTCATCATCATGGATTCCCTGGCCAGCTGCTTACGGAAATAAAATACCACAACACAGAGAACTACTGCCACTATGATAAACATCATTCGCTGGTTGGCAAACATACCAAAAGCTGCTCCCGGATTAAGAACATAGGTAATGTAAAAGTAATCCTTAATGACCGGGATAGACTGCCCTAAATCCATGTAAGCAGTAACATAGCTCTTAACCAGCTGATCTATAATAAAAACAATTAATCCTAAACCTACAGGAACCAACCTTGCCTCCAAAAAATTCTTACTCATTTTCCTCTGAAACAGCTTCCCCAGCTGCTTCCAACTCCTGAACATCATCTGGCTTTGTACCAATTTCGATGTTTACATCATTCAACACCTTAGACTCCTGCTTATCCGGGAACTGCTGCTCCGCATCCTCGAGAAGTGACAGTTCGGTCTTCAAGGTGTTGCGCATCTTGGCAATAAACTGACGTTTTTCGCTGACGATACGCTCGTATTCTGTAACGGCCTCACGAACCTTCTGGGCTGCATCCTCAAGACGACGCTTTGCCTCGATTTCAGCCGCACGGATTATGTTATCACTGGCCTGCTTTGCCGCTGCCCGAATTTCCTCGGAACGGGTATTGGCAGTGCTGGTAACCTCATCAGCAGTGCGCTGTGCCACCAAAAGAGTATCCTGAAGATTCTTTTCCAGCTGATGATACTGGGTAAGAGCCTTTTCATTCAACTCAATCTCCTTCTTCAGCTGGCTGTTTTCACGGAACAGCTTCTCATAGTCGTTAACCACCTGATCAAGAAAATCATCAATTTCGTCTATGTCGTAGCCGCGGAAGCTGCGCTTAAATTCCTGATTATGTATATCTACTGGTGTTAGCATCTTTATCCCCCTAAAAACAATATTTCATAATTAAACCACCGTATATTTTAGCATATTTTTTAACATTAAAATAGGGGCATTAGTCGAAAAATGCCCCTAAAATATTATTAACTATAGTGTTTCATATATTAGCTTTTAAAAATCAATATCACACTCAAACAAGCGGTTCCATGGATTTGTTATACGCAGATTTTTAAGGGACAAATTTGCCGGCAAATTAATATTCTGCTGTGCAAATTCCTTCATCCATTCTGTTCCCTGCTGGGAGGCAAAATCACGGGCACCATCCAAATTTCCTGTGCTCTGACTGTACCCTGGATGTAGCCACACAGCAGTCCCCAGCTTTTGACGGACGTTGGCCTGATAGCACCACTCATCAAGAAAACGGGTCAGCATCAGCTCCTCCCGTGCCTGTTTGTCCATCCATTTTGTCAGAAGCCCTGTACCAATGAGAAATCCGGTGGTATTGGTAGCCGTATTCCAGCCGCCATAGGCCTGCAGCTTGAACTGCAAATCTTCTTTGTGCAGTTCGTTCATTAAGGCATTGTCCGCACCATTTCCATAAGCAATATCAGCCACTGCCACAGGATACCCCTTATTTACCAAATCCTTTACAAGCTTAAGGAAGTGCATGGTGCCCTTCCGTGGCTTAGTTGTGTTAATTGGGGTGTTGGCATCAGGAGTATTGCCATCAGGATTGGTATTTATAGCCATAACCAGCTCAGCCCGCTCCGGGGAAGGCACCTGCATGCCTCCGGCAGCCACAATGGTATTGTCCACATCAATGCCAATTTCTTCATTGCAATATTTAGGGATGGTATTGCGGCCCTTACCTATGTTATAGGTGGTATAAATAAATGGAATATCCCTCTTATCATCACAAATAGCACGGCACATCATAACCATCCCCAGCTCGTCTGATCCAGAGGTTATTTGTAGCTTGGTCTTACCAATATTTTTCCCATGCTCCCGTAAATGACGGGTTTCATAATGGGTCTGTGAATAAAGAGCGGAATCATCTCCACCTAAAAACAGGAAGGAAAAAACATTTTGGCCAGTCAAATCTATCAGTGCCTTGTTGGCATTGTAATTCAACCCATGACGATGGGTCCAATCCTCCATGGCTGCAGGCAAAATATCCTTTGTAAGCTTGTCCAGCTCCTGCTTTTCTTTTTTGGTAGCCTGTCCCATTTCCACTTTATCACGAAGGGCGCTGTAATCACGAAGCATCACTGCATTTTGCTGATAAATAGCCGGCTCCATGCCATTTCCGGAATGGGTGGCAGACAACAATGTACGTAAAATAGTACCAAATCCGTATACCGGCAATCCCGGATGATTTTCATGGAAAGAACGGAAACGCTCCACCCGTTCATTTATGGTGTCTTGAGTTAATTCGTGATTTCTGGAAGCCACAAGACTGCCATAAATCATGGCATCAGTTGATACCACAACAGCCTTTGCCCCAGGGGCATTTTTATTCAGCCACTGCCAAAGGCCATCCGGGTTGCCCGGCTGTTCCCTGCTTCCCAATAAAGTATCCGGCGGAACCACCACATCATACCCCAGCTTTTCAGCCACCTGGCGGGTTTCCTTATCCGTTATGGGACGATTATCCAAGGGCACAAACAAAATTTTTCCGCTGTCCACAGCAGCAGCTGCTGGTTTAAAGCCAGAGACCACTGACAGCACCATTGTTAGTGTCAACAACATAATAATTTTTAAATTTATTCTCACAATATACCCCCCCATTAATCCAAATCCGATGCCTTGCCCTTATACTGTGGTGGCCGTTTTTCCAGGAAGGAATTAATACCTTCCTTATAGTCATCACCGCTATATACCTTTTGGCGATAATAATTAATGCGTTCAAAGTTTTCTGCACTAATTACCGTTGCTGCCCGTGATAAAATACGGAACTGCCTCTTAATAGCACTGACGGAAAGAATGCTGTTACGCCTCAGCGGGGCCAAAAAATGATCCTCCAGCAGCTTTTCCAGAGCCTCGCTATCTTCTGCCACATGGTTTATAAGGCCAACATTCAAGGCATCCTCGGCCTCTATTGGCGTCCCCAGAAAGAACATTTCACGGGCTTTATTTATGCCAAGCTGATTAATAAAATGAATCAACCCCGAGGCATTATAGGGAATACCAATCTTAGCCGGCGTAATGGCAAAGGTGGAGTCCTTGGAGCTGACAATCATATCACAGGACAGGCACAAATCACAGGCCCCGCCCCAAACCGTACCATCCACACAGGCAATAACTGGAATTGGTACATCCTGCACTGCTCTGAGTAGCTCTTCCATAGGTACATTAAAGGCTAATGGGTCACTGCCATCCATAGGCAGCTCCTTGATATCATGGCCAGCACTCCACACATTACGATTCACTTCTGCTTTAATGACAATACCAACACATTTTAAGGAATAGCTTTTTTTAATCGCCTCGATTAATTCCAGGCACATTTCTTCACTGAGACAATTATAGTGCTTCCCATCCTTCATTGTAATATAAGCAATACGATCCTTAATCTCGGTATTTACTATCATCCCTGTTCCCCCTTAGCTGAAAAAGAATGTCCGGCCCATCACACGCCTGCCAATTCACCCTTTGGAAATCTAAAAAAACTTTACACATGTTATTAGTTTCGATAAATTTTTGGATTTCCCTGCTAAAAATTACAGGTCATTTTATCTTTTACGGTCAACAGCCAATCTTGGCACCACGAACCTCCAGCACATTTTCGCTCATGCGCTTCATTATTTGAAATTCCCCCTGATTATTTAGCCATGCTCCATAAGTTATAATCCCAATACTTAAACACAGGATAAATGCCAAACCTATAATAAAATATTTTTTCATGCCAACCACCTATATATTTATTTCAAAAACAAAAAATATTTAATGTTACATTATGGTTATTTCGTCAAAAAATTGTGGAAATCCTGCATACTCTTTATTTTTATCCAGCATACAATCAGTTTACATTATTTAACCTTGACATTATTAAGCTGATTATGTATTATTTATTTCTGTGTAGATTAATTACATATTTTTTAATACAACTCTTTGAAAGGATTGGATCATTAAGAGATGGATGCAAGGAAAGTCGCAGAATACATCACCCAAAAATACTATATTACAAATCCAAAACTACAAAATGTTTTATATTTTATCCAGGCAAAATACTTATTAGAGCTTAACAAGCCATGCTTTGAGCAGACTATGGAAGCAAGAAGCACCGGAATCATCGTGGAAGATGTTTTCAATGAGTATAAGCTTTATGAAGGTGGACTTATCCCCCATGACTCAGACAGTATACCTGATATTGGCGACAGTTCTCTAATTGATGAAGTGGTAAAACAGTGCAATAAAAAATCATTTGCTCAGCTACGGGATATTATTACCAGGCAAACTCCATGGAAAGAGGCCTATAATAATGGTTACCAGCCTGAAATCACACTGGACTCAATGAAAGAGTACTTCCAGGATTAAAGAATAGAAAAAGGTCATCAGTCAGTTATCTGGCCGATGACCTTTTTTCTATTCAGTATAACAATTAAATATAACGCTTCAACAATACGCCGATGCGGCCCTTCTTTGTGGTACCACGTACTTCTACTACTTCCAGACGGCCACGGCCACGCATGGATAGTACGTCCCCTTCCTTCACAGACTGGGAGGCATTTTTAACCTGCTGCCAGTTCAGCTTCAGCTTATCTGCCGCAATATCAGAAGCAGCACGACTACGGGATGAACCATAGCCTGCAGCGGCAATGGAATCCACTCTAAGGGAGGCAACTGTGGCCCGAATTTCCTTACAGCTTTCTTCCTTTGGAGTAATATTGGCCAGATCATCTTCAACACAGGATACTCCGGTGCGCCCAATCTGGGTAAGGTTATCTATAAGATAAGCCCCCATGGTTTTATCTGCCAAAATACGGGCAGTGGCACCACCCATGAGAATATCACCAATGCGGTCACGTTCAATGCCCTGCCCCATAATGGAGCCCAAAACATCACGATGGCCAATATGCTCATATTCACCATTCCAGGTGGCCTTAATAACTACAATATCAAATCCTGGATTTCCCCCGAAGGTTTCATCGATAAACATTGCCCGCTGACGCTCAGCACCCTGGTAGCCGCCATTAAATTCCAGTCTGATGCCTGGATAATTGGCCACAACTGTCTCAGCAATCTCCTGCCCATAAAGGTCCAAAAAACCACTGATACGGAACTTCTGGCTCCGCATAACCTGCTCGGCCATATCGACCAGCCTGATAGCAGTATCAGCGCCTTCCGTTCCCTTATAATATCTAATAATCTTTTCTTTTTGTTCAGAACCTGCCATACTTTAAATTATTTCCCCAATTCCTTTGAGCGTTCAGTAGCAGCAAGTACAGCATCAATAAGGGCACCACGTACCCCCTGCTGTTCCATTACACGAACGCCCGCAATAGTAGTACCAGCCGGGCTGGTAACCTGGTCACGCAGCACGTCAGGATGCTTGCCTGTTTCCACCACCATCTTTGCTGCACCCAATAGTGTCTGAGCTGCCAACAAAATAGCTGTCTGACGCGGAAGACCTGCTGCCACTCCGCCATCTGCCATAGCGTCAATCATCAGGAAGCCATACGCAGGACCACTGCCAGAAAGACCAGTAACCGCATCCATCATGCTTTCCTTAACCTCAACAGCCTGACCACAGGCATAGAGAATATCTCTAATAGCCTTAACTGTTGCCTTGCCAGAAGCCCTCTCATTACGGGCATAAGCAGACATACCCTCACCTACTGCCAATGGTGTATTAGGCATGATACGCACAATAGGATTAGATGGGAAATACTTCTCCAAGGTCTTAATAGGAAGACCGGCTACAATAGAGCCCACCAAAACATCATCAGGCACCTTGCCCTTCAATGATGACATAGCATCGGAAACCACCTGAGGTTTAACCGCCAGAATCAATATGTCAAGATCTGCGGTTTTGACAAAATCATTGTCAGTGACAGCATTGACGCCATGCTTATCCTTAAGCTCCTGACATCTGTCTTCCCTGATTTCTGAAACAAATACATCCTTTGGAGCCACCGAACCATTAGACAATACTCCGGACAGGATAGCTTCTCCCATTGCTCCGCCACCAATAAATCCAATTTTCATGTCAGACACCAGCCCTTCCTAATTGAAATTTATTTAAATGCTCATCATTTATTATTGTTATTTGGTTCCCATGGCATATTATTCAAGCCATGATTTTGCTGGCTTACAGCAATATTTACATTCTTTGGTGCAAAGAGCCATACATTGCGGCTGATTTTATTTACAGCACCATCAATGGCATAGATTGTTCCGCTGATAAAGTCAATAATGCGGACAGCAGTAGGCTCCTCAACATTTTCTAAATTGATTACAACAGGCCGCTTTTCCTTTAAGCAGTTGGCAATCTGCTGGCAATCATCAATATTTTTTGGATTAATAACAACTACCTTCATCATGGCATTGGCCATGGTGGCAGCTGCACCACCTTCACGGATGGATACAGAATCAGACCCCATATTTATCACCTTTCTATCATGCATACTGCGACGGGACCCAAGGCTGACTGGTTCAGCAGGCTTGGCTCTTGGTGGCACTGGTCTGTCCACTTCTTCCTCCTCAACAGTATCCAAAAGCACTTCGTCCACATCTGTGTCCTTAATGCCAATCTTTTCCAAAAATGAATCTATCTTACCCACAGGATGTTCCTCCTCAATAAAATGTCAAGCTATACATCAGTATTGTCTTGGCCCAAAAATTCCGGTTCCAACACGAACCATATTCGAGCCCTCCTCAACAGCAATCTGATAATCATGGGTCATACCCATTGACAAATATATTATATTCGCCGTCTGGAAGTTCATTTCCTTCACATGAGTATAAATTTCGTGCATTTTTGCAAATAAAGGACGACAATCCTCCACATCCTCATAGTTAGGAGCAATACACATCAGTCCCATAAGCTGAAGGTTCGACATTTCATCCACTTTATGAAGCAGCTCCTCCATATCCTCAGCATATATTCCCGATTTGGAATCCTCCTTGGCAAGATTCACCTGTACCAAAACCTTTTGAATTTTACCAATATTAGCTGCTGCATTGTTTACGGCTTCTGCCAAATGCAACGAGTCTACAGAATGAATTATATCAAAAATTTTAACTGCCTGCTTGGCCTTGTTGGTTTGAAGGTGACCTATAAGATGCCAGGTCACATCTCTGTCCAGAGTTTCAAACTTTTCCTTGGCCTCCTGGATACGGTTTTCTCCAATATCAGTAACCCCCGCATCTATGGCTTCGCGCATAGCGTAAATATCATGATTTTTGGTAACGGCAATCAGAAGGACATCCTGATCCTTGTCAAAGCTTCTCTTCGCCTTGGCAGCCGCAATATTCTCCTTAACCTCTCTCAACTTCTCCGGTATCATCTAAAATCCCCCTTTGGGAATGCAACTTACTTTATTGATAATACAGCAGCTATTCTCCCCGTTTTACCGTTGTCGGCACGATAGGAGAAGAACTGACGATGATTGCAGGCGGTGCAAACGCCGGCTACATCTATATTTTCCGGTTTAATTCCGGCCTTTTTTAGCTGAAGCTCGTTGGCCTTCCATAAATTAAGATGCTGCCCACCTTTTTCATCAATGATTATTTTATCATAAAAATCAGGAAAAGCATCCCTAAATTGCTTTATTACTTCCGTTCCCACTTCATAACAGCAAGGCCCAATGGCTGGCCCAATACCCGCCAGAAGATTCTCCGGCTTTGAACCATATTCCTTTACCATCTGCTCCACTGTCCTGGCAGCTATGGAAGCCACCGTCCCCCGCCAGCCACCATGAGCTACACCAATAGCCTTTTGTACGGGATCCGCTATAAGAATTGGCGTGCAGTCAGCAAAGAAAAGCATCAATGGAATACGTGGCTCATTAGTAATAAGGGCATCCGCATCCTTTATGGATTCCTCAAATTTATACATTCCGCTGCCCGCCTGAGCTTTGTTAATTTTTACCACCTTGCTCCCATGAACCTGCTGACAGGTAGTACCCTGTCCCTTGGGAAGCTCCAGTCCTTCAAAGAATATATCACGATTTCGTCTTACATCATTAAGATCATCATCAACATGAAGCCCAAGATTTAGGGTTTCAAAGACACCTTTGCTGACGCCTCCATGTCTAGTGGATATACCATGAATAAACAAATCCTCCGGAAAAATGGAAAATTTTCCTATCCACAGATTCTTTAATTTGCCTGATACAAGTGAAAAACTCATATATTATCACACCGCTTTTATGTAAATCTATTTGCAAACACCACAGCGTTTACAGCCATCAAAGCACTGAATCGTGTGCTTTGGCTTCTCCTGCTGTGATTCGATTAATTCTTTTTTCAGATAATCCTTGGTAAAGCCCATATCAAGTATATCCCATGGAAGGATATTGTCAAAGGAAACGGGATGACTTACCAGCTCCTCCATGGACAGCTTATGGCGTTTCAGCACGGATTTCATAGCCTTGCTGCCACCATTTTCGTAGGCTTCCAAAAGGATATTACCAGTTTCCCTGTTTCCCCTGGCCAAAACAGCCTGGACGTAAGCATCACGTGGTGACTCGGCAATGACCTCAATATTATGACGCTTTCTCAGAGCGTTAGTGATTTCCTTTAGGGCACCTTGAATATATTTTATTGGTGCCATCGGAGACCATTGAAATGGCGTAAAGGGCTTAGGAATAAATGGATTTATACTTAGTGTAAGACGGCCCGTAGCCCCCTTTTCTTCCATAAAGTCCTTCAGCTTTAAGGCCATATCTATAATCCCCTGAATATCCGACGGTTCCTCCCCTGGAAGGCCAATCATAATATACAGTCTAAAATTTCGTATACCAGCCTTGATACCCATGCTCATGGCATTCAAGAGATGTTCTTCCTCAATGCCCTTATTTATAACAGCCCTCATGCGGGTACTGCCGGCCTCAGGAGCCATAGTCAACGTCTTCAACCCGCTGGCAGCAAGGGAATCCACCAGCTCCTGGGTAACTGAATCTGCCCTAAATGAAGCCACCGACATACTGAGCCCATCCCCAAGGATTTCCCTACAAAGCTGATCTATTTCAGGATAATCAGAAATTGCAGCTCCCATCAGACCCACACGGCGCCCCTTTTCCTTGGCTGCCAACAGCATTTTCTCAATGGCTTCCAACGAGCGATTGCGGGGTTTTCTAAAGCAATAGCCGGCCATACAGAATCTACAATGACGCCCACAGCCTCTGGCTATTTCCACCAAATGAAGGTTAAATTCCGTATTTTCTGTGTAAATTGCCGTCTCCCCAGGATATTCATCGAGATTTTCCTGCCACTGACGACATATTCTCTCCGGGGCATCGCCTATTGGTTTTATCTGAGTATCATACCCATTCTGGCCATAGCTGACCTCATAGCGTGAAGGCACATAAACTCCGGGTATTTTTGCCAAAATCGAAAGAATTTCTTCCTTGGAGCAGCCCTCACCTTTTGCCCTGTTATAAGTATCCATAAAGGTGGGCATAACAGCCTCTCCTTCACCGATGATAAAGGCATCCACAAAGGGGCTCATAGGCTCAGGATTAAAGGTGGCACAAGGGCCACCAGCTATTACCAGAGGATCCATTTCCCCACGTTCTGTGGCCAATAGCTTTATCTTGCCAAGCTCCAGCATCCTCAAAATGTTAAAATAATCCATTTCAAAGGACATAATAAAGGCCACAATATCAAAGGAGGAAACAACGCTTTGGGTTTCCATGGTCATAAGCTGGACCTTATGCTTTATATACTCATCCTGCTGACGTTTTTCAGGCAGAAACCCCCGCTCACAAGCAGTATCCTCACGCTGATTCAGCAATCTGTATATAATATGAAGGCCCAGATTGGACATACCCACAAAATAGGAATTTGGATACAACAAAGCCACCCTGGTTCTGCCACCAGCGTGATAAATGTAATATCCAGATTCTTCTGCCAACATATTTTTGAGCTGTTCCTTCAATCTCCAGGACAAGTATTTTCCTCCATCTTAATCTGTTAATCAATTTTTTTATCATCATCTGCCAAAAGCACATCCAGCTCATGGCGGAAGCTATTTATATCAGAAAATTTTCTATATACGGAGGCAAATCTGATGTATGCTACCTGGTCAAAATTTTTCAGATGCTTCAAAGTCATTTCACCAATAGCCTTTGATGGTACCTCCTGCTCAAATTCCCGATGTATGTCCTGCTCAATATCATGGGCCAGGATCATCACACTTTCCAGTGATTTATCCAGCTTATCACAGGAGCGGATAAGACCGTTCAACAACTTGTTACGGTCAAAGACCTGACGACTGCCATCATGCTTTACCACCATCAGGGGCAGCTGCTCCACTGTCTCGAATGTAGTAAATCTTTTGCCGCAATGAGGGCATCCCCGACGTCTTCTGATAGCGCGGCCATCATCCACTGCCCTGGAATCTATTACCCGGCTGTCCTCTTTATTACAAAATGGGCAAAGCATTACTGCACCTTCCTTCTAATTTTACGAGTGTTACCATTTTTGCTGCTTGCTTTATCGCTGTTTCTATTTTTGTTCTCTTTATGAAATGTGCCCTTACCCATTGTTTCCTTATGAGTTGCAGCTTTACCGCCCTTTTCCGGACGAATAAGACATTCTGGGCCATAGCCAATAAGTTCAAACCGCTTCGCCTTTTCCAAGGCCTTTTTGACCAGAGCATAATTTTTTGGAAGCCAGTACTGCATCAATGCCCGCTGCATAGCCTTGTCCTCAGGCTTCTTGGCACTATACACCTTTTCTCCGGTCATAGGATTGATACCGCTGTACCACATACAGGTGGAAAGGGTTCCAGGAGTTGGAATAAAGTCCTGAACCTGCTCCGGATGATATCCCATTTCCTTGATAAACACCGCCAGCTCAATAGCATCCTCCAGGGTACAGCCAGGATGACTGGACATGAAATAGGGCACCAAAAACTGTTTTTTCCCCAGCTTTTTGTTCATGCGGTTAAAACGTTCAACAAACCGTACATAGACATTGCGGGAGGATTTCCCCATAATACGGGTAACCCTATCAGATATATGCTCAGGAGCAATCTTCAGCTGACCACTTATATGATTTTCACAAAGCTCCTGCAAAAAATCATCCTTGGCCAGCAGCAAATAGTCGAAGCGAATTCCAGAGCGGATAAATACCTTCTTAACTCCCGGAATTGCCCTGACTTTACGAAGCAACTCCATATAACCACTATGATCCACGATAAGATTACGGCACACATCAGGGGACAGACACTGCTTTCCATGGCAGGTCCCCCGCTCCAGCTGCATGTCACAGGAGGTTCGATGAAAATTGGCAGTAGGACCGCCTAAATCATGGATGTATCCCTTGAAATCCGGTAATTGGGTGAGTTTTTTAGCCTCGCGGATAATGGATTCATCACTGCGCCGCTGGATAATTCTGCCCTGATGAGAAATAATGGCACAGAAATTGCAGCCACCAAAACACCCCCTATGGGCCGTAATGCTGAATTTAACCTCTGCATAGGCTGGAACTCCACCAGCCTCGTCGTAAATAGGGTGCCAGCAACGCTCATAGGGCAAATCATATATTTCGTCCATTTCCTCCACGGAAAGAGGCATAGCCGGTGGATTCTGAACGATACACCAATCGCCATTTTGCTGGGCCAGCTTTTTTCCTCTAAAAGCATCCTGTTCCAAATACTCGGTTTTAAATGCCTCAGCAAACTTCTCCCTGCTGGCTTTCACCTCGTCATAAGAAGGAATTGGCGTAAAATCCCAAATATAGTCAAAATTGGGCACCCGAAAACAGGTACCCTGAACATCCTGAATATTCTGTATTTCAACGCCTTGATGTAGCTGTGCAGCAATATCTATAAGCTGTTTTTCGCCCATGCCATATACCAGAATATCAGCACCGCTTTCCGCCAAAATAGACTGACGAATCTGGTCTCCCCAATAATCATAATGGGCAAAGCGCCTAAGGCTGGCTTCAATACCACCAATAATAATTGGTACCTCATCTCCCCAGCACCTTCTCAGCATCTGGGTATATACCACTACTGCCCTTTCCGGGCGTTGTCCCGCCTTGCCTCCAGGAGAATAGGCATCCTGATGGCGGACTTTTTTGGCCGCAGTAAATCTATTAAGCTGTGAATCCAGGTTTCCACTTGAAACAAGAAAGCCCAGCCTAGGTTTCCCAAGGCGGGCAAATTCTTTGATATTGTGCCAATCCGGCTGGGGTATAATCCCTACCTTATAGCCATGCTTTTCCAATAAGCGACATAATATGGCCGGGCCAAAGCTGGGATCATCCACATAGGCATCACCTGATATAAACACAAAATCCAGCTGTTGCCAGCCCCGATTTTCCATATCCTCTTTTGATATTGGTAAAAAGCTCATTAAATCACACCATCAACGACTTAAATTATTTGGCACTCTTATTTGACTTAGCTGTATCAGACTTAGTTGGCGATGACTTAGATTTTGCACCTTCATCCTTGGATGTATTGGCAGCCTTAGCCTTTGCATCTTCACTATCCTTGGTCATAAAACGCTCTACAACCTGTCCCTTGCTACCAAGAACGCCAAGGTTTTTTCCATTCCAAGTAAGCTCAATAGCACCGGCATTACCAGCAATAAGCTCAACATTGTCATTACCCTTCCAGGACATTTCCTTGCCACTATCCACAGTGCCTTCAAATACTTCCTTGCCATCAGTCTTAACTGAAATCCAGCATGGATCGGTAAACTTGGCAGAAACCTCAACGGAATCATACGTCTTTTCAACAACAGGAGGCTTTTCCTGCTTATTATCAACAACCTTTTCTGTCTTAACAGTAGGCTTTGACTTCTCCTGAGCCGGGTCATCACTGAAGGCATAATATACACCGCCTAAGAATACAACCATTATGGCCAGAAGAATCATAAACTTTCTGGAACCGCCCTTTTCCTCGGTGCGCTCACGATAATCATTGCCGGAAGAAAAAAGATTGCCACCTTCGCTGCCAGAAGCAGAATATGAAGAAGATTTTACAGTAATAGTGCGCTGTGGCACATCATCATAGTAATTCTCCTGAGGTCGCTGATCCACTGGCTGAACAGGAACATCTATATTTCTCTCGGAATTAAACTGCTGCAATAATGGATCGCTGTCCATATTCAGGGCCTTGGCGTAATTGCGGATAAAGCCCTTGGTATATACATCACTTGGCAGGTGATCATAGTCGCCCTTTTCAATCGCTTCAATATATAAAGACCTGATACTGGTCTGATTTTCTATATCTTTAATCCATCGCCCTTGGTTTTCGCGTTCTCTCCTAACAATATCTCCCAGCATGTTCTAACCTCCTACACAAAAACTCTACTATATTATACATGGTTAAGATTTTATACTCAATACCAACAATTCTATTTTTTGAAAATAATAAAAAATAAAGAAAAAGACCCGCATTGACATGCGAGTCCCAATTCATAAAGCCTACCCGTTACTTTCCCTTACAAGGTCAGCCAAAGTTATAGAGTTAAGCACATCATTCACCTTGTCGCTTATGTGTGACCAAACATTTCTGCGGCCACACCCCTCGGCCTTTTCACAAGGAGCCAGCATACAGTCGGCGAAAATGACAGGCCCCTCCATGGTGACGATAATCTCACCTATGGTTATCTCCTCAGGTGCCTTGGCCAGCATATAGCCTCCCTGGGCACCGCGAACACTTTTTACAAAGCCGGCTTTCTTCAATGCTCCCATAAGCTGTTCCAGATAATTGTCAGAGATACCCTGATTCTCAGCAATATTTTTGACCGTAATGGACCCCTTACCATACGCCATGGCTAACTCGTGCATAGCAATTACACCATAACGGCCCTTACTTGATAATCTCATAAAATCACCTCAAACATACTTAAAACTGGATGAGCCTAAACTCTTTAATCAACTGCAGCAAAATGGCAGCTGTTCTGTCAACGCCATATTTGCTGGACTTTATTGTAATATCATAGCTGGAGCCAATTCCATACTGAGCATCAGAAAATTTACTGCAATGCTCCGTTCTCAGTTTGGCATGCTTCTTTATCTGTTCCATTGCCCGCTGTTGATCAATTTTTTCCTTACGCATAACACGTTTAGTCCTATCAAGCTCATCAGCAGTAATGAAAATGTGTAAAGAATTTTTATGGTTCTGCAGCACATAGTTGGCCAGGCGTCCCACAATAACGCATGAATCCTTTGCAGCAATTTCCTGGATAACCTGGGCCTCAATTTTATATACCTGCTCCTGAGTAAGTTCCTCATCCTTGTCATAGGCAGAGGTATACCACTCATACAGACTATACAGCGCATTGGAAGTAACCTTGTCACCATGCTCCTCCAAATATTTGTATGCAAATTCACTATCCTCTGCCGCCATCTGGATAATATCACTATCATAATAAGGAAGATTTAACTCATGGGCAATTCGCCTTGCAATTGAATGCCCACCACTGCCATATTCATGGGATACTGTCAGTACAAAATGCTTCTCGTTAATATCATCATCAATCACAGAGGAAATATCATCTACACGATTCTCAGGCAACAAAATATAAGTAAACCAACGCAGATATTTCATGAGCAGCTTCAGAATAACGCCGGTGAAAACAGCTACGATAACTGTCCCCTCACGGACGCCACCAAGATTGCCCAAAAATATAAGGCCCAAAACAGCAGATAACAACGACAAGGTTATGTCAGAAATCCATCTCATGGTGGAAAATTTCTTATGGTAAATTGCCCCCAAAAGTCTCAGCAGAGAATCCACCGGCAGTAAAGCCACACTGGATATTACGCAGCAATAAAGGCTGCTGGCCATCAATACACTACTAAAAAAGCAGGTAACAGCCCTACCGGAATGGGACATAGGATTAAAGCCAGCCAGGGAATTTAGAGCCATATCTGTAAATATTCCCAAAGCCAGAGCTGTGATAATTTGCATTACCATAGCCTGCTTCTTTACCCGCCCTCTGCGGATAATAAGCTGACCCAGAAGACCGGCAAAATTAAACAGACCTATCCAGGCTCCTACTGTAAATACATCTGCAATTAACCATATAGTATAAGGCATGGTAACCATAGGGGCCACGCCCATTTCCGCCTTAATCAGAACAGCTATACCGCAAGCCATCAGAATAATACCCAATGTATAGAGAAGGTATCTTCGTAACAGCTCGGAAACTGTCTTCTTTCTTTCTCTCATATCTTAAACTCCAAAAAATAAGATAATGCCCGCCTCACCAAAAGCAAAGCGGGCATAAATATTTTACAGGAGAACCTTATGGGATACGTTTACACGGCCCTTCTGGTCAATCTCAGTTACCTTAACCTCCAGCTCATCGCCTACGTTGACAACATCTTCAACCTTCTCAACGCGCTTCTTATCAAGCTGGGAAATGTGGCACAGACCCTCACGGCCCGGCAACAGCTCTACAAAGGCACCAAAATTCATAATACGGGTAACCTTACCCTTATAAACCTCGCCTACCTCTACTTCCTTGACGATTTCGTTGATGCAGGCAATAGCTGCCTCAGATGCCTCAACGCTGGTAGCGGAGATGCGAACGGTACCATCATCATCAATATCAATCTGAACGCCACAATCCTCGATAATCTTCTTGATTACCTTTCCTCCAGGTCCAATAACCTCACGAATCTTGTCAGGCTTAATCTGCATAGTAGTTACGCGAGGTGCATACTTGCTCAGCTCCTTGTTAGGCTCAGCAATGCACTCCAGCATCTTGCCAAGGATAAAGGCACGACCGCGCTTTGCCTGTGCAAGGGCAGCTGAAAGGATTTCACGGGAGATACCCTTAATCTTGATATCCATCTGAATAGCAGTAACGCCCTCAGTGGTACCAGCAACCTTAAAGTCCATATCGCCCAAAGCATCTTCCATACCCTGAATATCGGTAAGAATGGTGTAATCATCCCCATCCTTAACAAGACCCATAGCCACACCGGATACAGGACGCTTAATAGGAACACCTGCGTGCATCAGAGAAAGGGTGCTGCCGCAAACGGAACCCATAGAGCTGGAGCCGTTGGACTCCAAAATCTCGGATACCATACGAATGGTATATGGGAATTCCTCAATGGAAGGAATAACTGGAACCAGAGCTCTTTCAGCCAAAGCACCATGACCGATTTCACGACGTCCAGGACCACGAACAGGACGGGCCTCACCTACAGAATAGCCAGGGAAGTTGTACTGATGAATATAGTGCTTGGAAGTCTCAACGCCAAGACCATCAAGAACCTGCTCATCACCAAGGGAGCCCAAGGTAGTAACAGTGAGAACCTGGGTCTGACCACGGGTAAAGAGGCCGGAACCATGTGGACGAGGCAAAATACCAACCTCACAGCTTACAGGACGAACCTCCTCAACCTCACGACCGTCCGGACGAATCTTCTCCTTGGTAATCATACGGCGTACGATTTCCTTAACGATTTTGTGAAGCATATATGGAATTTCCTTGATAGCATCAGGATAAAGCTCCAGGAAATGCTCCATTGCTTCAGCCTTAACATTGGAAATATCCTCATCACGGGCAAGCTTATCAGGGTTGCGAACAGCCTGATCCAGCTTGTCAGTAGCGTATTCACGAATAGCCTTTTCCAATTCCTCTGGAACAGCAAAGAGCTTAACCTCGCGCTTCTCCTTGCCACAAGCCTTCTGGATCTCATCCTGGAAGGCAACGATCTTCTTAATCTCCTCGTGACCAAAGAGGATAGCCTCCAAAATAACCTCCTCCGGTAACTCATTGGCACCAGCCTCAACCATCATTACCGCATCACGGGAACCGGCAATGGTCAGATTAAGATCAGAAACCTCACGCTGCTCAACGGTAGGGTTGATAACAAACTGGCCATCAATTCGGCCAACGCGAACACCAGCTATTGGACCAAGGAAAGGAATATCAGAAATTGTCAGAGCACAGGATGCACCAATCATAGCCGCAATCTCTGGAGCGTTGTCATGCTCTACGGACATAACTGTAGCTACAATCTGAACATCATTACGATAACCCTCCGGAAACAGAGGACGGATAGGACGGTCAATGAGGCGGCTGCACAGAATTGCAGACTCCCCAGGACGACCCTCTCTCTTTATAAAACCGCCTGGAATTTTACCAACGGCGTACATCTTTTCTTCATAATCTACAGTCAGAGGGAAGAAATCAACACCCTCTCTTGGCTCATCAGAAGCCGTAGCTGTAACCAAAACAACAGTCTCACCATAGCGCACCAAAACAGCACCATTTGCCTGTTTAGCCATCTTTCCGGTCTCAACAGTAAATGTGCGGCCGCCTAACTGCATCTCAAAACTCTGCATTAAGTTTTTCCTCCTATAATCTTCTTTATACCTTTTAACCTTGATAGTATAACATATTGTTGACAAAAATAGCTACATATTTTTTGTTTTTCCCTAAGCAAAAAGGGACCCCAAAAATGGAGTCCCTCAGGTCCGAAACTAATATTAAATTACTTGCGGAGACCAAGCTTGGATACGATTGCACGATAACGCTCGATATCCTTCTTGTTCAGGTATGCCAGCAGACGACGACGATGACCAACCATCTTCAGAAGGCCGCGACGGGAATGATGATCCTTCTTGTGCTCCTTGAGATGCTCGGTGAGGTAAGAAATACGAGCAGTGAGAACTGCAATCTGAACCTCTGGGGATCCAGTGTCGCCCTCATGAACTGCATACTTCTGCATGATTTCCTGCTTTGCTTCGTTAGTTAACATTGAAAATTCCTCCTATTGTTTAAAAGTTCCACAAGCTGAGGCAAGGTCGGAGTCGTCCATGTCTTAGCAAGGGATAAATCTTACGTCCTTAGCGGACACTTTTAGAATTATACTATAGGCCTATTACTTTGTAAAGGATAATTTATTCATCCTCTGGCAAATACAGCCCCATATTCTTCATTACACGTTTACGCACCTGTGGCAGCATGGCGTAAAGCATATCTCCCGGGCAGGAGGTGGAATTAACATCCCGATGCCCGATTACTCCCATTTCATCAGGAATAAGATTATATACACTGCAAAGAGTTGTTAAAAGATTCGTTAAAGATCTTATCTGGGCATCAGTTGGTGAGCCCACGTTGAAGTTGCCGGCTACACAGATCCCCACTGAATCACTGTTATTGCCACTGGCATGAGCGCCAATCATGTTCCAGCCACGGCCCCGTTCAATGGTGCCATTCTTTCTGATAACGTAATGATAACCTATACCTGCCCAACCAAAGCTGTCACGATGCAAGCGATGGATTTGTGCCGCTGACATATCACGGTCCTGTGATGTACCTGTATGATGAACAATTATTCTGTTGGTTTCTCTTCTTCTGGCTGGTTCTTCAGCAAACCAAAAAACATTTTCCTCTACACGAAAACGGGTCTTCCCCCACTTAATGGCCGCCGAAGCCTTGGACGCCAACTCGGGCAGGGACAGTAAGCTAAGCCCTATTACCAGCCCCACCGACTTCTTTATAAAATTACGTCTGTCCATTATTTGTAAAAGCACTACCTTTTCAAAGAATCTGTCTTGCCTTTTCTTCATCTGCACGAAGCTGTTTTACCAAAGCCTCGATGCCGCTGAATTTTTTCTCATCCCGCAGCTTTTTTACAAACTGCACGGTGAGAGGCTTGTTGTATAAATCTCCCTTAAAATCCAGCACATGAACCTCCAAACGGCGATTACACCCTTCAAAGGTTGGGTTGTTACCCACATTGGCAATTCCTTTGTGCTTCTCACCATTCATCAGCACATACACCCCATAGGCTCCATTAGGGAGCATGGCCCGCTTGTCGGGAATGGCAAGATTTGCTGTAGGAAAACCAATGGTCCGTCCACGCTGATCGCCGTGAATAACCCGGCCACCAAAGCTAAATGGTCTGCCAAGATACTCATTGGTGAGCTCTAAATCCCCCTCTTCAATGAGACCACGAATTCGGGTAGAGCTGACCATGCGGCCATTAAGCTGGATGGCCTCACCGATTTCAGCCTTAAATCCATAGGAGCTGGCCACACGTCCCAGCATACGGGTATTTCCCTTACCCTTGTACCCAAAGGTAAAGTTAGGACCCGTAACCACGAATTTGGCATTGCAGCAATCCTTCAGACGCTCCAAAAATTCTTCCGGAGTCTGTTTGGATAGCTTCTCGGAAAAAGCCACATTAAGCAATAAATCCACGCCCATTTCTTCAAGAAATGCCGCTTTGGAGATATTATCGCCTATCTGCACCGGTACCCTTTCAGGAGCCACCACGGACAAGGGATGATTACTGAAGGTAAACACCACGCTGAGAAGTCTATGCTTCTTGGCCAGACCCATGGCCTGACGGATAATACTCTGATGCCCGATGTGGACCCCGTCAAAGGTCCCAAGAGCAATAGCTGTCCTCTGCCCCTTCAGGAAGGTCTTTATGTCACTAAATTTACTGAAAATCTGCATTAAAAAAATCACCTAAATCATATTACTCAACAGACATATTATACATTTTGGAGCCTTCAAAGGCAAATTTACCCATTGGCGTATTCTTCCCGCTGGGCTTGAAGCTGTTTTATGGACAGATTTCTCAAATATGATTTATGCTTCTGATCATCCTGGTACACAAATCCTACATGGGACACATAAGGCTCTATTGTACCTATTTTCAGCAATGGAGTTACCACCAACAGCTGTAAATCCATTTTCTGGAAAAGCTCCAGACCGAATCTTGCAGATTCATCAGAGCTCTTTAGGAAGGCCTCATCAATTACCACAAAACGGAAGCTGTTTATCTTCTTATGCTTGCTTTCAAGGCCGAAGTTATAAACCAGACTGGCTGCCAATATGGTATAGGCCAGCTTCTCCTTCTGACCGCCGGACTTGCCGCCGGAATCAGTATAGTGCTCATATTCTTCCCCTGTTTCCCGCCATCGTTCTGAAGCTGCAAAGCTGAACCAGTTTCTTACATCGGTAACTCTGGCGGTCCATCGCTTATCAGCCTCAGCACACTCAGGACGTCCCCTGAAGCGTTCAATAATCTTTTCCACCTGACGGAATTTTTCTTCAGAATAGGCTTCCTTTTCATCACCATCTGAATACCCGCTGACACAGGAGCGAAGCTGATTGCGGAAATCCTTTATGTCATTGTCCGCTACATTATCACATTCAATCTGAATATAACGGCCCTCGCTGTAATCTATTTCCGCCAGAGAATGGTTTATCATCTCAATGCGTTCCTTTATTACGTCGCACACATTGTTCAGCTTTTCCCTAAAGAGAGCGATTCTGTTAATGGTATTCTCACGAAGCAGCTGACGGAACTTATCCTCAAACCGAGGCAAAGCATCCGTCTGGAGCTTGGTAAGAAGCTGACGATAATCATTTAGTCCCTCAGTGGCTGCTGCCAGCTCATCCCCAAATTCAGGGAAAGCGGCCTTAAACCGCTGCATCATAACTACCAGCTGCTGACCTTTTTCCTCCTTGGAACGAAGGGACATATCCCGTTCAGCGCACAGATTTGACCCCAGCATTTCCTTCAGCTCACCTTGATTATCAAGGGAAAGATGCTTTTCTCCAAACACCTGGGCTGCTCTCTCAGAAATCCGTGGGAATATACGCTGCTGCTCTTCCTCACTGATGCTTTCTAAACGGGCCTCATCTGCCTCAATGGCCTGTTTGTTGCTTTTAATACCGTAATTTATGTTATTTAGAGAAACAACTAGCCGCTGCAGCTGTAAATCAATATCCTTCCGCTCAGCCTTAAGCTGGGAAAGCTGCTTTTCCAGCTTCATGTAGACAGCATTTTCCTCCTGAAGCCCGGCCAAAAGCTGCTTTTTCTCAGCCACATTCTTTTCAAGGGTTACCCTGTCCAAAAGGGTAAAATCATTAAATAACTGAAGATTATTTATACAAAGCTGTTTCCTGCGGCACTCCCCATTTTGACGCTTCAGACGTCCTTCAGTGCGTTTTGCCTCCTTTACAGCCTCCTGCAAATCCTCCAGCTCGGATTCCAGCGCCTGAATTTTCTTCAAGTTGGAAAAGCCCAGCACATAACGGCGACGATCATTCAAGTCATAACGGTCATCCTTTTCGTGACGTCGCCCTTGGGTCTTTATCTGTCCCTTTATTGTAATGGCAAATTTTTCCTGCTGAAATTCCTTGAAGGTTTCACAGCAAGTATGGCTATACCGCTGATAAAGCTCCCGCATAAGCCAGTTTTTAAACGGGGAATCCATACGTATATCCAGCTTGGCACAGGCCGCATCCTCGGACAAATCATCAAAATTAACAGCATCAACATATTCCTCACAGCTATAGTACACTACCCGCTGTTTAACCTTATGCTTCTCCATCCACTGAACTATTTCACCATAATGGAACTTAGGCACCAATAGGGACATGCCAAAGCCGTGAAGAAGACGCTCCAAGGCGCCCTCCCACTGTTCCTCACCCTCAGCCACCTGCATAAGCTCCCCTGCAAAAGGAAGCTCGCTTTCTGCAAGATCCAAGTCCTGGCAAATCTGCTGACGAAGGTCAATGTAATCGGCAGAAATACTGGATTTGCGGGAGCGCAGGGAAGTCAGCTCGTTTTCCACCATTGCTATGGAATTATTAAGTGCCTTTATCTCGCTGTCATTGTCACTTTGGGCTTCAGCTATATCCAGCTCCCGTTGCTTCTCCTCGTTATCCAATGCTATGAGCTTTTCAAAATTTTCATTAAAGGACGACAGGGTATCTGGCACTTCCAATGACAAGCCTTTGGCATTTTCCTCATACTGCTGACGCTGCTTTAAGCAGGCAGCCAGTGCCTTATTGGCATTGTCCAGCTTTTCCTCAATGACAGAAACCTTGTCACCACCATTTTGGTATAGCTGACGCTGTACATCATCAATGGCTTCTTCATTGGCCTGCTTCCACTCCATAATTGATTCATGGTCTTTTTTTACCTGAATCAGATTATTTTCCAGATTCTCCAGTGCTCTTTCCCTAATTGCCTTGTCCTCCTTGGCAAACCAGGCTGACAGCGCACTTTCCATCTGTTCGATAATCACTTGACGGCCATGAGCATCAAAATAGCTTTCCCCTAAAGCAGTAAGTGGCAAAAGCATCTCCTCCTGCTTTCTTGCCCTTACCACTGCGCTATGGGCGGTATCCAAATCATGAAAATGCTCCAAAAGACGCTGTACATCATCCTCTGTCCCCGGCTGCTCCAGCATATTTTGACGCACAAAGCTGGTGAGGGAATCCACCTTCTTCATGGAAATAGTCTGCTGGAATAGGTCCATGGCCTGCAAAGAGCTGATGCCGAAGCGACGGCGAAAATCCTCAGCATATTTTGGATAATCATCATAAATATGGATATAAACATCATTACTAAGGCGCTTCCTCAGACTTCTGATATCACTGCCAAAATTACTGAAGTGATTTTCAATGGTAAGTGTCTTTTCCCCAAGAACAAAGAACCTCTCCGGACTGCCAGTTTCATCCTTGTACCAGAATACCTGAGCCAAGGTAACTCTGGCTCCTAAATTTTCGTCACCAAAAACAGCCAGTACAACACTGTACTGGTTTCTGTCACGAAGGGCCTCTGGCTGCCCTATGCCATCCTGAGACCGCTTTTGGGCATAATAACCCCTTATATAAGAATTTAGGCTGCGCTCTCTGGCACTGGCGTCCGCTGCCTTGTTATAGGTGACCTTCTTTGGGGGTACCAACAGGGTAATCAGGGCATCCACCAGTGTAGATTTTCCGGAGCCTACATCACCTGTCAAAAGTGATGTTTCCCCATCCAAATCCATGGCCCAGATTTTCCCATCAAAGGTACCCCAGTTATATACTTCCAGCCGTACAAGCCGAAACCCCATTTTTACATCCTTGGGGTCATGCTCAAAATCAAATAAGTCCATAATTATCCCATTCCATTACACATAACAAATTCTCAAAACCACTAATTACACCTGATTTATCATAATATTCAATGTTCTAAACTGAATAAATCTCACCCAAAATAATAGACCCTTCAGATTTTTTTATGACTCCTGAAAGATCTATACTGCTGCTTATTATTTATTTTAGGACACGAACCATCTGGTCATACTGTTCATTTCGTTCAATGCAATGCGAAACCTCAATAAAACCATTTTGCCTATAAACATTCTTTAACTTTTCAATAGGTCTGCAATCTACTAGGACAGTCCGACAACCTACTATATTGGAAGCATCGTACAACAAGCCAAGTGCCATATCGAATAATATCTTCCCTTCAATTCTATTGGCAAATGCGTCATTCTTGGCTATTTGACCAAGAAGAAAAACTGGATAAGCTTCTATCATGTTTCCAGCTTTATCCTTATATGAGCACCCATGTATTTTCTTTATCAGAGACTTCGACATGCCATCAGGAAACTTTAGCACCTGAATTGCCAATGAAAAATACCCTAGCAATTCGAACACGCTTCCCTAATGAATGTTTCCATATCAATAACCAAATATGTCCTGCTCTTACAAATCCGTTCATAAAGTAATGCTTTCTCTTTCAGAAAATCAATCAAATCATTATCTTTGGCACAGGAAAAAGTGTCAAAAAGCTGATTCAATTCATTATCTGAATACTCAGCCATTAACCTCTGCAACGGAATTGCTCTGGCTTGTGTTCCACTAATAATTGCTCACTTCTTTCCAATTCTTTCCTCATGTCAATATCAGGTCTGGAAGGATATGAGCTTTTATTGGATTCTTCCATTGCTTCTGCGAATCGCTTTGCACCGTTGTAATCCAAGCTGTAATCATGCATATAACTAAAAGATGCCATAGTCATTTCCTCCTTTCCTTCCTCAAGTTTATACTATCATTTTTGTAAAAATGTGTCTACAAAAATACCTCTCAACAACATCTTCGGTTAACTATGACAGCTTCTTAACTAAATGTTATCCATAATTAGCAACCAAAAAGTCAAACGTGACATTACAGCCGATTGAATGCCGTGACGAAGGCCGCTTTGATTTCCTCCTCGGTAATATGCCACTGGCATATTACCCATGGGGCGTTTGGCACTTATGCCCGTCGTACTTCTTGTTGCAGCGGTAGATGACCCTGCGGTACTTGTCGGTAGAGTGCCAGACCTTGGCTCCAAAGAATCCGCCGCACTCACCGCATTTGATCTTGCCGGAGAAAATGCTCACGCCGCTGTATCTGCCTCCCTCTCGCTTGCGCCGCGCCACCTCTGCCTGCACCATCT
>NZ_JAZTZI010000054.1:0-7647 GCF_045637405.1 Anaerovibrio sp.
ACTACGAATACCAAAAAGATACTGAATGAACACTATTTTAAAAAGTGATACCGGGTCAATACCTGGACGGCCAGCCTCATAAGAAGAATACAATCCCTCTACTTCATCATATATGAAACTAAAGTCAATGGCACGGTCAATTGCCCGCAGAATATGATCCTTAGGAACAAGGTCTTCAAGTGATATGAATTGGATTTGTGACTGTAATTCACGGTTTTTCTTTCTATACATAAAACATGCCCCCATTAATGTTAATTATAGCATTAATGGGGGCAGGCTTGTTTATTTGTCTACAGTCTGGCAGAACCATAAGGTTCTGTGTGTTTAGAATTAATAATAGTTGACCTGCCTGCAAGACCTACTTTTTAAGCCCTAAAAAAACGCTCTATATTATTAAGCATTTATTCTTTCGGTGAAAAATCTGCTTCATATAGCCCTTCCGCAAGCAAAGTTAAAGTAACTCCCGTTCGCCCATAATTTTGTAAATCATTTTTTGTTATAACATGGTCGTAAGATACTTTTATTCTATCTCTTAAATATTTACCTAAAATAGACTTATCACCGAATGAAGCTATTTGTTTTGGATACGGAACACCATCAATAACATTATTACCCTCAAACAACATTGTCATAGATGTCCCATCATCCCATATAAATTCAACGGCTTCGTTCTGTCGGTTGATTTTCCCCATTGCTGTTTGTGAAATATCCACCATTATTTTGGGTGGGAACATTTGTGGATGATTCATAATTGCTTTTCTAGAAATAGGTATATAAGCGTCCCCTTTGGTTACATGGCCATCACTACATCCCCAATTTATTCCGCTTTTAGTTGGTATATCACCTGATCTTTCAGATATAAAACTCATCTCTGCAACCGTAGGATCAATAACTCCAACAGTATTAGGAATAAGTATTTGCCCTCTGCGCTTAAATTCTACTTCAGGCGAGGTACAATCAATGCTATTTTCTTCTATATGTCTAATATAGCTCTGTAACTCCTCAAAACTATCTCTAGTTGTTTCAGCAAGCACTTCTCTATCATCTGTTCTTAGGCCATTAACAGAAAAATTAGCCGAACCGACCAATGCAGTTACAAGGTCCCCATTTTTCAGCCACAGATAGCATTTAGAATGTATTGGAACTTTTGAGTATAAAATTGTTGTATCTGCCTGTTTTTCGTTCAAAGATAATATTCTTTCATGAAGCCTTTTACTGATGCTAGCTTCACCATACATACCATATATTATCTTAGACCTTAGCGGCAACTCCCTTAACCGTTCTATAGGTTCTGGCCCAACATACCCAGACAATACTATAAATTCATTTACATCGAATTTTTCATATCTTCCAAAAACGCATTCTTCAAGACCCCTGTGAAATAGCATATTGAAGACCTCACTTTTTTCCTTTTAAAAAGTCATATATTGCCATTGCCAATTTCTTTGCAAATAAAGGTGGTACTGCATTACCTATCATTTTATAAACTTCTTGATTACTGCCTTTAAAAATATAATCATCATCAAATGACTGGAGCCGCGCTGCTTCTCTTACGGTTATAGACCGTACTTGCTTTGAGTCTGGATGAATATGCCTTAAACCGTCCTTATATAAGTGGGCTGGTATTAAATTACTCGGTTCATCCCATCGCAAAACATAATATTTATGGACATTAGAAACATGGCCAGTCTTTTGAGTATATAACTCTTTTAATGCCGCAGTTGAAATATATTGATTTCTACCGCTCTCAATATCAGTAGTCAATATTTTAAATATATCTCTATCGCGTTCACTTTGCCATCTGGCAACATGATTTGGAACAAACGGCTCCGGTAAATTATATATAGTCTTTCTACCTTCATATACAATTTCCTTCTTAAGAGGACATAATTTAGGCAGATCACCTATCGCTTCTTTTACCGTTGCTTTTTTTTCTACTTTATACTTGGAAAGAATATTGTTATAAAAATTCTGAAGAATTGACTCACATAAGTTTTCTCCCCAATATTCTTTTCGCAATCCAACTATGATAATTCTCTTTCTATTTTGTGGAACTCCATAATCACTAAAATCCATAATGGCATTTTTTAAATCAGTCAAAACATGATAACCAACCTTTTCAAATGCTTCTTGGATAACATCAATAATTTTCCTATTGCCGGGTTTAGCACTTAATATGCCTGGAACATTCTCAAACACAAATAATTTAGGTTTATATTTAGATACTACCTTCAAATAGCTTTCAAACAAGTAATTACGGTAGTCATCCCGCATCCCATTTGCATCACTAACGCGGCCAGCTATTGAATACGCCTGACATGGAGGGCCTCCAATTATAACATCAATTTTACCGACTTTATTTACCAGATTATCTAAACCAACCGAGGAACCATATTCATCATCATCAGACCAACCATTAAATAATTCCTCTGTTCTCTGAATATCAAATCTGATCACTCTTGAAGCGCTATCATCATATCCCCATTTGCTTTTTAGTCGTTCCCTTAAATTCGCACATGGAGCTTTCTCCCATTCTACAGCCGCAACAGTATTGTATAGGCCTGTCTGCGCAAATCCATCAGTCAAACCTCCGCAACCAGCAAAAAGGTCTATAGTATTTATCTTACTCATTTCTCACCTGTAAATATTTCTAGCATTTTCTTTCCTAATACCTGTCCCAAAATTGGTGGAACGGCATTTCCGACCTGTCTATTTTGTTTCGTTCGTGAGCCAGTAAACACAAAATCATCTGGAAACGACTGTATTCTTGCGCTTTCCCTAACTGTCGGAACCCTATTTAATTCATAATGAAAAAGGTTCCTATGTCCAGTATCAACTGTTCTTGCCGGCGCATTACCATCCAATCGAGTCCACGCCATGTGGAATTTACGGCTTTCACCAACTCCAGCCGGTAAATCTTTATAATTTCCACCCTCTGGTACTTGTGCTATTGTTTCTATAACGAAGTCCTTATGTGCAGTAGCAACATGATTATGAAGAATATCACAGTCTTTACGCATAAGTTTCTGATATTCTGTTATAGGTTCACCAGAATATTTATCAATTTCTTCCCCTAAAGAATCTACTCTTGTAGGCAAATCAGAAATAGCGTCCCTACAAGTTCGATAAGGTCTCTCAGTTTCTGGCCCAAACAATGGTTTAGGAAAACTTGGCATACCACAATCTTTGCGTATCCCCATAAAAATTAAGCGTTTTCTCATTTGAGGTACACCATAATCACACGCTTTCAGAATCTGGCACTCAACATTATACCCCATGGCTCTAAAGCGTTTTAATATTTCGTTCTTTATTTCGCCTTTATATAATGTAGCCATTCCCGGTACATTTTCGATGATAAACCCTTTAGGGTTATACTGTCTGACCATTTCAAGAACAGCTAAATATAATTTATTACGCTCATCATCAAAATTACGCGGCCCTGTTAAAGAAAACCCTTGGCAAGGTGGCCCCGCAATTATAACATCAATATTTCTATCCCCTGCAATTTTCTTTATTTCATCAAAAGTTTCCTGCTTGGATAAATCTGCCTGTAAAGCTGTCGCTCCTTTATGATTTAATTCAAAAGTATTTAATGCATCTTTATCATTATCTATACCTACAATAACATTAAAGCCTGCATCCATAAAACCTTTAGACAGGCCACCACAACCAGCAAATAAATCTATAGCATTGTATGTTCCAGAAACTTCTTTATTCATAATAAAAATATCATTCCTCTTTCTAAATTCGCAACACAAATATTATACCCTATTACTCAAAAAAAATAACTTTTATTTTCCGAAAAATAAACAATCCCGCCCCCTTGTAATCAAACAATTATTCTGTTATCATTATATCAAACATATATTCTATTTACAACCAAAAGAAAGGAGTTTTCCTCATGGTTCTCTACCGCCCACGGGCCAAAGACTACACAATGGCCATGCAAAATTTAAAAATTTTCGGCACACCGCTGGATATGGAAAAGTATCTGGTACACTTCCACAACCTCTATAATTTAATAGATGATGATTGCTTCCCAAAAATCATTGTCACCAGCAAGGAAGAAAAGGCCGACCACCGTAATGGCTGGCTTCACTCCCGCTATGTGCTGCTGGGAAATGTTCCCCTTGGCATATTTGACTATGAAACCTTGGGACGGATACATAAGCCCCAGCTGAATATTGAGGATGACGGAAACGGTGGCCTAAAATGCCAGTTTGAAATACTGGACGAAGGATATATTTTCTTCCTTGGCTCTGACCAGTGGTATGGCCATACCACCATGCTGGGATATAAGTGCTCCAACATGGCCGCCCCATGCGCCCGGGTGGATGATATTGCCGTAAATTCCGATGCCTTCACCCAGGCCCTGGAGCATTTTATAGCAGAACGAGCCATTAAAATCGTGGAAACCCAACGGAAAATAAAAGAGAAATACAAGGAGAAGAAAAGAGCATAGTAAAAGGCGTGCCGCAGCACGCCTTATTTTGATAAATTCTTATTCCCGCCTCTACATATCACAGAAGCGCATTTTTCTTACCGATTTCCTTAATCTGGTCAATAGTCAGGGAGGTATATTTTGCAACCTTTTCTACCGGCAAATTATCCTTCAGCATTTCGATTGCAGCCGCAAAATTTCTTTCCTCAACAGCCTTCTTTTTCTCTTTCTCTATTTCCAAAGCCAAAGTCATATACTCTCGCCTCCATTCTTCGCGGTTCTTCGCCACTACTACCTCGCTGTCAATTTCCTTGGTAAAATCGTCAGCTGGTGCATGGCCATCCATGTAATCAAGGAAAATCTTTAGCGGACCGGCTATATCATCAGCCTCGCCCTTGGTACTGAGGAACATTTTTGTGGTGCCGTCCTCAAGCTCAATGCCATGATTTTCCATGCACAAATTTCTAAAGGTATACTTATGGAGCTTGCCACTAAATACCTCGAAGGTACAGATGAAAATAATAAATGTATTATTCAGATTTTCGTAGTCCTGCCCCTTTTCCAACAGGTCAATGTCTATCAAGGCCTGGTAATATCTGGTGCGCTTTACCAGTTCTTCCATATCCTTGCTGGTCTGCATCTCGATATTGTAAATAGTCCCCTTGTCGTCATTGACATACACATCCATGCGGATGCTCTTGCTGTCCAGACGAACATCAATGGTCTTTTCTTCCTCAGGATAGGAAATATCCTTGATATCTATATTCAGTAGCCGTTCAAGGGTCTGCTTGCAAATGCGTTTGTTACGCATTATCTTTTGGAAAATAAAATTGTCCTGTATGGTCAGTTCATCATAAGATTTGGCCATTACTGCACCTCTCTTTTCTTGCTTAGATTATATCATAAAATAACACAAATAAATAATAAAACAAACGCTTAATTCAGCAACCCCTTCGCCTTCACCAAGCGCAGATAATTCGTATAATCAAAAGCCGCATCCAGCATATTATCTACAGTAATCATAAAATACTCTGCCAATGAACACAGCTCATTTAATTCTGGCTCTTTTTCCCCGGACTCCCATGAAATATAAGTCGCCTCACTTATACCCAGGTCCGCTGCCACATCAGCCGCACTCTCCTTTTTAATTAATCGGAGCCTTTGAAGGTTCCTTGAAAAATCCATAAAACTCACCCACTTGTGTATCCTTTTATTTCCCCTAAAAAAGAATATTCTAGTGGGCATTCAAAAGAGAAAACGTATTTTTAAACTTGCTCATACATTTCACCACCTATGGCCCGAAAGACCTAAATTTCCAACAGGGCCTATTATAACAGTTTATTATTTATTGTCTAGTATGATTTTATAATACATAATATAACTATTTGATTATACTTAAATAATTATTGTATGTTTAAATATCAATATACCAAAGAAATTCCCAGAAAGGTGCCAAAACTTAGCCAAACTTAAAATATTAAATCAAAAATATATCATGAAAAATCGCAAAAAATGTAATATTTTTTCTTCAGAAACGTATGTAAGCATGTCAAATATGACAACATGCTTCTTATCATTCTCCCCCTTGCCTGTATTCTCCAAACGCAGGCAGGGGATTTTTCTTTTTTTGTAATAAATCCCGTTCTTGTCCGTATGTAAGGGCAGAAAACAAAATTTCATATCGCCCATCTCCTTCCCCTGTCTGTTTTCTCTCTCCATGAATCAGGCAGGAGATTAAAATATGTGCTCTGGCCAAATAAAAGCCAGGGCACTTCCTATATATACATTTCTTTTTTTAAAAAAAGGAAGCCACCCGCACCTATAGCCCCGTTTTCAGGACTTCGGCAGCCATAGTCTGCCTACGTTCCCCTGAAAGCGGGGCTTTACTTATGACTTACCGGGTGCCACTGATGGAAGTGAGCCGGGGCGGCTTCGTGCTTCCCATACGTCCAGCCCTGACGCCTTTCCCGTCTGACTCTGCTCTTAGTGTATCGGCTGGATGAAAGAGTATGGCCCTTTGGCACGTTCCACTGGCGGCCTTATTTTCGCCTCGCCCTAAAGTACACATTCCCCAGGGCTCGACCTAAGCCCGCGAATGTGGGAAAGAATGGGCCATACCCTTTTACCGTGTGGTGTCCAGTGCCTACTACTGGGCTGGTATGGCGGTCACTGCAAGCAGTCACCGCTAACCCCCAACTCTAAGTGATGCCCCGAACAGCAGAGTATGGAACCTGCAAGCAGAACCCATACACAGCTGTCGGCATTTTGTCCAGTGCCTACTACTGGGCCAGTATAGCGGTAGCTGTCCTGTCGCTCCCTTACGCTCCGCTTCATCAGCAGCTTATTCCGTGGCGCTCAGGCTTCACTCCATGCGCGTTGCTTCTGCCGCCCTCTCTGCAGTCGGCGCACTCCAGCCACCGCCCCCCGCTCCAAGTATCGTCCCCGGATGGTATCACTACACCCCAGAGGTACGCAGTCATACCACCGTTTTTTATTTCTCATCTTCTCTTAGAGATTAGCGGGCGCATACTGCCCCCAAAAAAGCAATAAAAAAAGACACAACCTTAAAATTGTGTCACTTGGACCAGTTACATCTTATATCTATAATTACGGAAAAATCATATGATTATTCCGTAATTTTTTGTTACTTAGCACCAAGAATTGAGCCTATAGGAACTCTATAAGTTTTGCCAGTTGCATTAACAACCATCATATATGATTTTTTTGTTATTTTATACACTTCTGCGTTAGAAATATATTCAATATCATATCGCCCTGGCATATATGCAACCTCTTTGTAGGTTTTGCCCAACTCTAAGACTATTTCTGGCATACATTCTACATCTTCCTCACTATTCATACTTTCACCTCCTTTCAATTTAGCTATATTATATTATTATTCTAAGATGGTGGCAACTACAGGGCTACTACTATGAGTATGGCAGGGGACCATGCTGGAGCATCCAGCCGTGTCACGACCTTAAACCGACACTCCCCCTGTATGCTCTTGGTTTTGTCCCCAGCTCATAAGCCATTACTGGTGAGCGTCCGATAAGTTCCTTACGACTATCGGAAGTAAAACCAGACCCGCCGGAACCGCCACCTTCTTTTACTTCCGATAGTCAAACTTATCGAAAGCTGACCAGTCCTTCGTGGCCACTCTCCCTTCGGGTCTCCCCCGCCCTCCGCCCCAAAATAAAAAAATA
>NZ_JAZTZI010000055.1:0-12135 GCF_045637405.1 Anaerovibrio sp.
ACTGGCGAGGCTGCTCCTGAGGTTTGTCCTGTTTGTGATCATCCAAAGGCTCACTTCCAGGTTCTGCCAACCAACTATAAATAAAATGTACGCAAAAAACTCCCGACCTGAGTCGGGAGTTTTACTTTACAAAGAAATATGAAATTATTTCTTTTCCTCTTTTTTCTTCTTGGCTTCCTCACGGGCTTTTGCCTTTTCAGCGGCGTTCTTTGCCTTGGCTTCAGCCTTTTCGCGCTCATTCTTTTCCTGCTTGCTCTTGGAATAATCAACGCTCATGCTGGCCATCTTGTGCTTGAAGGCCATAATTGGATGCTTAAACATCATGCCTGTGCTGGAAGCACTCATAATCTCGTTGAACATCTTGTTGTTCTTGTCACCGAAGCACTGAATCTCACAGCGGTCACAAATCGGCTTGGTGATGCCGTAAGGACAACGGTTCATTTTGGTCATAACGGTGGCCAGCAGGGCTGTACATTTTGGACACAGCTTCTCGCTCTTGGTACCGTGATTTTTGTTGCAATAAACTCCAAAGGACTTCTTGATGCTTTCCTTTTCCTTTGGGATGTTGTTTTTTATTTCAACTGGTTTTTTCTTTGGTAAAAATCTGTCAAACATACCCATAAAATGCGAACTCCCCTTGTGTGAAAAATAGACGTAACCATATACGATTTTAATAGTATTCTTCACTAAATGCAAGTCGTAATAAAAATACTTTGCATTGATATACCGTTTAAGTTACAATTACACTAAGGATTAGTGGGAGGTTTTGTAAACGTGAACATCGATTTATCTAATATGGATATGGATGATGGTCAGGGGGAACGCCTGCTTCGTGATGCCTTTAAGCAGAGTATCGAATCAATGGAAGGCAGTAAAGGCCAGATCTTTGAGATATACGAAAATACCAAGGAGGACGTAGAGTCCACCAGGAAAATGCTGCTGGAGCTGAAGGAACAGACACGCAGGCTCCAGGACGAAGTGGATGAGCTGGTGCGTCAGGAGCAGAAGGAGAAGCAGAAGCTGGTTCAGGTCAGCGGCAACTTTTCCAATTATTCCGAGGACCGTATTCGTGCCAGCTATGAGGCTGTTAAAACTGTCCAGGTAAAGTTGGCCATTGCCAAGGAAAAGGAATATCAGACCCGCCGTCAGCGTGACCGTCTGGAGTTGCGCCTTTACAGTATGGAGAAGACCCTGCACATGGCGGAGACATTGGCTACCAAGCTGGGTTCTGTTATTGGTTATCTCACTTCACAGCTCAGTGATGTGGTAACCCAGATGGAAATCGTATCCAAAAACAAATTTCTGGGAATGCAGATTATTAAGGCACAGGAAAATGAGCGCCTTAGGGTTTCCCGTGAGATACATGATGGTCCTGCCCAGGAAATGGTCAATCTAATATATCAGGCTTCCGTGGCTGAGCGTCTGGTGGATACCCGTCCAAATGAGGCCAAGGCAAATTTGCAGGAGCTGCGCCGTCAAATCCGTACCTGTCTGGCGGATGTCCGTCAGATTATATTTGACATGCGTCCAATGACCCTGGATGACTTGGGACTTATTCCGGCTCTTAGACAGCTTGCCAAAAAGCTGGGTGAGCGGGAGGTTTTGAATGCAGATTTGCAGATTGACGGCAAGGAGTACAAATTCGACAACCATGTGGAGGTAACCATTTTCCGCATTGTGCAGGAGGCCCTGAACAATGTTCATCGCCATGCCGGTACGGACCATGCCACTGTGCGGATGCTGTATACAGCAGATCATCTGGCCATTATGGTTTCCGATCAGGGAAAGGGCTTTGATGTGGATGAGCTGGCGGAGGAGCGCCGTAATCCATCAGGAGATGGTCACTTTGGGGTTATTGGCATGGAGGAGCGGGCACGTATTATCGGTGCAACTATTTCCATTTCCTCTGAGCCGGGAAAGGGCACCAGAGTGAATATCAAAATGCCATATCCACAGCCAAGATGATCTAGGATATTTATTTTATGTTTGAAGATACCAAATTGGATAATAATTGGAAACTTAATCAAAATGAGGCGCCGATTTCTGAAGCAATGGATAAATATGCCAGGGACGGCGCCCTTGCTTTTCATACCCCGGGCCATAAACAGGGGCTGGGAGCCCATTCCCGACTGAAGCATCTTATTACTGAGGAAGGGCTGAAGCAGGAGGTTTCCCTTATGGAGGAGCTGGATGACCTCCATGAGCCCTCCGGGTGCATAAAACAGGCGGAAGCTCTGGCAGCAGAGCTTTGGGGCGCAATGGATACCATGTTTATGATAAATGGTACCACCGGGGCTATCCATGCCATGATTTTGGGTACATTACAGCCCGGTGACAAGGTGCTGGTTCCCCGAAATGCCCATCGTTCCATTATTGGGGGTATAATTTTGGCAGGGGCACAGCCAGTGTATATAGTTCCGGAGATTATGGAAGCCTTGGGAATAGCTGGTGCCTTGTCAGTTGACGTGGTTCGTAAGGCGGTGGCGGAGAATCCTGATGCCATGGCCTTAATCGCGATATATCCCACATATTACGGAATGGCTGGGGATTTGCAGGCAATAGCAGATATTCTTCATGACCACAATATGTTGCTTTTGGTGGATGAGGCCCATGGTGCCCATCTGAAATTTGCCAGTCATATAGAGGGGATGCCACGTCAGGCCCTGGATTTGGGAGCGGATGTGGTGGCCCAGAGCACCCACAAGGTATTGGGCAGCTTGACACAGACCTCCATGCTTCATATTGGAAGTCACCGGGTATCCCGTGATAGAATCCGTGAAGGGGCGGCATTGCTGCAGTCCACTTCTCCCAATCAGCTATTGCTGGCCTCCTTGGATATTGCCAGACTTCAAATGGCCACAGAGGGCAGAAAACGGCTGGAAAGGGCAGTGGAGCTGGGAAGCTGGCTGCGGCAGGAGATTAACAAAATTCATGGCCTATACTGTGTAGGGGATGAAATACTGGATTTATCAGAAACCATGAGGCTGGATAGGACCAGAATAACAGTTAATTTAACGGGAATAGGGCTGGCAGGGCCGGAGGCGGAGTTTATTTTGCGCCACCGGTACAAGGTCCAGTGCGAGCTTTCAGATAATAATAACCTGCTGTTTATTATTTCCATGGCAGATACAGAGGAAACTGCCCACCGACTTTTGGAGGTGCTGAAGCTCCTTGCGGCAGGACATGGCAAGGAAAAGACAGATAAAACGGTGGTGCCTGTGGATTTGTTTACTGCCAATGAGGTGGCAGTAAGCCCAAGAGAGGCCTTTTACAGAGCTCGTGAAAGGGTAAAATTTGCAGAAGCAGCTGGCTGTATCGCTGCAGAGACAGTGACCTTCTATCCACCGGGAGTTCCTGTATTGTGCCCCGGGGAAAGGATTACAGCGGAGCTTATTGAGGCTGTTCAGAAACAGCAAAGGGCAGGCATGAGAGTGGTTGGCCCTGGGGACTGCAGCCTTGAATATATACAGATTATTGGAGGTTAACCCAAGTGGCAAAGGGAAAGCTTATTACAATAGAGGCCGGGGACGGCTCCGGCAAGGCAACCCAGACCAGGGCGCTGATGGAGCATCTTTCAAAGGATGGATATAGAGTAATAAAGGTGGAATATCCTGATTACAAATCAGATTCCTCCGCCTTGGTGAAAATGTATCTGGGGGGCGAATTCGGTGAACACGCCGAGGATGTGGATGCCTATGGTGCCTCCACCTTCTTTGCTGTGGACCGTTACGCTTCCTTTCATTTGAACTGGAAGCAGGCCTATGAAGAGGGTTCCATTATTTTGGCAGACCGCTATACCACCTCAAATATGGTGCATCAGGCGGTGAAGTTGACAGACCCAACAGAGCGGGAGGACTTTCTCGCTTGGCTGTGGGATTTTGAATTTGGCAAGCTGAAGCTGCCGGTGCCTGATGTGGTGGTATATCTTGATATGGATCCGGAGGTCAGTGACCGATTAATTAATGAACGGGCAGCACATAATGCGGACCGTAAAAAGGATATTCACGAAAAGGACACGAATTATCTCCATAGATGCCATGATGCCTACAACTGGGTGGCTGACAAATACGGCTGGAAAAAAGTTGTGTGCAGTGTAAATGGTAAGCCAAGACCTGTAGAAAGCATTCATGATGATGTTTATCGGGCCGTAAAACCACATTTAAAGTGAATATATTATGAGCAGTGGAATGGTGGCTTTCACGCCGTCACGGCACTAAAACTTTTTCTTGCTTTTATATAGTGAAAAAAATCATAACTCGCTTCGCCCTTGGAGGGCTTGCTCAAACAGATGATTTTTTCCACTATAATTAAGGTAGAGCAACAAAAAGTTTCTTAACGCACCGTGACTAAATGTTCAATCCACCATACCACTGCCCATAATAAAAAATAAATTATTTTAGCATAACGAAGGGAAAATATGATAAAAGAAGTATTAGTAGTCGAAGGCAAAATGGACGTGGTGGCCATCAACAAAGCTGTTGAAGCTGACTGCATCATCACTGAGGGCTTTAACTTAAAGCCAGCTTGCCTTGATTCCATAGAAAAAGCATATAAAAAGCGGGGCATTATCATCCTCACGGACCCGGACAGTGCCGGGGAGCGTATCCGCACCTATGTTACCCGCCGTTGCCCAAATGCCAAACATGCCTTTGTGCCGGTGGAGGATGCCACAGCCAACAACGATATAGGCATTGAGCAGGCCTCCCCGGAGGCCATACGCAAGGCCTTGGAAAAGGTACGCACATTAAATTGGGAGCCCAGCAATGAATTCACTGGGGCAGACCTTATAAAGGCCGGTATCAGCGGCGGTGATGGCGCCAGTGAGCGACGGGCCAGAATGGGGGCCCGTTTGGGTATCGGCTATGCCAATGCCAAAACATTTTTAAAAAGACTGAACCATTATGGTGTCACCAGAGAAGAATTTGAGGCGGCTCTGGCTGAGGAGGGAGATAATAAATGAGCCTTGATATAGATAAGGACATGAATAGCGAGATTCACAGTGAGAAAAAGCTGAATCTCAATGGACTGAAAACCACCATTGCCACTCCCAGCGTTACCCGTCATATCATGAAAGCCTTTAATCTCCGTGCCAGCAAACGCCTGGGCCAGAATTTTTTGGTGGATGCCAATATTGTTCGTGGTATTGTGGATGCCGCCGGGGCAAAGCCGGGGGATAAGATTTTGGAAATCGGTCCTGGTATTGGTACCTTGACCCAGGGACTGGCAGAATCCGGGGCGGATGTTACTGCCGTGGAGCTGGATAAAAAGCTGCCCGCTGTTTTGGCGGAAACTCTGGCTGGCTATGACAATGTTCGCATTGTGCCGGGAGATATTTTGAAGGTAAATATTCCTGAAATTATGGGTGATGGTCCCTTTAAGGTGGCGGCAAATCTGCCATACTACATCACCACCCCAATTTTGATGGAGCTTCTGGAAAAGCATCTGCCCATCAGTATTCTTGTTACCATGGTGCAGAAGGAAGTGGCTTTTCGCATGATTGCCAAGCCTGGCAGCAAGGCTTATGGGGCCCTGTCGGTGGCAGTGCAGTATTACACCAAGCCACATATTGCCTTTGATGTACCGCCACGGTCCTTTATACCGGCTCCGGAGGTGGATTCCGTGGTTATCGTCTGCGATGTACGGGAAAAGCCGGCGGTGGAGGTAAAGGATGAAAAGATGTTCTTTAAGGTGGTAAAGGCAGCCTTTGGACAACGTCGAAAGACTATTGCCAATGCCATGAAGGGAGCAGGCTTCACCAAGGATGCCATTGAGGCCGCCTTTAATAAGAGCGGTATCGATAGCGGCCGCCGTGGTGAAACCTTTAACTTGAAGGAATTCGCCGCATTGGCCGATGCGCTGGTGGTAAGTAATCTGGTATAAAATTTATTGTGGGCTAGTGCTGGTAGCTTTCACGTCGTCCCGGCACTAAAACTTTTTCTTGCTTTTATATAGTGGTAAAAATCATAACTCACTTCGCCCTTGGAGGGCTCGCTCAAACAGATGATTTTTTCCACTATAATCAAGGTAGAGCAAGAAAAAGCTTCTTGACGTACCGTGACTAAATGTTCAATCTACCAGCACCAGCCCACACTCAGGATAAAATGTAATATACTAAATATTTGTTGTGTAAGTATATGTAGGAGGGATTTTTTATGAGCGCTTTTGAATACGCACCACAGGGAGTATGCTCCCGCCTTATGAAATTTGACATTGAGGACAACAAGATTCACAACCTTAGCGTCGTAGGAGGCTGCAACGGCAACCTTCAGGGCATCGGCAAGCTGGTAGAGGGTATGGATATTGATGAAGTTATCAGCAGGGTAGAAGGTATCCGCTGCGGTGCCCGTCCAACCTCTTGCCCGGATCAGCTCTCCAAGGCCCTGAAGCAGGCAAAGGAGCAGCTGTAATATGATTTATGACTGTCATTCCCATACGGAATTTTCTTCCGACTCGGAAATGAAGGCAGAGGATGCCATTGAAGCTGCCCGTAAATTGGGTATAGGCCTCATATTTACGGAGCATTACGATTTTGATTACAAAGAGTCCAAGCACTACAAGGAGATGGACTTCCTTTTTGATGCCAAGAAATACTGGGAATGCTATGAAGCTCTTAGGGGAGAAGCACTTCTGCTGGGTGTTGAGGTGGGACTTACCCCCGGCAGTATTGAGGCCAACAGAAAATTTATCAACGAGGTGCCCTTTGATCAGGTAATTGGCTCCATTCATGCCATCGACAAGCTGGATATTTACTATCCTGAGTATTATGAAGGCAAGAAGAAGGAACAGGCCTACGGGCATTATCTGGAAACCATGGCAGATATGGTGAAGGCCAACCCGTATATTGATGTGCTGGGACACATTGATTACATCTGCCGGTATTCCCCTTATGAGGACAAGGAAATTGGATATCGGGAGTATCACGATCTGGTGGATTTGGTGCTGATGAATGTGCTGGATACGGGAACAATAATGGAGCTGAACACCCGCCGCTTAGACAGCAAGGCAGTGGCGGAGTCATTGCTGATGATTTATGCCCGGTACAAGGAGTTAGGTGGCCAGTATGTGACTATCGGTTCCGATGCCCATAAGGCGGAAAATGTGGGCATGAATTTCAAAATGGCCCAGGATATGGTGGAGTTCATTGGGCTAAAGCCAGTGCATTTTAAAGAGAGAAAAATAGAGTACAGTAAGTAATAGAGTGCAGGGGTTGCCATCTGTAGCTGTGCTACGGCACTAAATTTTTCTGAGCTATAGTAAATAGCTGAAAAAGTCAAAACTAACTCTGCATTATACTCAACCACTTGACTTTTTAAGCTAAAATTAAGGAATGCTCATAAAAATTATTAACGTACCGCATCCCAATGCTCCATCTGGCAGTCCCTGCACTTATTGAATTAGTATTGGCGTAGGTGGCTGTTGGCGTGAACCACAATAGTTACCTGCGCCAGTTATTTATTTAGAGAATGAGTGTTTTACTTGTTCTCTTTTTTTTTGCTTGGTATAATAAAACGATGTGGTAAAATCCACACTATATGATTTTGAAAAGAGGACTATTTAAATGCGCATTAAACGCAAGCGACGTAGGGATTATACCCGTGTATATATATTGGCGGCTGTGGTTTGCACCTTTTTGGTGGCGGCCCTGGCCCACTATTTCCTTGACAATAAGGACGCTCCGCTTCACCCTGCAGTTTCTGAGGCAGGCATTGAGACCAATGACGATGTACTTCATATTATGATTATGGGCGTTGACAGGCGCAGTGACGATTCGGGACGCAGCGATACCCTTATGGTGCTGACGGTGAATAAGAAAAACGGCAAGGCTGAGCTCATGTCGGTGCCTAGAGATACCAGAGTAAATATTGAGGGCCACGGCTACGATAAGATAAATCACGCCTATGCCTATGGCGGTCACAAGCTCACCCGCAGTACCGTGGAAAAACTGTTGGGTGTACCTATGAACTACTACGTACTCATAGACTTAAGCTCCTTCGAAAACATTATTGATGCCCTTGACGGCATTGATATTGACGTGGAAAAGCGAATGTATTACGAGGATCCTTGGGATGACAACGGTGGACTTGTGATTGATCTGTATCCCGGTATGCAGCACATGACCGGGGAGAAGGCTATTCAATATGTACGCTTCCGCGATGGCGAGGGTGATATTGGCCGCATCAGCCGTCAGCAGCATTTTATGAAGGCAGTTATGACCAAGATGCTGCATCCTTCCACCTTGCCGAAGCTGCCGAAGATTATTGAGGTTATCAGCAAGACTCTGGAAACTGATATGCCACTTTCGGAAATGCTATCCCTTTCCCAGCTTTTGCCACAGGTTCGTGAGCAGGGCCTGGAGTCGGAGATGATTCCTGGTACGCCGGCCTTCCTTGATGATGTAAGCTATTGGCTCCCTGATATTATGGGGCTTCGTGAAATGGTGGCTGAGGAGATGGGCAAGGAGCTGGATGATAGTGCCCGTCAGACTGCCGAGGCAGAGAAGAAAAAATACGAGGAGTCCCTGCCAAAGGGTATTGTAAGTCTTACAGAGGGGACTGTGACCAAGAAGGGTAAGGATGACAAGGGCAAGGATAACAAGGAAAGCAAGTCGGAAATTCCAGAATCCGAAAAAACAGATAAAAAGCCTGCCAAAAAGGCAGAGGGCCCAGGACAGATTGCGGTGCTGGTTATCAATGACAGTGGTGTCAACGGTGCCGGTGCCAAAATGGTAAATAAGCTTATGGCTCAGGGCTTCAATGTTACCGGCGTGGATACGGGAAACAAGAGTGACCGCGAACACACCATTATCGTTACGGATGAATCCAATGTAACCTGGTTTTATGGCATGCCATTTCCATGCACCATTATGGACGGTGCTGATCCTATGGAGGCCGTGGTTTACGTGGGCAAGGACTTTGAGTGATTTTTGAATAATTTTGAGTGCAAAATAGAAAGGAACGCAGAATAAGCGTGGGAACAATAAAGGTTACAGGCCTGTCCAAGGCCTTTGGTATAGACGAATTATTTAACGACGTGAGCTTTGAGATAAAGCGGGGCGAGCGTGTGGGCTTTGTGGGGGCCAATGGTGCCGGTAAGTCCACCTTGATGAAGTGCCTTTTGGGCAAGGATGAATACGACAAGGGGACCATATCCATTGACCCGGTGGACACCATAGGCTATGTGGAACAGCAGGCGGATATGGAGGTTAAGGGGACTCTCTATGAGGAGCTGAAAAGTGCCTTTGCCGACGTAATGGCCCTGGCTGCCACCAAGGAAGCCCTGGAGGCGGAGCTGGCCAATACCCATGATGAGGAAAAGCTGGCCCAGTACGGCCGTATTGTGGAGCGGTTTGAGCACATGGGGGGCTATGATTTTGAGAGCAGTATCCGTCGCACTGCCTTTGGGCTCGGCTTCACCGAGGAGGATTTTGACCGCAGAGTTGAGCATTTTTCCGGCGGCCAGCGCACCCGTGTGTGTCTTGCTAAAGCATTGCTGAGGGAGCCGGATTTCCTCTTTTTGGATGAGCCTACAAACCATTTGGATATTGAGATGATAGAGTGGCTGGAGGGCTTTTTGCAGAGCTACACTGGTGGCGTGCTGATTATTTCCCATGACCGTTTCTTTTTGGACAAGGTAACGAACCGTATTTTTGAAATTGAAAACAAGAGCCTTACGGCTTATGAAGGCAATTACTCCTACTACATGAAGGTTAAGGAGCAGCGTCGGGCTGCCCAGCTGACAGCCTACGAAAAGCAGCAGGAATACATAAAAAAGACAGAGGATTATATTCGAAAATACAAGGCTGGTATTAAATCCAAGCAGGCCCGGGGACGTCAGAGCCAGCTGAATCGTCTGGAACGCATCGTTAAACCGGCGGAAACGGCGGCCTTTAATTATTTCGCCTTTAATGCCCCGGCAGAGTGTGCCCAGCGGGTGGCTGAGCTGGAGGACATTTCCTATAAATTCCCGGATAAAACCCTTTTTGAACACGTTGATGTGCTTATCAGAAAGGGAGATGGCGTAGCCATTGTGGGGCCTAACGGAGCGGGCAAGACTACCCTCCTTCGCCTTTTGGTGGGAGAGCTGGGATCTCCAACGGGACGACTGAAAATTGGCTCCAGAGTAAAGATTGGCTATTTTTCCCAGCAGCATGAGGGGCTTCACATGGAGCGCACAGTGCTGGATGAAATGCTTTACGAATACGGCCTTGATGAGGAACAGGCCAGAAGATATTTGGGGGCGTAGTTGTTCCGGGGGAATGATGTATTCCGTATTATCGGGGAGCTTTCCGGTGGTGAGCAGTCCCGTCTTGCCTTCTTGAAGCTGATGCTGACGGGGGCAAACTTTTTGGTACTGGACGAGCCTACCAACCATCTTGATATTCCTGCCAAGGAGGCTGTGGAGGAGGCCTTGTCCACCTTCCCGGGAACCTATATTACTGTGTCCCATGACCGTTATTTCCTCGATAAGGTGGCCAACTGTGTGTTGGAGCTTTCTGATGGGAAGCTGACAGAATATGATGGCAATTACAGCTATTATCGGGAAAAGAAGGAAGAAGAGGCCAAGGAAGCGGCGGAGCTGGCTGAGAAGCAGGCGGCAAAGGACCGTATAGCCAGTGAAAAGGCCAAGGCGGAGGCTAAAGCCCAGGCAGAGGCGGAACGGGCCAAGGCCAAGGAGCAGCAAGCCAAGGCTGATGCCAAAAAGGGTGCTATCCAGAGCATGAGTGACGATAAGCGGGCTCAGCTGATACACCGGGCAGAGGCCCAGATTGCCACCATTGAGATGGATTTGAAGAATTTGGAGCTGACCATGAACAGCCCGCAGATTCAGGCGGATCCGGAGCAGAGTGTGGAAATTGCCCAGGAGTATGAGGCCAAGACCAAGGAACTGGACGAGTGGTACGAGAAGTGGGAGCAGCTAACTGAGGTGTAATAAATGGAAGAACTGCAGGGTTCCGTAGAAAATATAATATTTGCCAGTTCTGACGGACGCTTTAGTGTGTTTCGCCTGCGTCCGGATGGACAGCGGGGAGTGGTCACTGTTACGGTGCAGATGGAACCACCGCTGCAGGGACAGCAGCTGGAGCTGAAGGGCTACTGGGTGGAGCATCCCCGCTTTGGACAACAGTTTAAGGCTGAGCACATGATGGTGGCGGCCCCCACCTCTTTAGAAGGGATAGAGCGATTTTTGGCCAGTGGTGCCATTGATGGAGTGGGCCCTGTTAACGCCAAACGCATAGTGGCCTATTTTGGCGGTGATGCTCTGGAAATCATTGAAAAGGCCCCTAATCGCCTTAAGGAGGTCAGTGGCATTGGTGCCAAGACTGCCAAGAAAATTCACGATTCTTACATGGAAAAGGCAGAGCTTCGTCAGATAATGATTTGGCTGGAGCAGCATAATGTTTCGGGAATTTATGCGGGAAAGATATATGCCCAGTATGGTTCCTTCTCGGTGGAAGTAATGGAATCCAATCCATATCGTCTGGCACGGGAAATTGATGGTGTGGGATTTGCCACATCTGATGCTATTGCAGCGGGAATTGGAATGCAGCCGGATGATCCGGTTCGTGTTTCGGCGGCTCTGGAATTTCAGCTTCAGCGCATTTCACTGTCCGGTCATTGCTGTGTGCCGGAGAATCTGCTGGTGGACGAGGTGGAAAGGGCCCTTGGGATTCATCGTGATACTATCTGGGAGGTGCTGAAGCAGGATTTGGCTACTGGCGTTCTTGATCAGGAGGTGGTGGGGGATAATATTCTGGTCTATCCGGAATACCTCTATCAGGCAGAGGTGGAGACAGCAGAGCATTTGCTGTTTTTGCAAAAGAAGGCTAAGCCAATAAATGTAGGCAATTCCCTGAAGCTGGTGGAAAAATGGGAGCTGAATACGGGGATTGCTCTTGCCGATAGACAAAAAGAGGCTATACAGGGGGTACTGGAACATGGTATCTTTGTATTGACAGGGGGGCCAGGTACAGGAAAGACCACTGTTATTCGGGGTATGATAGATATGCTGGAGGCCCAGGGAATGGAGATTATTCTGGGGGCTCCCACAGGTCGGGCGGCAAAGCGGTTAAGTGAAGCCGCTGGGCGAAAGGCGTCCACTATTCATCGTATGCTGGAGGCTCAAGGGGGAGATTCC
>NZ_JAZTZI010000056.1:0-4382 GCF_045637405.1 Anaerovibrio sp.
CTTTGAGTAATCTCTCCTGATAGGTAAGCTCGGACAAGTTTAACTTTCTCCTCTGCTGTAATTTTATGTTTTTGTGGCATAAAAACTCCCCCTATGATGACAGTTTTATTTTTTACTGTCTCCCATAGGGGGAGCATATCACTTCTGTAGCAGCTCCATTTTTATATTAAAATTAATGTTCGTTATTATTGATATTATAATTTTATCGTAAACGTCAAAATATAGTATACCCCAACAGCCAAAAGAAAAAGCAGCCGGTCGGCTGCTTAATAATATAGTTAGAATTCAGTCACGGTCATGCCGGATTCCCTGCAATCTTTTATTATGGACTGCCATTGAGCTATATCCTTAAAATTAAACTCATGGGATGAGTTCATACTGGTGGCAAAATCGTGTCTGAGCATGTGGAATGTAGTTTTTATACCGTTTTCCCGGCATACTTTGGAATAAAGACTGGAAAACACATCAGGGTTATAATACCGCCCGTCAGTAGTGGTAAAAACCATCTCCGGGTGTTCCCATTTCTTTGAAGCAAGCTGTAAAATGGCCTGCTTCTTTTTGTATGCCAGCAATTCCTTGATATATGAAGGAGGAAGGGGCAGAGTCCTTATACTGCTTTCACTCTTGGTTCTTCCTACATACACATGACGCCGCCCGGTTGCCTCGTCAACATTGCCTATTCCTATAGCCTTATCAATGGTAACAGTTCCACCTGTAATATTGCCATTTTTATCCTTCTTGATATTGAAGCTGTCCCAGGTGAGAGCCAGTAGCTCACTTCTTCTCATGCCCGTAACCATCACTGTAAGAATTGCAATTTGCCAGCCTTCAAAACCAACATTAGCATCAAGAAGTAACATCCATGTTTCTGCTGTAGGTTTAACAAACTTCTTCTTAGGTGGTTTTGGCGGAAGCTCAAGATCCTCAGCTGGTGACTCAATAATCAAGTGCTCCTTTACTGCTCTGGCAAATGCCTGTTTTATGACGGTACGGAAATACTGACAAGTGCGGTATTTATCCGCTCCTATTACCTTGTAGATGATATATTGAAGGTCGGAAGGCTGAACCTTCTCCAGCTTTATATAACCAATAGCCTCAATACATTTATCCAACAATAACCTATAAGATGCCTGAGTATTTTTTCTTAGTTTTGGTACTTTGTAGGTTTCAAACCACTTGTTCAGCCATTCAGCTACAGTTATTTTGCTTGCGTCAAAATGAATATTATAAGCGTATTTTTCTTGAAGCTGTTTTAATTTCTGGATAGCTTCCTTTTTAGTATCAGCATATAATGCCGGGCGTTTCCTTTTGCCTGTCCTTGGGTCGTATGCCAAAGTTATTTGTGCTACCCATTTGTTCCTTTGAGAATTGAAGTAAACGGTTCCTTCATAATCTCCTCTGACGCTTCTGTTTGCCACTGTAAATCTCCCCCTTTTAGTAAATCATTACTTCTTTTGCAAGGTTTTAGTAATTTATACTAAGGGATAGGCCAGAAAAAAATCCACATTGTAAAATGATACAACCGTGTTGTGGATTATGTATACGCTTCTGTGGATAACCCTATAACCAATGTGAATAAACTGTGATTAAGCTGTTGATAACTCCTGTTTGTGGCCCTGTTAGTGGTGCAATTGTGGTCCTGGTTGTGGTCCAGGTTGTGGTACTATATGTGGTCCCATGAGGACCTGTGGATACCAGCCAGACCATGGGGTACAAGGGCCGCCGCCTCCCTAATATAATATAAGATAATACAATATAATATAGTAATAGTAGGCGGGCTGTTACTGCCCTTTGTTCTTCATAACATCAAGAAGGTTAATCACGCCATCCTGCTCTTTTTCCGTAAGGCCATTTAACACATCAAGTATTTGCTGGGTCTTTTCATTAGGTGCATAGCCCACCAGATAATCCACAGTAACATTATAATAGGCTGCGAACTTTGGCAGCATATCAAAAGGTGGCTTCGCTATACCTCTTTCCCAGTTGTTTAAGTTTGTTGAAGCAACTCCTAGCTCCTTGGCAGCTTCGGCAACTGTCAGCTTCTTTTGTCCAAGGCGCAGGGCTTTCAATCTTTCGGCAAAATTCTTCATGCTCTCTGATGGTGACATATCTTTTGTAATCTCCTTTTATTTTTGTCCTGCAAACAATATACCACGCATTACTAAAAAAATCTACAAAAAATATATTTTTTACTAAAAATTAATGGACACCCCACTTACTGTATGGTATATTCTAGTAAATTATTATATCTTTTGCAAGGAAATATATAAAATTTTACTAATAAAAGAGGTTATACAATGAATGACATTATCAGATTTGAGAAAGCAAAAGACAACGCCGCCCCTACCGAGGTGGTATATATGACCATCAAGGAATTTGGGGAGCTGGTACACATGAAGCCTTACAGTGTGCGCAGTCTTACCATGATAGAGGATTTTCCCAGTATATTGACGGCACCTTCCCTGACAGGGGATTTAAAACCCGCCCCCTTCTGGCGGTGCTTCGTTCCACCACCATGCCAGCGGTGCTGGTGGAAACTGCCTTTATCGACAATGATATCGACGCCCTGCTTTTAATGAACCACCAGCAGGAAATAGCTGCAGCTATAGCAAGAGGGGTGACTGACTACTGGGTGAATACAAAGAAATAACATTTGCCCTGATAACTTTCCTGTGGTAGAATAAGCAACATATTAGAATACTTACTTACACTATTTCCGTGGGGCCTTGCAGCTTCACGGAGGAAAAGACCGGTCTTTGTACTGGTCTTTTTTCTTTTGTAAAAATACCTATCCACACTGATTAAAAATATTGCAGAAATGTCCCCCCATGTAGAATTATGTTTGTGTATGGTATACAAACACAATTCTACAAACGCTGGGTGGTATCTGCTATGAATATTGGCCATAAAATAAAACAAAGACGTAAAGAGCTAAAGCTGACTCAGGCGGAGCTGGCGCAAAAAATAAAGAAATCCTCGCAGGTGGTTTCTAATTGGGAAAGGGGCTACACCCCAGGCATCACCTATGAGGATTTGCGCAAGCTATCCCTGGCCCTTTCTGTTCCTGTGGAATATTTTATGCCTGATAATTCCCCGGAGCCAAAGGAAAATCCGAAACCAGATAAACGGCTGGCCAGAATTATCAAGGAATATCCAAGCCTTGATGAAAAGACAAAGGATATGATTGATGCTATAATCAGGATAAGTAAAAAATGATGGTTCAAGGGGGATTTATACTATGAACAAAATCGTTGAAGCATTGAAAAAAGCTGGTACTTTCTTTATTGCCACCGAGGATGGCGAGCAGCCAAGAGTCCGTCCTTTTGGTGCTGTACTGGAATATGATGGCAAGCCTTACCTGTGCACAGGTAATACCAAGCCATGCTTTGCCCAGATGAAAGCCAACCCTAAAGTGGAAATATCAGCCACTTATCAAGATCACACATGGTTGCGCCTTACAGCCAAAGTTGAGCCAATAGACAATGACAGCATTCGTGCTGCCATGCTGGAGGAATACCCAGAACTGAAGGGAATGTACCATGTCGGGGATGGCATTTTTGAAGTATTGGAAATCAAAGAGGCCAGCGGTGGCATATATTCATTCGTTGCTGAACCTGTAAAATTGTGATAGCTGCGCCCTGCTTTTGCAGGGCTTTTCTTTTGCCCAAAAGAAAGGGCCATTCTCTGAGTTGAGAACACTACCTCATGACCTTTTACATATTCAAGGGTCTTTTCACTATAATTATTGCCCCCGTTATATTTGCAATTCTCACCTAGTAAACATGCACTAACGCCTATGACCATACAACTTTTTCCTTTACATCATCCTAAAATATGCTTATATTCCTCCAGCAGCTCATGGGAATACTCTTTTTTCATATCAGAATCTCTGACAATCTTCCATAATGTAGCCGCTGCCTTCAACCTCTCGTTATATTCTTTAGTTGCCTCATCTTCACAAAAGTCTTTGACAAACTTGTTCCATTGAAGAGCAGATCTGTCATAAACAGCATACGACTTTTTGCCATAATAGACATCTAGCAAATCACCAAGTGTAAAGCTTTCATCACCATTTTCCTTTACTGCTTTTGCAGTAGCAACCATATCTACCTTGAAACTAAAACTCTCTTTCCCGGTCTGTTGTCTAAAAAATTCCCTGAATCTGTTGCCGCAATTAAATCCACACTCGATTAGCCCAGTATCTAAGGTAAGATTTGTAACTACAGTCTTCTTTTTGGGTCTCGCTACTTTCTTGGCAGGTACAAGCTTCTCTCCAGAAAAGTAAGCTTTAATAACTGCGTTCAATTGTACCTTACTACTTGGAGCTTTTAAACCATGACCTTTACATATTTTTATGAGCTCATCCCTATACCAATAATACT
>NZ_JAZTZI010000057.1:0-45151 GCF_045637405.1 Anaerovibrio sp.
AGAAAACCCTTGTTAGGGGCTTTCATATCTCCATCGTCATAGAAAAGGATAACCTGTTCTTCTAGGGCGGAGAAATTGTTGAATTTTTTTACACCAAAGCTGATACAACTGTCCGTGTGGGGATTTATTCCTGGAAAGTGGAAATTCACCGGCATAAAACCTATGCCGGTGATAATATTTTGTGCAAATATAGCATTGTTAAAATTAAATGGGATTTGAAAAGTCATATAAATTGAGCCTAGCTCTGCTCCTCTGTTTCGTTTTGTGATTCCTCGTGAGCCTTTATCATATATTCACGAATAAGGCTAAGGTGGTTGGTCATGGCATTGTAGGCGTCAAAAATTTTACCTTCCAGAATAGCCTTTAAAATGCGACGATGATAATAGAGGGTATTGGATACACTGAGATTATTAAGAGTCAGTGCAATATTCTTTTCAATGGAAGAAAAGAGAATATAGGTAAGGTTGCCAATAATCCGATTTCCAGTGGATTCAGCAATAAGCTGGTGAAATTTGCCATCCTCGGCCACATAAGATTCACCCTTGCTGATGCGGTCCTCGAGAACTGTCATCATGTCGATAAGAGCCTGCTTTTGCTCCTCGGTAGCATTGACGGCAGCCAGCTGAGCTGCTTTTGGCTCAATCATCAATCGGAGGTCTATCATATCCAGCGCCAGCATCTGATCATCATAGATGAAGGTGAGACCCAGTGGATCATCTGGAATACCTTGCTTTTCGGAAATAAAGGTGCCGGCACCCTGACGGCTTTCCAAAATATTGCGGGCAATCAAAACCTTAAATGCTTCCCGCAAAGTGCCACGGCTCACAGCAAACCTGTCAAGAAATTCTGCTTCGGTGGGAACCTTGTCACCAGGCTTCAGCTGTCTGGAAGTGATATAGTCAATAATCTTGTCCGTTGTGAGTTCGACCAGCGTTTTTCCGCTGTCCTCCTTTATATCATCCATAACACTAATTCTCCTTGCTGTTAAATTTGGTCGTCTGCAAAAATTCGTTAAATTTATAAGACCATTATATAAAATTTGATACAATAAATCTACACAATTTTGCAAATATTATCGTCAATTTGCTGATTTTATAGGCTAATACAAAGTATCTGTTTCTGATGGATTATTTGACTAATAGAAAAAATTGTGATAATTTGTCAAACAACGGACAGGATATGATATTATTGGGTAATTAATTTTAATTATGAGAAAAGTGTGAATTTATAAACGGAAAAGAAGGATTTTCACGTGCAATGTAGAAATCATAAGTCATTATATTATGAGCGTAATTATTATGTGGCGTAGGATGAGTATTCCTATGGAAAAGCAAGAGGGGGAAGTCTTATGAGGTTTTCACTAAAAAACAAGGTGATTTTTGTAGTAGTGGCCATATCATTGCTGACTACTTTATGTATTGGCGTTATGATGGTCTACAGTATGGTGGATGAATCCAAGCGACAGGTGGAAAACTATAGGGCTACCTTGACTCAGGATATTGAGAAACAGCTCAAGGATCAGACTGAAAGTGCAGTTTCTGTTATTAATTATGTATATAGTCTTCAGCAGAACGGTACCCTTACTGAAGAGCAGGCCAAAAAGGAGGCTGCTGATCGGGTGAGAGCTATGCGCTATGATAATGGTGCAGGCTACTTCTGGATCGATACCTATGAAGGCGTTAATGTTGTTCTTTTGGGGCGTCCGGCAGAAGGCAAGAGCCGCATAAATTCTGTAGATCCAAATGGTACCCGCTTTATCGAGGAAATGATTAAAAATGGTCGCAAGGAGGGCGGCGGCTTTACTGACCTGATGTTTGCCAAGCCAGGTGAGGACACTCCGCTTCCAAAGCGTAACTATACTGTAGCCTTTGCTCCTTATCAGTGGGTTTTGGGTACTGGTGTATGGATTGATTATATCGATTCCATGGTGGCTCATCAGGAAGAAGAAGCCAATGCTGCATTATGGTCCGGCCTTATTAAGATGGGTGCCTTCGTACTTGTATTGCAGATTTTGTTCATCTTTATAGGTTATGTATTTGCAAATAAGATTACTCAGCCTATCATTAACGTTACTGAGCGGCTGAAGGTTTTTGCGACCGGTGATTTCCGCACTGATAGCAGTGATGATGCGCGATATGATTCCAATGACGAAATCGGCGAAATGCGTCAGGCCATGCGTACTTTGCAGTCTAACATCAGCAATATGATGAAAAAGGTTATGGACACTGCCCAGCAGGTTACTGATTCCGCCGGGCAACTCAATACCAATGCCAGCCAATCCGCAGAGGTCTCCAATTCCGTGGCCAATTCCATGGTAAATGTGGCAGGCAACTGTTCTGAGCAGTTTACTGAAATTGAGACTGCCAACGGCCAGGTGGAGACCTTGGGAAGACATATGATGAACTTTGTAAATACCATTCAGCATTCCAGTGAAGTAGTCAAGGTTACCCAGGACAAGGCTGTAGCTGAGGCGAAGACTGTTGATGGGGCAGTGGAGCAAATGAAGCTGATTCAGACCTCTGTAATGCAGTCTGCAGATGTAATCACGGAATTGGGTGAGGAATCTGATCGTATTGGTAAGATTGTTGATACTATTTCCTCTATTGCTGCTCAGACAAATTTGTTGGCACTTAATGCGGCTATTGAGGCAGCCCGTGCAGGGGAGCATGGCCGTGGCTTTGCCGTTGTTGCTGATGAAGTAAGAAAGCTGGCTGAGCAGTCCAGTGAGTCCGCTGGTGAAATTGCTGGCCTTATTACCTCTATTCAGGATAAGAGTCAGAAGGCTGTTGCTGTAATGCAGGAGGGTGTAAAACGGGTAGAATCTGGGACCAAGGTGGTACAGGATTCTGGTACCAGCTTTAATGATATTGCAGAAATGGTTCGTAAGGTAGTGGAAGAGTCTCAGGAAATGAACAATATCGTTAATGCCCTGAATGAAAATACCAAGACTATTGGCGAAGCTATTCAGACAGTGGCTGTTAAGAGCTCCTCGGTTTCCTCCGAGGCAGAGAGCGTATCTGCTGCCAGTGAGGAGTTGACAGCTACCATGAGCGAGATCGAAAGCTCCAGTGGTGTATTGGCAGAAATGGCCAAGGATATGTTAAAGTCTGTTGAGAATTTCAAGATGAATTAAGTTAAAAAACAGTGTTAAATAGGCTGTAACTGATGTATAATCAAAGGTGGGAATAAGATCTGACTTTTACAGGTTTTTTTCACTCGTTGATGGTATATTTCATCGTGTACGATAATAGGAAAAGAAAAGAGGTCGATTTTAATGCAGACTATTGCGCTGATTGCTCATGATAAGAAGAAGGAAGAAATGCTGGAATTTGTAGAGCAGCATATTGATTTGTTGAAGGGCTGCCACTTGATTGCTACCAATACTACTGGTACCAGAATCAAGGAAAAGTTTGGTATAGAAGTTGAAACCATGATGTCCGGTCCTCTTGGCGGTGATCAGCAGATTGGTGCAAAGGTTGCAACTGGCGAGGTTGATTATGTAATCTTCCTTCGCGATCCACTTACCTCACAGCCTCACGAGCCTGATATTAATGCACTGCTCAGACTTTGTGATGTTCACAATGTACCATTGGCTACCAACAGAACCAGCGGTCATATTATGCTGAAATATGTGGCCATTGAAAATACTGTTGCCAGCGACTGATTGTAGAAAGAAATAACAATGATATACTTAAAAGGCTTTGGCTCTCATTGAGCCAGGCCTTTTTTAAATGCACAAAACAGTTTTATATTATTGGATTTGTGTTATCCTTGTCGAGGCGGTTAGAATGAATTAATTGGCAATATGATGAAATTCTGTTATACTTAATCAGTTAGACAAAAAGAGAGATTAAAGTAGAAGGATGCGTGTAAAAGCTATATGTTAATACATGATTTGGTTTATCGTGGTAAAGACGATGCAATTGCTGTTATTGATAAAGAGCGTACGTTTACATATAAGGATTTGCAGAATTCTGTAAATGAATACCGTAACTACCTTTATAATATAGGTGTTCGCCAGGGAGACCGGGTAGGTATTTTTTCACGGAATAACTCAGATATCCTCCTTGCCTATATGGCTATTGTTTCTTTAGGGGCCTTGGCGGTGCCTATCAACTTCCAGCTCAGCAATCGGGAAATAGCTTATATTGTTAAGGATGCAGGTATTATCCATTTACTTACATATAAGGAGTTGGATATTGCAGAGGCTCTTGATGAACTGCATTTTAAGGAAAATGTGCAGCAGCATGATCTTAGATATTGCTATCAGAATCAGAGCTGTCCGACTGCTCCCAAGCTGCCTGAGGACTTTAAGGATACTGAACCTTGTGTAATTATTTACACCTCCGGTACCACGGGCAATCCAAAGGGGGCGGTCCTTTGCCACAGAAATATTATTGCCAATGATGAGCAGTACCACGAGGTAGCTCATGGTACCAGCGAGTTGGTGGAGCTTTGCGTATTGCCTATGTATCATTGCTTTGGCTGGACCCTGTCTGTTATGTACCCGCTGTATGTGGGCGGCAAAATGGTTATTCTGGATAAGTTTACACCAAAGGAAACCATTGAAACCATTCGTGAATATGGCATTACTGATACCCATGTGGTTCCAAGTATTTGTGCCCTTTTAAATAAGCTGGCCAAGCCTGAGGATATGAAGACCCTGCGTATGGTGGTCAGCGGTGGTACCACATTGCCATTAAAGATCGCCGAGGATTTCAAGAATAATTTTGGCATTACCCTTTGTGAGGGTTATGGCCTTTCTGAAACATCTCCAGTGGTAACCATGAATTCTCCGGCAACAGCCAAGATCGGCTCCATTGGTCCTGTGGTTCAGGGCATTGAATATAAGATAATAAACGGAGAAAAACAGGAGGTAGCCAAGGGTGAAGCCGGGGAGCTGGTGGTCAAGGGCGACAACGTAATGCTGGGCTATTGGAATCTTCCTGAGGCTACTGAGGCTGCCCTGCAGGATGGCTGGTTCCATACCGGTGATGTGGTCCGTGAAGATAAGGAGGGCTTCCTCTATGTAGTGGACCGCATAAAGGATATTATTATTTCCATGGGTGAAAATGTTTACCCTCGTGAGATAGAGGAGCTTGTTTATCATTATCCCGGTATCACTGAATGTGCAGTAGTAGGTGTTCCTGATAAGCTTCGTGGTAATGCGGGGGCTTGCTTCTATGCGGTAGGTGAAGGGGAAAATGTTAATATGAGGGAATTAAAGAAGTACCTCCAGAAAAATCTGGCCCTTTACAAGATTCCTCGTGAGTTCCATGAGGTGGAGGCACTGCCTAGAACTTCCACCGGCAAGATCGCCAAGAACAGGATTATCCCAGAGTACCAGGCTTCAAAGAAAAAGTAATAACGAGGATGTTACTGTTATACGAAGGTCAGAAGCTGGCTGGTTGAACACTTAGGTCCGGAGCGTTAAGAAAATTTTTATTTCTATACCTTAATATTAGTGGAAAAAATCATTTGTTTGAGCGAAGCGAGTTATGATTTTTTTCACTATATGAAAGAAATAAAAAGTTTTAGCACCGGCACCGACGTGAAAACAGCTAGCTTTTGATCTTGTATAAATATAAAAAGCAGAAATCGCTTGATTGCGGTTTCTGCTTTTCTTTTGCTTATGAGTTTTGCTCGTGACCCTTGATAAGGTCAGCAATGGTGATGTTGGTGAAGAAGTCCTTTACCATTTCATCAAAGAGCTTCCACATTGGCAAGGTGAGACATTTCGCTTCCCGTGGGCACTCCTCAGCTCCTTCCTGCAGGCAGGCCACAGAGGTGAGACGGCCTTCGGTGACCTGAAGAATTTCCATTACGTTATATTCTTCGGGCTTGCGCAGAAGGCGATAACCACCACCCTTGCCGCTGGTTCCTTTCACTAGTCCGGCACTGACCAGCATTTTTACCACGCGTTCCATATATTTCTTGGAAATCTCCTGGCGCTGGGCAACATCATCAAGGGTAACCGGTTTGTCATCAGGCTGTTGGGCCATGTCTATCATAAAGCGAACGGCATATCTTCCTTTTGTCGAAATCATAAGATAACCTCCTTTAAACCTATTTTACCCCAAGGTAAATGGAATTATCAAATATTAAAATAAAAAACATATATTTTTTATTTTGCCTATTGACATAGTAGGCATATAGGTTTAATATATAGACATCGAAATTGAGCAAACAAAGTTAAGGATTCAAGAAAGGAGATGAATGCTATGTATGGAGAAAACAACACTTGTAAGACAGCAGCATGGGTTTGTCGAATGTGTAACTCCCGGGCATGTAATTATGGCCAGCTGCATTCGTCTTCTTTAAGTTGCGGCTGATTGTGTTGCCATTTGCCCGGGAGCTTGGATAAAGCCCCGGTTTTTTATTTCTGGCTCAGATTTCGCTTCATTAAATTAAACAAAAATTATTTCAATATTTTATAGCAAAAGGAGAAATTATTATGAGCAACTACAAATTTGAGACACTTCAGCTTCACGTAGGTCAGGAGAACCCAGATCCAGCATCTGATGCAAGAGCAGTGCCAATTTACGCAACTACCTCGTATGTATTCCGCAATTCCCAGCATGCAGCTGACCGCTTTGGTCTTGCAGATGCAGGAAATATATATGGCCGTCTCACCAACTCCACCCAGGGTGTTTTTGAGGAAAGAATAGCTGCATTGGAGGGTGGTGTAGCAGGCTTGGCTCTGGCCTCCGGCGCAGCAGCTATTACTTATACTATTCAGGCACTGGCAAAGGCCGGTGAGCATATTGTGGCCCAGAAGACCATTTATGGCGGGTCTGCCAATCTGTTGGCCCACACTTTGCCACTGTACGGTATTGAGACCACCTTTGTGGATGCTCACAACTTGAAGGAAATTGAAGGGGCTATCCAGGAGAACACCAAGGCTATCTACATTGAAACTTTGGGCAATCCAAACTCCGATATTCCGGATATTGATGCTATTGCCAAGTTGGCTCACAAGCATGGACTGCCTCTGGTAATTGACAACACCTTTGGTACACCATATCTCATCCGCCCTATTGAGCACGGTGCAGATATAGTTGTTCATTCTGCTACTAAGTTTATTGGCGGTCATGGTACTACTCTTGGTGGTGTTATCGTAGACAGCGGTAACTTTGACTGGGCAAAGAGTGGCAAGTATCCTTGGATTTCCGAGGCAAATCCTAGCTATCATGGTGTAAAGTTTACTGAGGCTGCCGGCAAGGCTGCGTTTGCAATTTATATCCGCGCTATTTTGCTTCGTGATCAGGGCGCAACAATTTCTCCTTTTGCAGCATTCTTGCTGTTGCAGGGCACTGAGACTCTGTCCCTCCGCTTGGAGCGTCATGCAGAAAATACCAAGAAGGTTATTGATTACCTCGTAAAGAACCCTAAGGTAACTAAGGTTAATCATCCAAGTCTGCCAGAGCATTCAGACCATGCTCTTTATCAGAAGTATTTCCCTAATGGCGGTGGCTCTATCTTTACATTTGAGATTAAGGGCGGCCAGGAAGAAGCCTTCAAGTTTATCGATAATCTGAAGATTTTCTCCCTTCTTGCCAATGTGGCTGATGTGAAATCACTGGTTATTCACCCAGCTACTACCACCCATTCCCAGCTCACCGATGAGGAACTGGCTGATGTAGGTATCAGCCGCAGCACCATTCGCCTCTCCATTGGTACTGAGCATATTGATGATATCATTGCAGACCTGGAGCAGGCCTTTGCTGCAGTTTAAATCATTATTAATACATCAAGGTTTACCCATCTGTAAATCTCCTTAAAAAAACATAACTCCCCATTCATACACACATCGAAAAACCGTCGGGTTCCATTTGCCCGTCGGTTTTTTCGTTATGCAACTCTCTGAAAAAAGTTGACAAAGTCTTGTATACTCTATAGTTTATAGGAGTGAGATAAAATCGATTTAAAATTTATGGAGGTACTATAATGCCAACAGATGATGAACTTAGAAAGATGGAGGACACAGGAAACTGCTTTGCCTGTGGCCAGAATAACCCTATTGGGCTGAAGCTGGATTTTAAGATTATTTCCAATCAATATATTGCCAAAACCACGGTGAATAAGAATTACCAGAGCTTTGGTGGGGTAGTCCATGGCGGTATTATTTCCACTATGCTGGATGAGGCCATGGGTGGTTATCTTTTTAGGACTGGTGAGCCGGCCTTTACGGGAAAGCTGGAAGTCCGTTATCGCAAGCCTACTCCCGTGGGAATGCCTATCACTATCCGTGGCTGGGTGGAAAACCGCAAGCGCAACGTGGTGGAAATGAAGTCGGAGATTATTCTGGAGGATGGCACTATCAGCGCCGAGGGATATGCAAAAATGGTGGTTGTGAAGACGGTGGAATGAAGGTGAAGAATGTTGAAATAGGAGATTCAAAAAATGGAAATTGCTATAGAAGATATATGGACAGTGCCAACTCGCCATAAAATTTCTTGCCAACTCGCTAAAAAATAATCAGCCAACTCGCCATAAAATAATTGGCCAATTCACCATAAAAATTATTGCCAACTCGCCATAAAATGTATATCATCATAGTAGAGGTGGCAGAATATGGACAATTATAGAGCTCGTGTAGTCGATTTATTGCTTGCAGATAAACTTGAAGCCAAAGGTGCTGTCGTGATAGAGGGGCCTAAATGGTGTGGAAAGACCACAACAGCTACGCAGGTTGCCAAGAGCATATTACGAATGGATGAACCTAATAAAAGAAATACAAATATTCAAATGGCTGATATTGAACCAAGTCAGCTTTTGGGTGGTGATACGCCTCGACTTATTGATGAATGGCAAATTGCTCCAAAGTTATGGGATGCGGTTCGTTATGAAGTAGATATCAGAGGGGAGGAGGGACAATTTATTTTGACAGGCTCCGCTGTGCCGGTAGAATCAGAAGAGATAAAGCATTCTGGAACCGGGAGATTTACTTGGCTGACAATGAGGCCGATGTCTCTTTATGAATCGGGGGAATCCACTGGAACGGTGAGCCTTGAAAAGTTATTTGATTCTCCTAACCATATAGAGGGTATAAATAAATTGGACCTTGAGAAACTTGCCTTTTGTATATGCCGAGGGGGGTGGCCAGCTGCCATTAGAATGAAAGAAAAAGCTGCTCTTTCTCAGGCGTTTGATTATTATGATGCTGTAGTTAAGTCGGATATTAATCGGGCAGATGGCGTTAGTAAAAATTCTGAAAGAGTAAAAAGGTTGATGCGTTCTTTTGCCAGGAATCAAGGGGCGCAACTTGCCTATACTACGATTAAAAATGACATAATTGCTAATGATACAGAAACTGTAAATGAATATACTGTGGCTTCATATATTGACGCATTAAAAAAAATATTCGTAGTGGAGGATATGCCAGCCTGGAATCCTAATTTGCGTTCAAAGGCTGCAATTCGAACATCAGATACAAGATATTATACAGACCCATCTATAGCGGTAGCTGCTTTGGGAATAGGGCCAAAAGATTTGCTTAATGATCTTAATACAATGGGATTGTTGTTTGAAACAATGTGTGTACGGGATTTGCGGGTTTATGCTGAAAGCCTCGGTGGAAGTGTTTACCATTATAGGGATAAAACCGGTTTAGAGTGCGATGCTGTAATACATTTGAGAAATGGCAGCTATGGTTTGGTGGAAATCAAGCTGGGCGGAGATAAGCTTATAGAAGAAGGTGCCAAAAATCTAAAAAAATTGGCAGACAAAATAGATACAACAAAGATGAAGTCTGCCTCATTTTTGGCGATAGTTGTTGGATTGGGAGATTACGCATATCGGCGTAAGGATGGAATATATATTGTTCCAATTGGATGCTTGAAAAATTGAATGATGGCGTTAGAAAATGTTAATTCTTTTCTTAAATTTAAGAGGGGCTGTAGATACAATTATTATCAGAATACTCAGAAATTTGACTTATTGACTTTTTATAGAGGCTATATTATCATAGGAAAAGATGTGATTGATTCAAACTACTATTTTGAGAGAGGTGCAATAGATGAAAATTGCTGTAACATATGATAATGGCAACGTTTTCCAGCATTTTGGCAAAACGGAGAATTTTAAGGTTTTTGAGGTTGAGGATAATAAGGTAGTATCCAGTGAAATTATTGGGTCAAATGGCAGCGGCCATGGTGCTCTGGCTGGCCTTTTGGCAGATAAATCCATTGATGTGCTTATTTGTGGTGGTATTGGTGGCGGTGCCCAGCAGGCATTGGCCAATGCTGGTATTGATCTTTGTGCCGGAGCTTCCGGGGACGTTGATGCAGCTGTGGAGGCATATCTGGCTGGTGAGCTGGTAAACTCCGGGGTTAATTGTAACCATCATCACGGTGGGGACCATGACTGCGGCCATCATGAGGAAGACGGTTGTGGTGCGCATGCGGGTTGCGGTGGCTGTGGTTCCCATACTGTTCCAGGGATTGAGGGCCCAAATGTGGGTAAGAAGGTTCGGGTTCATTACAAGGGTACTCTTAATGATGGTACTCAGTTTGATTCTTCCTATGATCGCGGTGAACCATTGGAATTCGTATGTGGTGCCGGTATGATGATTCGCGGCTTTGATGTGGCCGTGGCTGATATGAAGGTGGGAGAGATAAAGGACGCTCATATGGAGCCCAAGGATGCCTATGGGGAGTTGGACCCTAATGCCATTATGACCGTGGAAATTGACCAGGTTCCGGGGGCTGAGAATTTGGAAAAGGGCCAACGTGTATATCTTACCAACCCAATGGGACAGCCATTCCCGGTAACTGTTACTGAAAAGACAGATAAGGAAATTACCTTTGATGCCAACCACGAATTGGCCGGCAAGGAGCTGAATTTCCAGATAGAATTGGTGGAGATTTTGTAATCTGGTTTATTTTCTAAATCATGGTCATTGGTTTTATTAGTAATTGAAGCCAATACAAGAATGAGACAAAATCATAGCCGAATTGATACAAGCACACAGAGAGCGAAACACCTCGAAACCCTATGTAATAGGGGGCTTCGAGGTGGTTTTGCGTTGTGGGAGTTTGGCTCGAATTCAGGTCATGGCTAGGGATGATGAATTTGACCGCATTTCGCTCCGAGGGGGTTGCAGGGTTGAAAGGACCCGTTTTTGTAGGGTGTGGTTATTAGACAGAGCACCGTTTGCAGGGTGTGCAGGATGGCTACTATAAAGGCATCAAACTATGTGGCAGGGTGAAGGTGGTTGACTCATTCCCAGATGATATCGGTGAGTGGAAGTTCATGAAAAGCGGAGAAGACCTCACCGTCCAGTTTGTAGATAGCTTTCCGGATATCAAAATCAAGTATGTAAATTCGTTTCCACTGGATTATGTAACGATTTCGCTGAAGTTATCGGCAAAGCATAGGGAATATGCTCATGTTATGCAGATAGGTATACAACAGGTAGATATGTTGCGCGAAGCTGTGGTGTGTACTGGCTTCAGTACTGATGAACTAAAAACTACGGATTTTTCTATTGATTCCGAATATGAAATTGTGGACATCGATATCTAAAAGTTCGTAAAGATGGTAATTGGGATTAATAATTAAAACTTTGCATAGTTGAAACGAGACTACTCAGTGGGGGATGCAATTCATGGCGTAAAGATTTCTAGTGTGAATCATTGCATATTGCTCATTGTAGTTTTCCCAGCAACTCTTTCAGTAAACTGTCCTCCTGCAATAGTGTGATGGCAAAGCACTTCTTCCCCGCATCCTTAAGGGAGGCACCGATATGGTAGGCTTCCTTATGGTCAAGGATAAGAAAGCGGTCATGGAAAGCACTGGTGTGTTTGACAGTTAGCATAGGATACTGGCTATTAAACTTGTTTATATCTGTCGCTGTCAATTTGGTGTTGCTGAATGTATGGATTTCTACCGACACATTTTTCTGCTTTTTTGCTAGCAGGTTGAGCGTGCCGATGTCCACATAGCCGTCGATGAGGATGATGTTCTGCGTTGCCTTTTGTATCAGACTGGCCAAAAGGCTGAAAGCATCGTAGATTTGCCCGTCAAAGAATATCTTCTGGTTGGATTCAGCATGGGCGTTGATAAAATCGAAAACCTGCTCTAGTTTCTCATTGGTTTCCTTTTGATAGGTCAGTTGCTTTAGCTCCACACGCTCAATTCGCTCGAAAAGCTGGGCATTGCTGGCGATAAAACGCCTCATCTCCACGAAGGCATCCATAATGCGTATGCTGACTTCTATGGCAACATCACTGCGGAGAACAGCCGATAACATGGCTATGCCCTGCTCGGTAAAGGCGTATGGTGGAACCCGACGCCCACCATGGCCAGAACTTGACATCACAAGTTGTGATGTCAAGTTTTCCGCTTCATCCCTGGTCAGCTGGAAGCAGTATCTTTCAGGAAAGCGTTTTTGATTTCTTTTTACTGCCTGATTGAGTACACGTGTTTCTACCTGGTAGAGTGCAGCAAGATCGCTGGCCAGCATTATCTGTTGGCCTCTTACCGTGTATATAAGCCCACTGATGTTTGGTGTTTCTACCAAGTCAACAGTAGAAATGGGGCTCTGAATATCTTTCATAAAGATGATAGTTCCTTTCTCATGGGGTGATAAATTGGAATCTTATTTTTTCATTGCTGTGCTCATTTTATCAATTATTGTCGGCTGTTTCAACTGGCGAAAGGCCGGGGCAGGTGGGAGAATAGAGCACATAGGGGCTTGTATTGCAGGTAAACTTGACATCACAATGTGTGATGTCAAGTCTGATTTTAACTCACAGTTTTTCGTAATAAGCTCTTATCTTCTTAGCCATCAGCATACGCCGCTCCCTCAAGAAATCGGGATAATCTGTTGCAGTCATTGTAACAATACGGTTAGGAAGGCAATTTTCGCCTAAATTTTGCCAGAAAGAAGTTTCGTCCTTGATTATCCAGCCACTTTGGCCGGTGGAATTGCACGCCGCTAATGCCTGATTGAAATAGTCATTTGGTGCTTTCTTGCCTACGGCAATATTTACTGTGGTGTCCAGATAGGTATAGTTGGCCACTTGATTATACAAGGATTTATCGTCAAAGCCATTCTTTTTCAGATATTCCTTTGGGAAGATATGGTGAACATCTCCAGCAACTGTAATCAAATGCTCTACCTTGGAAGAATTGGATAGCAAAGAGTGGTCACTAAAGAAAATCTGCGCTGCAAGATATGTATTGAAATAGGGGCTGTTGATGGATGAGGTTTCCATGTTTTGCACTAGACGCACACTCCAAAATGTATCGGATAGCAGGGCTGCTTCGTTTTCGAGGAAGAATTCTAAAAAGCCCTTGGTATTGATGCTGCGCAGATCTCTGTCCATCTGCGATTCTGGTGAGGATATATATCGGCCTGTCAGAGTGGACAGGACAAACCATTTCTGTATATATCTCTTGATCTCGGTTTTTGGCACATGGTCTGAGTTTTGCAGAATTAGGAATAGAGTATAAGCAAAATCCATGGTCATCATGGAGTTGATGAGTTTAGTGGAAATGAATCCAGCGGATTGTATGGCCAGCACAAATTGTTTGAAGCTATACTCATTCATGAAATTTAGGATGCCGCTGTTCAGTTTTTTGAAGCTGTCCTCGATAATCTCTTCCTTGTAGGTGCGCTCGATAAAATCTCTGCCGGAGAGTAGGCTTACCAAATCACCTAATTTGTCTCGGCTGAACTGGTGCATGAAGGAAACACGGAGCATATCATTGTACTCCGGGTCATAAATGTCATCATTTATGTCTTTCAGCCATTTCATTTTCGTACCATAGGGAGAGAGCATAAAATCCTTATCCACTAGTTCCAGATGATGATAAAAGGCTGGGTCTACCGCCAGATGGCAGAAATAATCAATGGCCTTACGGAGCAGATTGCCACCATAGCTTTCGTCAGCGGCAATTTTCGACATGGCAAAATCTGCTTCGTTAAGCCGTTTACCCTGAGAATTGATGCGCACGAAAATTTCAGTGACTTCGCTGATGTCAAGCTGTGGTACGAGGGTGATAGCACCTATTTGGCAGTTGGCTATGCCAGATAAATGCGTAATTGCCTGATTTACAATTTTGGCAGAAACTGAAGGATTCTTTTCAACATACTTGTTCACAAATTCAAAGCTGTCAAAGTCAGGCTTAAATACCTCGGAAATATCTGAAATCCACATGGGGCTATTTACATGCGCAGGTGTTTGGACGGCAAAACGCTCATCATCCTTTTCAGCAATGGGATTAAATGCAATCCTGATAATCTTCTCTTCATAGTTTTCAGTGAGGATTTTTTGTCCTACAATAGCGGTCATAAGGGCCGTTACACGTTGCTGGCCGTCAATGAGAATTTTTTTTCCTACGGCACTGGAACCATCTTTTAGCTTTACCGTTTCATTATGCCATATAATAAGATATCCAATAGGATAGCCGTTATAGAGGGAATCGATAAGGTCACGTACTTTTTTTGCTTTCCATACAAAAGGGCGCTGAATGTCTGGGATGGCTATGCTACCTCCCTTGATATATCCCAGTAATGTATCTACAGAGTATTGACTTACATCGTATTTTGCGCTTGTGCTGCTCATTCGTTGTGCCTCCAATGATAAATGATGTATAAGTAATGAGTATTGTACTCTTTATAACAAGTCTTTATTTTCGATATTTAGGTAGAAAGTTCCTGCAAATACCGATGTTTTTGATGTTTCACAATACGAATTGATATGAATTAGCGATAGGTCAACAGGCTCGAAAACGCTTGGTATATGGAGGGGACGATGGCGGCCTATGGTGGTTTTTTGTTTTTCTTGGAAAAATGGGGCGAGGGAGCGGCATTGAGGCATATTCTATTAACGATATATCCCTTTTAAACGATTACTGGGGGCATTAAAGGGGATGTTTTGTTCGGTAATGGTAGAGAAGCCTTCATCAGTGGAGTATGATATTGAAGTGTAATTTTAGGAGCGAACTAAAGGTGCCAAATGTTTACGGTGGTGCTGGTGTTGGCAAGAGTATTGTCGCAACTGACATTTTTTCGTAGCTGAAGCGCAAAGAGAATAAGGCGAAACTTATGAGAGAGTACGCTCAGAGGTTGTGGTATCAAAACACCATGGATATTGTGCGAAGCTATAGTTTGGAGATCTTCGTTATGTGTTGAGAACATCATAACTACTTAAAAAATGAGTGTTGAACGATTAAATAACCTGAGAAATACTGTAGCTCATAATGTAATTATGAATATTACAGAGGCTGAGTTTGAGGATAAAACCGGGTTGGAACCACAAAAGATAGTCGATGTCCTTTTTGACGCATTACGCATAGTATTTGACTATAACGAGCTTTAAGATGTCCCCCACCTCTTTAGGTGGGGGAAAACAAACTACAACAGCTGGTGAGCATATCTCCATGCTCGTTGAAACGCTAATTGGAAGATTTTTCTTCTAAAGAAGAAAAATTTGAATAATGGCGTTATAATGCTAAAACTAAAATTTCTAAAGAGGCCAGAGATAGTTATAATGAACTCAATCAGGCTATCAAGCATTCAATGGAAAATTTCTAGCGGGGATTTTTTCGCCTAATTGACCAATATTTTATATCTTTATAACAATATTCTTCCAATTCATTACCTCTGCCAGTATTACAAAGGTCAGGTCCCATAGCAGTGTATAGGCAAAGGTTGAGGTAAATGGGGAAGCACTGGTGAAGAAATAGGTGTGGTATAGCCAAAGATATAGTGGCTCTCCGTTATGGGGGATAGCAAATAGCAATGCAAGGCCCCACTCTGATAACAGATAGGCGAAAATAGGGTTTCGTCCCAGAGCTGTTAATGGATGGAGGATAAATCGGAAAAAAACACTATGGGACAGCCCTTCCAGTAAGGAGAGCAATATCATACCAAGACCTACCATGGAAAGAACATAAGGGGCAGTCCAAAGGGGTTTGCTGATGATTTCCCACTGGGACCAGCCCCAGGCGGCAAGAAGCAGTACAATGCCCATGGAGAACAGCTTTTTTGTATTATTGTTGGTGGTAAGAGTGAATCCTTGACGGGTTTTAAGCATTACTCCAGCAAAGCAGCCCAGCAGCATGGTGGCGGTGGCATTGATGGTGCCATAAAGCCCATCTGGGTCGTATTGTGCCTGCATATAATTGTGGGAAGCTCCCTGTAGATGCTGGTCAATGTAAAGGCTGATATTATTTACCTCACTAAAAGGTTCCGCCGGGTTATAAAGGTGGTATCCCAGTGAAGAAATACCCATAAGCAGCAAGGAAAGGATAAAAAGAGACCAAGGCCGGGATATACCCTGAAAAATAATTGTTCCCACCAAATATACTAATGCAATGCGCTGTAATACTCCAAAGGGACGGAAGTAAGTTATAAAGTCATTGCCGGCCTGGGCAAAGGTATAATCCGGAGAAAAAAAGGCAGTAAACAGTAATGGCAGATGGTTTACCAGCAGCCCCAATACAAACAAAATAATGGTGCGCTTTATAACTTTTCCTAACCAGTCAGTATATTTTAGAGAATGGGCGAAAAAAGTGGATACACCCATGATAAAGATAAAGCCAGGGAAGGCAAAATCAATGATATTAACCCCAGTCCAGCCACTGTGAAGCAGGGTTGGATAGGTGTACTGGGAATCTGGTGATAAATTTCCCAGAATCATTATAAAAATGGTCAGTCCACGAAAAACATCTATGGAGATAACCCTTTCTTTATTCATAAATAGTGACTCCTTTAATATTAGATAAACTAATATTAACAAGCAGATGCCCTTAGTGCAAGGATTAAAATAACGTGAAATGGTATTAGTTTTTGCATTTTAGGCAGGATTTTTGGTAAAATGGTAGAAAACATAAACAACGAAAGTGAAGCATTTATCTGGAGGTGATGAGGATGCGCATAGAGAAGAGCTTTACCAGCAATCACAGACTTCGTGAATGGCTGGAATCAAAGTCCTGGGAGTTTGGCTCCACAGAAATGTTCTATGTATGGCTGGAGCATTTTTTTGAGGACGGCAACCGCGTGTCCGTGAAGGGAGCAGCCTGTGATTATCATGATTGTATAGATGTTTTTGAAGCAGGAAACGATGAGTAAGTAAAGCTGTCGGCTGAAGGGTCGGCAGTTTTTTGTGTATACTTTTTTGTATGGCAGGAAAAAAAGGCGCATTTGTCGTATATACTCCACATATATGTGGTGATGAATAGGATAATAAATTATTAATGTGAAAGGGAGTGCGTCTATGAAAAAAAGGGCAAAATATGGTCGTGCCTTGGCTTTGGCCGTAGCCTTGGCTGTTTCGGGAACCTTCATGACATCAGTTGTGGGTGAGGCGGCTGAGGGACCAAAGGAAGCATCCAGCTATACGATTCAAGCGAATAATGAGGTTTATAACAAGCTGGATTTTAATGATGAGCAGGAACGGGAATTTGCATCCCGTGGCTTGATTGCTGCCCCTGAAAAGCTGGAAATAAAAAATGCCCAGGGTAAGGTTGTATGGAGCCAAGCAGCCTATGCTTTTCTCGATAAGAAGGCTCCGGATACCGCCAATCCAAGCCTTTGGCGTAATGCCCAGCTGAATCACTATTATGGACTTTTCAAAGTTACTGATGACATTTATCAGGTTCGTGGCTATGATATGTCAAATATTACCTTTGTAAAGGGCAACACCGGATGGATTATCTTCGATCCATTGATGTCAGTGGAATGCAGTAAGGCAGCTAAACAGCTCGTGGATGAGCAGCTGGGAGTATTCCCGGTTAAGGCTATAATTTACAGTCATTCTCATATTGACCATTATGGCGGTGTTCGTGGTATTCTGGACATGGAGAATCCTGAACAGTTTATAAAGGATAATGGCATTTCTGTTATTGCCCCGGAGGGCTTTGAGGAAAATGTAGTTTCAGAAAATGTGTATGCAGGTCCTGCTATGGCCCGTCGTGCGGCTTATCAGTACGGTGTATTGTTGGAGCCAGGAGAGAAGGGACGTCTTTCCATCGGTATTGGTATGGGACAGTCCACAGGCCATACATCTTATATTTCACCAACAGACATTATTACCACCACTGGTGAAAAACGTGTTATTGATGGTGTGACAATGGAATTCCAGATGACGCCTGGCACTGAGGCACCATCGGAGATGAACACATGGTTCCCAGATAAAAAAGCCCTTTGGGTGGCTGAGAACTGCACCGGAACCCTTCATAATCTTTATACCCTGCGCGGAGCACAGGTAAGAGACGGCAACAAATGGGCATATTATATTATGGAGGCCCAGTCCCGTTATGGAAAGGATGCCGAAGTAACCTTCCAGGCCCATAACTGGCCACATTGGGGAAATAAGGTTGTCAAGGAATATATGACTAATACCGCATTGGCATACAAGTATATTAATGACCAGACTTTATTCTATATGAATCAGGGCCTGACTCAGAATGAAATAGCCTACAAAATTAAATTGCCGGATGCTTTGCAAAAGGTATGGTATACCCGTCAGTATTATGGCACCGTGTCACACAATTCCAAGGCTGTATATGAAAAGTTTATGGGCTGGTATGATGCAAATCCTATCAACCTGAACAAATTGCCACCTGAGGATACTGCCAAGAAGACTGTAGAATACATGGGAGGCAGTAAGGCCATTTTAGAAAAGGCAAAGAAGGATTATGAAGCAGGCAAGTACCAGTGGGTAGCCGAGGTTACCAATCAGATTGTCTTTGCTGAGCCTAAGAATCAGGAGGCCCGTAATCTCTGTGCAGATGCCATGGATCAGCTGGCATATCAGGCAGAATCCGGAACCTGGCGTAATGCATATCTTTGCGCTGCCAAGGAGCTGAGAAATGGTTCCGTTCCATTTATTAACAGTGGTGGCGGTGAGGATGTTCGTAAGAAGATGGGCTCTGAGCTTATGCTGGATTATATTGGTATCAGCCTTAACAGCGATGAGGCCCAGGATCTGAATTTCACAGCAAATCTGAATTTGACAGATACCGGTGAAAAGTATCTCCTTACAGTAAAATCCGGTATTCTGGTTTATCAGAAGGGAGTCCAATCCCCTGAGGCTGACGCAACATGGACTATGCCCAAGGAAGGACTGTTTACTATTCTGTCAAAGAACAAGGAAATGCAACAGAAATTCCGCCAAGATGGTAATAAGGAGCTTTTGGGCAAGCTGACAGATAAGGTGGTTATCTTTACACCGTTCTTCCCAATAATTGAGCCATAAAAGAATTGAAGCTGTCCTCTGATTTTATTATCAGGGGGCAGCTTTTAAGTTGGGCATAATTATTCTCTTAAAGCAGGAATGACACAGCAAACGTGGAATATTACCATAAATAGCTGAATAATATGGGGCCTTGGCGCAGTGGTCCCATTGGGAGGTGTAGTATGATGAAAAAAGTACAACCTGCAGTTAAAAAGGAAATAGTATTATTCGATTTTGGTCAAACCATCACTGTGCAGGCCATTATTCAGGGGCTGGAGAATATGGGCTATACTGTAAATTCGGCAGTAGCCGGCTCTTGGAATATGTATCAGTATATAAATGACTCGTCGGTGTTTGTGCTCCATTTGGGTGAGGGAGTGCTGTTCAGCGAACGTAAACAGGAGGAATTGATAAACATCGTTAAAAACCTGCGGGCGAAGCGACGCAAAATTATTGTTGTAGGTGAAATAACCTTTCATCATGACATGGTGGAATTACTGCCTGAGCTGGGCTTCTATCCATGGTTTGATAAGCCGGTTAATATGGATAAATTTGAAAGGGTTGTAGATACCTTTGAAGAACAAAAAAATATTAAGGAAAAAATACTGGTAGTGGATGATGACCCGGCATTTTGCAAGATGATTCGCAGCCATTTGATGGAAATATTCCAGGTGAGTGTAGTGACCTCGGGAAAGCAGGCAATTACTTTTTTGCAACATAATAAAGTGGATCTGGTACTGTTGGATTATAATATGCCGGAGATGCCGGGGCCTGAGGTTTTAAAGGCACTGCGCTCCAATGAGGAAACCAAAAAAATTCCAGTGGCCTTCCTAACCGGAATTGACAACAAGGAATCCATTAGCCAAGTGCTTGCCCTTAAACCTCAGGGATATATTCTGAAGTCGGCCACCAAAGAGGCTTTAATAAGTAAAATTGACGATGTATTAAGGGCGAATCCTTCTCAGGCGTGATATGGGGTGATATTATGCCATATTTGACCATTGCAGTGTATTTGCTGGTTATTGCGGCTATAATTGCCGTATCCTATTTAGCTATAAGGCATAGTAAACGCAAGGATCAGGTTTCAAGACAGCTATATCATCAGCTTAGTGCCACCACCAAGCTGTATGTTTTCGTGCAGGAATTTGATATTATCAACGATACCTACATCGATATTGAAGTGGATGAAGAAAATGCCAGTGACACGAAGGTCACTGAGCATAGTGGGGCCCAGGCAGCCCTGATTTTTCGTATGAAGGAGCATCTGGACCCAACTTGGGAAAATCAGGTAATGGATTTTTTGAATTTTTCCACTCTGGCTGAACGTTTGGGGGATCGCAATGCCATCACCATGGAATTTTTAAATAATGATGGTATCTGGTGCCGCTGCCGATTTATTGTTTCCCAGCGTACTTCATTAGGGAAGGTTTCCCGAGTTTTGTGGCTGGTGGAGGAAATCGACGAGGAAAGAAAAGCTAGAGAAGCACTGCGGGATATTTCCGATAGGGCAATGGCGGCAAGTGAGGCCAAGTCTGCCTTTTTATCAAATATGTCCCATGAGATAAGAACGCCAATAAATGCCATTTTGGGAATGAATGAAATGATTTTGCGGGAATGCGGCAAGGATAGCCCGATTCTTTCCTATGCGGAAAATATTGATGCGGCAGGTCATACCCTTTTGGCTCTGGTAAATGATATTTTGGATTTTTCCAAGATTGAGGCGGGAAAGATGGAAATTATTCCTGCAGAATATGATTTGTCTTCAGTGATAAATGATTTAGTCCACATGATTTCGTATCGTGCTGAAGGCAAGGGGCTGGAGTTTTCATTGGAGGTGGATCCGGAGACACCTAAACGCCTCTGGGGGGATGATATTCGCTTAAAACAGATTATTACCAATTTGCTTACCAATGCGGTGAAATATACCAAAGAGGGTAGTGTGGTATTTAGTATTGAATTTGAAAAAAAGGATGAAAAGCATGTCCTGCTTACTGTAGCTGTCAAGGATACGGGGAGCGGTATAAAGAAGGAGGACATGGACAAGCTCTTTTCCAAGTTTGACAGAATCGGTGAGGAGAAGAATCGTCATATTGAGGGTACGGGCCTTGGCCTTTCTATCACCACCCGCCTGCTGGGTATGATGGGCTCAAAGCTGGAGGTTGGCAGTATTTATGGCGTGGGTTCCCGCTTTTACTTTACCCTGGAGCAGGAAGTCGTGGCCTGGGAGCCGTTGGGGAATATGGATGACGTGCTTGTCGCCAAAACTTCGGCTGTGCACCAGTATCATGAACAGTTTACGGCACCGGAGGCTGAGGTGCTGGTGGTGGATGATACAGCCATGAATTTGGTGGTATTTAAGAATCTGCTAAAAAAAACCAGGGTAATGATTGATACGGCTGAAAGTGGGGATGAAGCTCTTGCTATGACAGATAAGAAAAAGTACGATTTGATTTTTCTTGATCACATGATGCCGAAAAAGGATGGTATTGCAACTCTCCATGAAATGAAAGAACAGGAAAGGGGCATTAACAGGGATACACCGGTTATTTGCTTCACAGCCAATGCAGTATCAGGGGCTTGGGACCTGTATAAAAATGAAGGCTTTGATGACTACCTTACAAAGCCTATAGACTTTGTAAAGCTGGAACAAATGGTGATGAAATACCTCCCGTCTGAAAAAATCCATCGAATAGATTAAGGTCGAAGGGATAGGGGATTGTTATGCATTTAATGGGTAATAACAGAACATCATTTACCGGGGCTATCCTTTGTATTGTGCTGGTTGCCCTGATTTCTGTATTTGGCTTAAATGCAGCACTTACGGATAATACCAAGATAATTGTCCTTAACCTTGCTTTGTGCTTTTTTATTATAATGTTCATATTTTTTATATTATTAAAACTACTTGATAAGTATGAAATAAAGGAGATGAAATCCCGAAGCCTCAATGAACGTATGGCGGCTGCGGCACAGATATACTATGAATTTAAGGAAGTCGATATCATCAATAATACCATCAGATCCGTTATAGACCGGGAGGATGATGACGGGGAGTTAAAGGTTGATGATGGGGCTGAGGCCCAGCAGCATTTTTGGGATTATGTAAATGAAGAGGTGGAGGAACACTTCACGCTTCAGATGAAGGAATTCGTTGATTTTTCCATATTAGGGCTTATGCTGGAATATCGGGTGGCTGCTACTACCACCTTTATGACCAAGCAGGGGAAGTGGCTGCGGGCCCGTGTGGTACGGTGTCAGCAGACTCCGGCGGGAAAGGTAGCTACATTCCTGTGGATATTGGAGGATATTTCGGAGGAAAGACAGCAAAGGGATGCTTTGATTGATGTTTCCAACAGAGTGGCGGCGGCCAACAATGCGAAAACTGCCTTTTTATCCACAATTTCCAATGAATTGCGGGCACCGATTGATGCTGTTCTGGGCATCAACTCCATGATTTTGGCGGAAACCCATGAACCACAAACGGTACGTTATTCAGAAAGCATACGGGATGCCAGTGTTGACCTTTTAGGAAGAATCAACGATATACTTGATTTTTCCAATATAGAAGCTGGAAAAATAGAAATAATACCAAGGGACTACGATTTTCGCGAATTGCTGAATGAGTTGGTGGCAATGATAAGGCCGATGACAGAGGAGAAAAAGCTGTCATTGGTGTTGGATATTGATAGCAATATACCTAAAATTCTGGTGGGAGATGATACCCGCATAAAGCAAATATTCATTAACTTATTAACAAATGCAGTGAAATATACTGTAAAGGGAAGGGTAATATTGGCAATAAGTGCAGAGAAGCTGGATGATGAGCATATAGGTCTGCATGTTTCGGTAAAGGATACAGGTCAGGGCATAAAGGACGAGGATAAATCACGGCTTTTTGTGGAATTTGAAAGAATTGAGGAGGGTAGGAGTCCTACTGTTGGAGGCACGGGCTTGGGTGTGACCATTACTCAGCGTTTGCTGGGCCTAATGGGCTCAAACCTTGAAGTGGAAAGTGTCTATAAATTGGGCTCAAATTTCTACTTTGCACTGGAGCAACAGGTGATAGACTGGGCACCTATAGGCGAAATAGGTGATAGAGCTGCACCTGCTGTTGCAGATGACGATATTCACCTGCCTCTTTTCATTTATGAATTACCGGAGGTTAATGTGGAAGCCGGCATTAAGAATAATGGCGATGAGGAATCCTATCTGGAAGCTCTGAAGGTATATGCCTCTATGGTGGGCACATATATAGATGAAATCACCCAATATATGCAGGACAGGGATATTGAAAATGCCACTATCAAAATTCATGCCCTTAAGAGTACCTCCCGTATTATTGGGGCGGAAAGCATTGGCGAAAAGGCGTTGGCCCTGGAAACTGCCGGTAAGGCCGGAGATATGGAAACGCTGGATAAAGAAGTGGATGGGCTATTGGAACGCTGTAGAAAATTGGGGAATCAGCTTCGTCCGTTGCTGGAAGATACCGCTGAGGCTGTCGGTGAGGAGAAAACTATGATAGATGAGGCAGTGCTTGCTGAGGCTTATGAAAAAATTGAGAAATATGCCATTGGTTGTGATAGCCTTGGCATTGAAGCAGTCCTTGGAGAAATTAAAGACTATCAGCTGCCTGATGAGGAACAGGAGAAATTATCAGCTCTGGCCCAGGCTATAGACAGTTTTGATTTTGAGAAGGTATCGGAAATTTTGAAGGAAGAATAATAAGCGGCCTATGTGGATTCTGTGAATGCAAAAACACCGCCTGTCATTTGCGACAGACGGTGTTTTACTTTGCGGTATTATTTAGCTTAGAAGCTGATAATGCCGGAGGATTTCAGGAACAGAATGAACAGCAGTACAGGGGCGATGAACTTAATCATTGCAATATAGATGTACTTACGGCTGAAGGTTTCACCATTCTTTTCCATTTCGTCAATAATAACCTGTGGACCAACAACCCAACCAATCATGATACAGGTTCCGATGGAAATTATTGGCATGAAGATGCTGTTGGAAATGTAATCCATAACATCCAGAACCTGACCGGTGCTGCCGGTTGGCAATGGAAGCTCAAAGTAGAATACATTGTAGCCCAGACATACGATGGTACCAAATACCAATGCAATGGCGAATTCAGCAAGTGCAGCCTTTACACGGGTGATGTGGAAGTAGTCCATAAAGCTCGAAACAACTGCTTCCATAATGGATACGGCTGAGGTTACAGCAGCGAAAAGAACCATCAGGAAGAACATGATGCCCACGATAATACCGGCGGTGCCCATGCTTTCAAAAACCTTTGGAAGGGATATGAACATGAGGCCTGGGCCGGAGGCAGATAAGCCTTCACTACCCATGAAGGTGAATACAGCAGGGATAATCAACAGACCTGCAAGGAAGGATACCAATGTATCAAAGAATTCAATGCGGTTTACGGAAGCAACGGCATCAGCCTTATCACTAACGTAGGAGCCATAAGCAACCATAATACCCATTGCAACAGACAGGGAGAAGAACAGCTGGCCCATGGCATCCACCAATACACTCATAAAGTGACTGAAGGTGAGACCTTCAAAGTTTGGAATAAGATAGATTAGCAGACCATCCATACCGCTTCTGGTAACGCCGTTGGCGTCAGTATGGGTGATGGTAAGAGAATAAATAGCGATGGCAATAATAAGTATAATCAAGGCTGGCATAATAATCTTTGAGGATGCCTCAATACCCTTGTTTACGCCTAAAAGAATAATTGCTGTACAAGCCATCAAAAACAGGAACATATAAACCAGTGGCTCATGCTGGGCTGTAATGAAGCCTACAAAATAACCGTCCTGAGCTGCTTCCACGTAGCTTCCGGTGGTAAACGCCAGGAAATACTTGATTACCCAGCCACCAATAGCGCTGTAGTAAGGCATGATGATGGCAGGAATTAAGCAGGCCAAGAGACCAAGCCAGCGCCATTTCTTGCAGATACGGGAGTATGCTGTGAGAGGCCCCTGCTTTGTTTTACGACCAATGGCAATTTCTGTGGTCAGCAATGCAAAACCGAAGGTCAGCAGCAAAATAAGATAAATAAGCAAGAACAGTCCGCCACCGTCCTTGGCAGCGAGATAAGGGAATCTCCAGATATTTCCAAGGCCTACAGCAGATCCGGCAGCGGCTAAAACAAAACCAAAGGATCCGCCAAAGGATTTTCTTGATTCCATAATGAAAACCTCTTTTCTTTTTAGTATACGAGCGTAATTATAACACATAAAAAATAAAAAGGAAAGACATTTTGATATAAAAATGTGTAAACTTGTAACATGAATTAAAACAGCAAACAATTTAAAAAGAGCTTGTATTTATCAGCTTTTTATGAATTATGTTAGGCAAAAAATAAAAAAGATGGAACAAAAATGTATATGTTCCATCTTAATGTATATTGTGAATTGTGGACATTAGATTAATACAGATAGACATTTAGCCTTTAATTATTTCATGTATCCTTGCCTCTCTAGATGTGCTCTCAGGTTTTCAGCAAAGTCCGGAATAGAGGTAGGACGTAGGTGAATGTTGTAGCCCACATACGTTGGTGGGGTGGCAAATCTTGGCATAATCTTAACCCGCATCTTTTTTTCAACATTATAAAAGAAAAGGTTATAGCTGAAATTCGGTCGGTTAAAGTATCCTTTCATAAAGGTGACGGTTTCTTTTATTAAGTCAGCTAACAAATTAAGGCTGTCATCCTTGGGCATAAGGGCCACGGCATCGGCAGTGTCCTTATCGGTGTAGGCGTCATCGTGAAGCACAAGATTGTATTCTGAAAAGCCAATACGCGGGTTCGTAGAGGTGTTCAGCTCCACACCCTTGTATTCAAAGATTTTCAGTCCCTCAAATTCCACTGGGTCAAACATCAGGTCCGGATCAAGCTCTGGATAACCCACCAGCTGCATGTGGGGATGCTGAATTGTGCCACCCGACATGGGTCCAAAATTTTTAAAGAAGATGACGGAGCGGTATTTGCCACAGTTCAGCATTTTTATCCAGTGTTTTACACCCATATGGATTACACGGTACATCTGCTCCTTAGAGTAATCAGGGATGTCCGATTTACATTGGTCAGTTTCAATAAGCACCAGCTGGTCTGATGGTTCCATGACATTGTATTTATTCTTTAATAATATAATGTTGTCATCTGTTTCGATAATACCCACCAGATGCTCTACATCGCAAAAAGGGCAGTCGCTGGTGTTGGCCATACCCTGAATGGTCCGCGGTTTTTTAACACCTATGGTTGTGTTGAAGTTTACTATGTTTATCTCCATGTTATAGATTCCTCGCGTGCTTGCAGTCTATGACTGTAAGTGATATAATTTTTTAGCATGGCTTATTATGCCATAACATAAGAATTAAACAGCTACACCTAATATTAAAGCATAATTTTAGGGTGGCATACAACTATTTTATAACCTATGAGGGTGTGAGCAAGATTAGTAATCAGGAAGTTTCTGAAAATAATAAAAACAGCAAAGGCGAATCCTTGCTTAAGGGTACCTTGATTTTGACTGTTGCCGGTATTGTGGTAAAGATCATTGGCTCCCTTAACTGGATTTTTGTTTCCCGAATTTTGGGTGGTGAAGGTATCGGACTTTATCAGATGGCCTTCCCGATTTATTTTTTCGCCTTAAGTGTATCTACCGCCGGTGTTCCGGTGGCCATCTCAATTATTACAGCTGAACGGGTGGCTCTAAAGGATATATTGGGAGCCAAGCGTGTATTTAAGGTATCCATGTCATTGATGTTTGTGACGGGTATTTTATTCTCGTTGCTGACGTATTTTGGTGCCCAGTGGCTTATTGATTTCCATTTTATTCGTGATGCCCGTGCTTACTGGTCTGTTGTGGCACTGGCGCCTGCTATTTTCTTCGTAACCCTGTTGGCAAGCTCCCGCGGTTATTTACAGGGTTGGCAGCGCATGACGCCAACAGCTGTGTCCCAGATTGTGGAGCAGATATTCCGCGTAGTTACCATGATAATGTTTGCCAGCCTGTTCCTGCCTTACGGTCTTGATTATGCAGCGGCTGGTGCCAGCCTGGGTGCCTTTGCTGGTGCTGTGACGGGACTTATCGTGCTGGTATATTTCCATTGGAAGCTGGAGAAAGATATTGTAAATGAATTTGGCCATGAGCTGAAGCCTCTTCCGGATACTGAAAAAACCTCCAATTGGGGTATCATCAAGCGTATTTTCGCACTGTCCTTGCCAGTATCTGCCGCCAGCATTATGCTGCCTGTAGTGTCCAATCTGGATTTGGCCATTGTGCCACAGCGACTTGAGGTGGCAGGCTACAGTGTTAACGAGGCTACGGAGCTGTTTGGTTATCTCACGGGTATGGCAGTGCCCCTTGTTAATTTAGCCACTATTATTACCGCATCCTTGGCAGTAAGTCTTGTGCCGGCCATTTCCAAGGCAAGGGCCCTGCAGGATGCCAAGCTGGTATTTAGTCAGACTGCATCTGGTATTCGTATTTCCAATGCGGTTTGTTTCCCTGCCTTTGTGGTGGTATTTGTTTTGGCTACTCCAATTGCTTCATTAATATACAATGCACCAAATGCTGGACCTGCCATTATGGTTTCGGCTGTAAGCATTGTTTTGTTGGGACTTCATCAGGTTTCCACTGCTGTGCTTCAGGGGCTGGGGCATCCATCTATCCCAATGGTTAATATGATAGTGGCGGCTGTGGCCAAGGTTATCCTAAACTGGACACTGGTTGCCAAGCCTTGGCTGGGAATTATGGGTGCGGCCTGGGCAACTGCTGCTGACATGGGTGTGGCGGCTGTTATTAATCTGTTCTTTATTTACAAATATATAGGCTATCGCATGGAAATTCCTCAGCTTTTAAAGACCATTATAGCATCTGTTGTTATGGCGGGTTCTGTTTGGTATTTCTACGATTATACTCTGGCGGCTTGGGGAAGCAATGTGATTTCCACCTTCGGCGCTTGTTTGCTTGGATGTGTGGTTTATTTGGCGGTGTTGCTCCTTATTGGCGGTATGATGGAGGAGGATATGGCCCGTATTCCTATGATTGGCCGTTTTGGTATTAAGGCTATGCACAAGCTGGGTGTATACAAGGGCTGATTAATTTGCTGAGTTATTATTTTGAATAGAAAGGCCGAGTTTAAGATAATGAAAAAACTGGTTTTGGTATATAATCCGGTTTCCGGCAAGGCCGTTTTCAAGAAGCGCCTTGATGAAATAATATATAAGCTCCAGAGTCGTGACTGCATGGTGATACCATACAGAACAACCCCGGAAAATGCAGATTTGGTTGATTTTATAAAGCTGGCGGCACCAGATGGAATAATTGCTGCGGGCGGAGATGGTACTGTTCACGAGATTGTGAACCTCATAATGAGGGAAAAGCTGAACATTCCTATGGGCATTATCGGTACAGGTACTTCCAACGATTTTGCCACATTCCTGCACCTTGACACAGATGAATACTTTGACCGTATTGCTTCCGGAAAGACCATGAAAATAGATCTGGGTAAGGTTGGAGATACTTACTTTATTAATGTAGCCAGTGCGGGTATGGTTACCTCCATTGCCCATGAGGTGGATACCCGTCTAAAAAATGCCTTTGGAAAAATGGCCTACTACGTACATGGGTTGAAAACCCTGCCCCAGTTTAGGGCATTTGACCTTGTTGTACGCACGGAAAAGGAAGAATTTCGCGAGAAGGCTTTTCTCTTTTTGGTGGTTAATTCCAGCGTGGTGGCCAGCTTCAAAAATGCGGCTGTACAGGCCAGCGTTCAGGATGGTGTGCTGGATCTTATCATTATGAAGCAGTGTAATGTGGCGGATTTGATGATTGTTACCACAGAGCTTTTGGCGGGAAAGGATATTTCCCAGCGCAAGGAGGTTATTTATCGTCAGGCCTCTACCTTTGAGGTGGAGTGCTCTGAGGAGCTTACCAGCGATATTGATGGAGAGGTGGGGCCTAAGCTGCCTTTGAAAATAGAAACTGTACCTCAGGTTCTGGATATTTTTTATTAAGTTTTTGACCAGAGCTAAATAGTCTAGCTTTTTACATCGGAAGGAGAGTTATCGATGGGTGGATTTTTTGGTGTAGTGTCCCATAGGGATTGTGTGGTGGACCTTTTCTTTGGTCTGGATTATCATTCACATTTGGGTACAAAATGCGGTGGTATGGTAATTCATGATGCCGTTAAGGGCTTCCAGCGTCAGATTCATTCCATTGACAAGACTCCTTTTAGAACTAAATTTGAAAAGGAACTTTCATCTTTTAATGGCACCAGCGGTATCGGCTGCATCAGTGATACGGATCCTCAGCCGCTTTTGGTGCGCTCACATATTGGCCTTTATGGCATTACAACGGTGGGTATTATTAATAATACGGACGATATTCTGAAGCATTATTTCAATGACAAGAAGCATCAGTTTATGGCCATGAGCTCCGGCAAGATTAATTCCACTGAGCTGGTGGCGGCCCTTATTAACGAAAAGGATGATATTGTATCAGGTATTCTTCACGCCCAGGATATTATTCAAGGTTCAATAACCATATTGATTCTCACTGAGGAGGGTGAGATTATTGCTGCCCGCGACAAGGTGGGACGTCTGCCGGTTATTTTGGGTAAGAACAATGATGGCTATTGCGTGTCCTTTGAGGATTTTGCCTTCCAGAAAATGGGTTATGACAAGTTCTATGAATTGGGCCCGCGGGAAATTGTCCGCATGAATTCCTGCGGTATTGGTACTATTTCTCCTGCCTCCAAGGATATGAAGGTTTGCGCCTTTTTGTGGACTTATTATGGCTATCCTACTTCCTCCTATGAGGGGAAGAATGTTGAGGTTATGCGTGTCAATAACGGCAAAATTATGGCCCGTGAGGAAAGAAAGCGGGGCAGCTTGCCGGAGCTTGATTATGTGGCCGGCGTTCCAGATTCCGGTATTCCTCATGCCATTGGCTATGCCAACGAAAGCGGCAATGAATTTGCCCGTCCATTTATCAAGTACACGCCTACCTGGTCCCGATCCTTTATGCCAACCACCCAGAAGATTCGCAATCAGGTGGCCAAGATGAAGCAGATTCCTGTTCCCGAGCTTATTAAAGGAAAGAAGCTGCTCTTTGTGGACGATTCCATTGTGCGGGGAACCCAGCTTCGGGAAACTGTAGATTTCCTATATAAGAGCGGAGCCAAGGAGGTACACATGCGCAGTGCCTGTCCGCCAATTATGTACGGCTGTAAGTATCTGAACTTCTCCTCCAGTAAAGGGGAGCATGAGCTGCTGGCCCGCCGGGTTATCCAGGATTTGGAGGGCGATGAGGGTGTTAAGCACATTGATGAATATGCTGATGCCAACACAGAGCGGGGGCAGTGTATGCTGAAGCGTATCTGTGAAATGTTCAAGTTTGATTCTTTGGGCTATCAATCACTGGATGGCACCCTTGAAGCCATTGGTTTTGATAAAGACAAGGTCTGCACCTATTGCTGGACTGGTAAGGAATAAAAAGTAAAAGGGACTGCTTAGGCAGTCCCTTTAGTATAGACAGGTAAAATTACAACTTGATTATGCTGTTGGCAGATCCTTTACCCAGCCCTTGAAGGCCTTGATGATATTGCCGGCAGGCATAGCAGCCAGTTGCTCATCGGTGAGGTCGGCAGGGATAAGTGGAGCCAGAGTAGCAGCGGTAGCCATGAATTCTTCCATGGTCATACCGTCCAACAGTCCCTTTACAATTTCATAAGCCTCCTGAGGGCTCTTTGCTTCGCTGAGCTTCTGGAGCATATCAGGGTTCTGCATAATTGCAGCGCCAATCTGCATAAACTTTTCAGGTATCATTATTAATCACATTCCTTTTTATCATATTCCGTCGTATGTATTCGTTCACAACGGTACACATCCTTTCACATTATAACCCAACTGGTGAAAATATGCTATAGGCAAAATTTTTCTGATGGGCTTTTCCAATGGAGTAAGATTATGAAAAAAATTCTTTGGCTGGCATTTAATGCCAAATTTTCCCATACATCCCTGACAGTTCGGTATCTGCGTCAGGCGGTGGCCAGGTTTAATATTAAGTCGGATATTTTGGAGCTTACTATAAATAACTATGTGCCGGATATTCTCAGTGAAATATATGAGCACAAACCGGATATAATAGGTGTCTCCTGCTATATATGGAATATCGAGTTAATAAAACATACTCTCCCACTGGTGAGGAAGGTTTTGCCTGATACCCTTATTATTTGTGGTGGCCCGGAGGTTTCATACGAGGTGACTGATTTTATGAGGGCCAATCCAGCTGTGGATTTCGTGGTTCGGGGTGAGGGTGAGGAAGCCGTTATGGAACTTCTGGACCTTATTATTAATCGGCGGGCGATTAATAATGAAAGAAAACTCACAGTTAAGCCGATAAATCCTGGAATTGCCTGGCGGGAAGGCGGATCGGAGGTTGCAGCTGAGGATATAATTCATGAAGGTCAGGCTGTAACGGTTATGGATAGGCTGGTGCCTTCCAAATTGGAGCTGCCATTTCCTTATATAGATGAGGAAATGGCGGAAATTAAGGATAAGATTCTATATTATGAAACCACCCGTGGCTGTCCCTTTTCCTGTGCTTATTGCCTTTCCTGTGCTACAGCCGGGGTTCGTTATCGTCCCTTGGAGGAAGTGTTTAAGGAGTTGGATTTCTTTGTTTATCATGATGTGCGGCAGGTAAAATTCGTGGACCGTACATTTAACGCAAAAAAGTCCCATTTTTTGCCAATTATTGAATATATTAGGGATTTGCCAGCGACTTGCCGCACCAATTTCCACTTTGAGGTTGCAGTGGATTATCTTGATGATGAAACTATTAAGGTACTGCAATCCATGCCAAGGGGCAGGGTTCAGCTGGAAATCGGGGTTCAGACTACTAATAAAGAGGTCTTGAAGCGAATTTCCCGGGTAAATCACTGGGAGGATATCTGCAGCAATATAAAGGCTCTACAAAAAAATCATAATATGCATATTCACACGGACCTGATTATCGGACTCCCCGGAGAGGATTTGGCGTCCTTTGGCCAGTCCTTTAATGATTTGTACGCTCTCCATACGGATATGCTGCAGCTGGGCTTTTTGAAGTTTTTAAAAGGCTCTGCCATGATGGATATGGTGGAGGAGTATCATTATGAATACATGGATATTGGCCCTTATGAGGTATTGTCCAATGATGTGATGGACTATGGCGAGATTCGCTGTCTCCATATTTTTGAGCAGGTTTTTGAGCTTTATCACAACGCAGGACGCTGTCTGAAGTCCATGGAATATATGATAGAAAGCTTTTTTGGTGGCAATGCCTTTGAGTTTTATTCCAGCTTTACTGATTATTGGGAGAAGCTGGGGAATCACAGGCGGGCCATCAGTGCCAAAAAACTCTATGGATATTTGTGGGATTACTTTGGAATGGTGTTAAATGCCGATTTGGACAATGACCTAAGGACTAAAGTAGTGGATAGGTCGGCAGAGAAGCATCATCTTATTATGGATAATCTGATGCGTTATGATGCCCTTACTGCTGATAGTGGTCAGAACAGACCTGAGTTTCTTAATTGGAACAAAGAAAAGTATCAGGACCGCACTGGGGCCTTCTGGCGGGACAAACTGCCATCAGGACAAGGCGCCTCCGCTGTCATCGAGGGCTTTAAATTCACCAATTGGCGTGAGCTTAATAGAAAATATCATATTGAGTTCTTTGATATAGTAGTTGACTCTGTAGATAACGGCATGAACTTCTCAGGTCATCAACAGGCGCTGCTGTTTATATATGAGAGTGGGGTGTTTGCTCGGGTAGTGGAATTGAATATGAGTTTTAAAAGTTAAAAGGAGTAGCTCGGTTATAAGAGCTACTCCTTATTTACTAAAACGATTTATAATTTAAATTTGCCAATAGCGTTCTGCATTTCCGTAGCCATATTAGCCAAGGCCTGGGAGGCTGCAGCTATTTCCTCACTGGAAGCAGACTGTTCCTCAGCAGCGGCGGAGATGGTCTGAGTGTGGTCGCTGGTAACGCGGCTTACATCATCAATATTATCTACAGCCGTTACAATATTTCTGGTTCCGCTGGCGACAGTGCTGGCAGACTGGCTGATGGAGTGCATCTTTTGCTCGATGCTGGTTACCATTTCCATGATATTGGTAAACTGTACACCGACGCTTTCTACAGCCTCAGCACCTTGCTGAACCTCTATGGTTCCCTTTTGCATTGCATTAACGGCGGCATTGGTGTCTGCTTGCACAGAGCCAATGCGGTTTTTGATCTCTTCTGCAGCCACAGAAGACTGTTCAGCCAGCTTTCTGACCTCTTCTGCAACTACAGAGAAGCCACGTCCGGCATCACCAGCCCGGGCTGCTTCGATAGCGGCATTAAGAGCCAATAGGTTGGTTTGGTCTGCAATGCTTGCAATTGTTTCTACAATCTGGCCGATTTGCTGGGAATTATCCCCCAGCTTCCGGACAACGCTTTCTAGCTGACGAACCACTTGTTCAATCCCCTGCATACGCTCAGTAGCGGTCTTCATAAGTGCTTCACCCTGACGTGCTGCATCGGCAGTTGCAGCTGTGTCCGCAGCAACCTCCTGTGCCTCAGCGGTCATGTTCTCGATATCAGTGGATACGTTATCAACGTTATCTCTGGTACCATCCACGTGTTTCAGCTGCTTTTCCATGCCCTCAGCTACCTCTGTAACAGTTTCAGCTACATTGGTTGCAGCCTGAGCAGCCTGGTGGGCGTTGGCAGTGAGCTCCTCTGAAGAAGCTGATACCTGTTCGCTGGTAGAAGCCATCTTGGATATGAGCTTCCGCAGGTTAGCACTCATAGTATTAAATGCCCCTGTCAAGGCACCAATTTCATCAGTAGATTCCACTGGTAATGCTTTGAGTGTAAGATTACCGTTTGCCAGCTGTGTAGCATGCTCCTCCAGGAGAGAAACAGGCTTTGTAATGCGCCCGGCAAAGTTGAGGCAAACAAAAGCTGTCAGAACCAGTCCTATAACAGTAAGCAGGGAAAACATTATTTTTAAATGATTTAGAGCAGAAAATACAAAGGAGCTAGGTACAGAAATACCCATAATCCAGCCTGTGGAAGGTACAGTCTGGTAAGCAAAGACCTTGTCCTCGCCGTTAATGGTGGCTTCGAAATAGCCTTCTCCATTTTTCACCATTTCATCAAAATGACTGCCCAGACCATCAATTTCTGTGAAGTTGGTCATCTGTTCGCCAGCACCGGAGGTAGCAAGAATATTTCCGCTTTTCTCCATAACAATTCCGGCACCTTCACCGTGATATTTCATCTTGTTCACCTGCTCGGTAATGGCATCCAGGGCGATATCTACGCAGGTAGCACCTATAAACTGGTTATCAGCTTTTACTGGGGCAGCTACTGATACTACCAGCTTACCAGTGCTGGCAGCCACGTAAGCCTCGGTGAAAAGCACCTTGTCCTGTGCCTTGGCCTGTTTATACCATGGGCGCTGGCGCGGGTCACGCTTTCCTGTTTTATCGCCAGTGTAAAAGCCCATCCACCAGCCGTCTTCTGTACCGCCGGTCATCTCCAGAATTTCCTTATCGGAAATTGTGGTACCCAGAGTGGACTTATTATGCATAATATCATAATTACCATTAAGGCTGGTCATGTAGTTGGTTGTTGCTACGCCAAAAGCCTTTTTCTCCCGCAGCCAGCCATCAAGCTCCATAACCTCTCGGGAAATAGTCGCCCGAAGCTCACTGTCAACACTCTGAGTAAGTTCACGGCTAGCCACGATGTAGCCTGTAATGGCCACTACTGCCATTAACAGTCCCATAACACCTGACAATGCTATGAACTTTTGTCTTAAACCCATACTTCCTCCACCTTTCTATGGATGGTACATCCATCCTAAATGTAAAACGACAATTAATATTCTACATAATAATTTAAATTATTGCAAATATTAGTACAGTTAATTAATATTATTTTACATCTATATGTTAATCCTTTTTTATTAACAGCAAAACTTAATGACAGCTGTTGCAGGATAATAACCTTCCTATATATATCGAGCTTTAAGACATCGACATCTATAGAGGTAGCTGAAGAAAATTCAGCACCTCTTTTTTGTCATTCAGGAGCTAATTTGCACCAATGGGAGAAAATTTATCGTTTCTGCTATAACAGAACATTATACTAACCATAAGGAAAGTGTATTTATTTACGAAATGAAGCAATGAATTATTATTTAGGAGGTGTGTAGTATGGAATTATCCCATGAAATGAAAGGGATGGCATTTCAGCCGATTTCTCTGTCATCAGTTTTCAAAAAGTATGGTCTGTTACTTGGATTTCTGGCAATGGCCGGTATATTTATGATGCCAACCCCGGCGGATCTTACCACAGCAGGACATCGTATGCTGGGCATATTGGTTTTTGCGGTTATTATCTGGATTACAGAAACGGTATCATATCCAGTCAGTGCTACAATTATTGCCACTTTAATGATCCTGTGCCTGGGTTTGTCACCAAATCCTCAGGATCCTGCAACGCTTATGGGTACATCTAATGCGATCAAAACAGCTTTTACAGGAATTAGTGCCAGTGGAACGGTTCTGGTAGGTGCGGCCCTGTTTTTGGCAGCTGGTATGATGCACACGGGACTTGACAAGCGGATCGCCCTGTTTGTTTTGTCCAAGGTGGGAGCGAAAACCAACAGAATTTTGGCAGGCATGATTTTTGTAGGCTTTGTTCTGGCATTTTTTGTTCCAAGTACCACAGCTCGTGTAGGCTGCATAGTACCAATTGTTCTTGGTATTATTGCCGCATTTAAGATGGAGCGGAACAGTCGCTTTGCAGCTCTTTTGATGATTGCAACGGTGCATGCGGCCAGTATCTGGAATATTGGTATCAAGACAGCAGCGGCCCAGAACATGGTAGCCCTTGGCTTTATTGATAAGCAGCTGGGTGCCAACATCACCTGGACTGAGTGGTTTATAGCAGCGGCTCCTTATGCTGCTATTATGTCAGTAGTTCTGTATTTCCTTTGCTGGAAGATTTTGCCACCGGAGATGAACGAGGTGGCTGGCGGGGATGCCACAGTTAAGGAAGCACGGAAAGAATTGGGTCCAATGAAGACCTCAGAGAAGAAGCTGATGCTGATTTCCATCGGTTTGCTGTTCCTCTGGGTAACAGAAAAGATTGTTCATCCTTTGGATACAACCACATCCACAGTAATAGCCATCACATTGATGTTTATGCCGGGAATCGGTATTATGACCTGGAAGGAAGCTCAGTCCCGTATTTCCTGGGGAACATTGGTATTGTTCGGTATTGGTATCAGCATGGGATCTGCATTGCTTTCAACTAAGGCGGCCTCCTGGTTGGCCAATCAGCTATCTATGGGCTTTGGCCTGGCCGGTATGAGTGTATTTATGGTATTTGCTATTTTGGCCCTGTTCCTTATTGTTGTACATATAGGCTTTGCCAGTGCCACAGCCGTAGCATCCTCCATGATTCCGATTATGATTGCAGTGCTTCAGGGATTGGATAATCCTCTGCTGAACATTGTGGGCATTACAATGATCTTGCAGTTTGTAGTAAGCTTTGGCTTTATTTTGCCGGTTAATTCGCCACAGGGTATTCTGGCCTTTGCTACAGAGACATTTACGGCCAAGGATTGCATCAAGGTAGGATTGCCAATTACTATTATCGGTTATCTGTTGCTGCTGTTATTCTCACAGACCTATTGGAAGGTTTTGGGGATTTTCTGACAGCTATACAACAAAAAATTAGAAAAATAAGTGAAACAATTAAGGGGAGGAAGCTAGGCTTTCTCCCTTTAGTTAATTGAATTGCACTGTGTCAAATGATAGAATGGAAGTGGGTACGAAGGTAGTTTTTTTGTACAGGAAAGGGTGAGGATAGATGCTACGTACAGTGATAGTTGATGACGAGCAGCCTATTTGTGATGATATTGCCTATTTGTTGGAGGCCCATCCCGATGTGGAGGTGGTGGCCACCTTTCAGCAAAGCCAGCAGGCCTTGGCCTATCTGCAGCAAAATCCCTGTGATCTCCTTTTTTTGGATATAAAAATGCCGGGCATGAGCGGACTTGAATTCGCCGAGTGTTTAAGCACCTTAAAATTAAATATCATGATTATTTTTGTTACAGCTTATGAGGAATATGCCCTGCCGGCCTTTGAAACCTCTGCAGTGGCCTATCTTACCAAGCCACTGGGGCAGGCTAGACTGACAAAGGCTCTAAAAAAGGTGCGTTCACTGTTTTCTTTGGTGGAAGGGAATGAAACAATAGTGCCGACTGCGCCAACGGTCGAGATACATCATTATCATCCAATAAGTGTACAAAAGGGTGAAGCATTGGTTCCTGTTCAGCAACGGGATATTATATTGGCCTATGTGAAAGAAAAGCTGGTTTTTCTGCGTACCAAGGAAGGGGATTTTCAGCTGTCCATGACCTTGGTGGAATTGGAGGAGCTACTTGATCCGGAGCTTTTTTTGCGGGTGCATCGGCAATATATAGTTAATACTGAGGCCATAGCCAAGGTGATTCCGTGGTTTCACGGCGCTTATGTTTTGAAAATGAAGGATGAAGCTGGTACAGAAATACCAGTGAGCCGCAAGCATATACCGGAGGTACGACAGGTATTGGGAATCAAGTGAGTTTGCAATACCCGGGGATTGGAAGTGATATAATGGAGTTATTATTTGACTTGCTGGGTGATGTGTGCATTTCCACGGTAGTTGCCTATTTGTTGGGACGTAATCGTAAGGCCATGACCATGGCCATGGAGCTAGCGACGTGGAAGTCCTGGGCTGTGTTCACAACAGTGTTTTCTCTGTTATCCATTATTTCATCATATTACGGTACCCGTCTGGAAGGGGCTCTGGCCAGCACCAGAATAGTGGGAACTCTTATGGGGGGAATTATCGGTGGCCCATGGGTAGGGGCCAGTGTGGGGCTGGTTGGTGCCCTGCATCGGTACAGCTTGGGGGGCTTTACGGCTTCGTCATGTGCGGTAGCTACTTTTATGGTGGGGATTCTGGCTGGACTGCTGCGCCGTAAGGTAGGATTTCATCGGCTGGATTGGCGTATGGCAGCGGGGATGGCTCTGACAGCAGAGCTTATTCAAAAGGGACTGACCCTGGCCTTTGCCAAGCCCTTTGAGGCGGCTCTGGCCTTTGAACAAACTGCTGCGGTTCCAACCACCTTAGTAACTATTGTGGGTACTACCTTGTTTGTGATGATTCTAAAGGATATGCAGCTTCAATCCGAATTAAGCGGAGCCCGTTCAGCCCATTTGGCCCTGTCCATAGCAGGACAGACCTTGAAGTGGTTGCGGAAGGGACTTTCCACTGACAGTGCCCAAAGAGTGGTGGAGCTGATATATCGGCTGACCAAGGTGGATGCAGTTTCCATAACAGATGACAAGAAGATTTTGGCCTTTATAGGTGCTGGCAGTGACCATCATCTGCCTGGAGGGGAAATTTTATCACCGGCTACCACGGAAGCCCTTGCTACAGGGGAAATTGTAGTATTTCAGGATGGGGCCCAATGCCCGGAGCCACATTGCCCGTTGGTGTGTGGCGTGGTGGCACCGTTGATGCCAAAAGATAAGGCTGTGGGTACCTTAAAACTGTATAGGAGTCACAAAAAAAGCCTGTCAGTTTCTGAGGTACAGCTGGTACAGGATCTGGCCCAGCTTCTGTCACGTCAATTGGCCATTCACGAGCTGGATCAGCAGCAGACCCTGGCGGAGCGGGCTGAATTAAAGGCTTTGCGGGCCCAGATAAATCCTCATTTTTTGTTTAATACCTTGTCCAATATTATGTCTTTTTGCCGCACTGCACCAGATACGGCCAGAATGCTTCTGGAGGAGTTGTCGGAAATGCTCCATTTCAGCTTTGCCAAGCATGAGGATAAGGTGACGGTGGAGGAGGAATTTTCCAGTGTGGCCGCTTATATTGAAATTTTAAAGGTTCGTTTTGGCTCGCGTTTATCGGTAAATCTTGACGTGAATCCAGCCCTCGACTCGTATTTGTTGCCAACCTTTTCCCTGCAACCAATAGTGGAGAATGCCCTGCTTCATGGTCTGTTTTCCAAACCGGCAGATTGTCAGCTGGATATCAGCATTAAGGCAGAGGGAAATAAGCTGGTGGTACGGGTGGCTGATAATGGTATCGGTATGACAGCAGATGAATGTGAAAGGCTAATGCAGGAGAAGACTGGTGGTATTGGTTTGTCCAATGTCCGCCAACGTATAGCCAACCTCTATGCCGGCCAGGGCTGTTTGGAGCTTCACTCTCAAAAGGGTGAGGGCACAGAGGTTATATATAAAATCCCATTGGAGAGAAAATAATGAGTGACTCAGTTTATAACACATTTTCAGAATATCTAATAAACCGTTATGGGGAAAAAACATATAAATTGCCAATAGCTCTAAATCCCACATATACTGATGAAAATGGGGCAACGAAAAGTTATACCTGCCCCAACAGGGATGGAACGTGTGGGGTGAAGGGCTGTACTTTTTGCGGGGAAATTGGTACCGGCTACGAAAACCTCCCGGCGGAAATGAGCATTACAGAGCAGATAGCGGCCAACAAGGCCCATATTGTGCCCAAATACAAGGCTACAAAATTTATTCCCTATCTGCAAAATTTCACCAATACTTATATGCCTATTGAAGCTTTCAGGTCTTTTTTGGTGGAAGCGGCCAGTGCAGAAGGCGTTGTGGCGGTATATATTGCCACCAGACCGGATTGCGTGCGGGATGATTATTTGGAAATTATGCAGGAAATAAGCCGCAAATATAGTATAGATATATGTGTGGAGCTGGGGCTTCAGACAGTGAATTATCATACTTTGGATAAAATCAATCGGGGCCACAGTCTGGCGGAATTTATTGACGCTATTTTACGGGTAAAAAAATATGGGCTACAGACCTGTGCCCATTTAATATTAAATTTGCCCTGGGATACGGACCGGGATGCCATCGAGGCGGCACATATAATGTCAGCCCTACAGGTGGATCAGGTGAAGCTCCATGCCCTTTATATTGTAAAGTGTACAGTAATGGCGGAGCAGTACGAAAAAGGTGAGCTTGAGCTTATTGGCAGGGATGAATACCAAAAACGGGTGATTCTCTTTTTACGCCACCTATCCCCGAATATTGTATTACAGCGTGTAATAGGCCGTGCACCGGCAGAAAATACCCTGTTCAGCAACTGGTCCACGGGTTGGTTCAAAATCCGTGACGGCATCATCCGTCAAATGGAGGAGCAGGGCTTTAGGCAGGGAGATTGCTGTGATTATCTCAACGGCGCGGCATTGAGGAATTTTTAATGGGAGGGGTATCTGTGTCAGAGGAAGTTGTAAAATATGAAAAGAGTGAGGGGGTTGCCATTTTAACCTTAAATCGCCCCAAAAGCCTAAACTCCATGAGCTTGGAACTGATTAACGGCTGGTTGGCGAAGCTGCATTTTGCTGAGCATGATCCTGATGTGCGGGTGGTGGTAATTACAGGTGAAGGGCGAGGCTTCTGTGCTGGTGGTGATTTGCCTTCCCTTGATAATTTAAAGACCACTGAGGAGCGGCGTAATTTTGTGGCTCAGGCAGGAATGGTGGTTAAGCTTATCAGCAGTATGTCCAAGCCTGTTATTGCCATGGTGAACGGTGTAGCTGCAGGGGCTGGATTCAATATTGCCATTTCCTGTGATTTGTGTTATGCGGCTCAGGGGGTAAAATTTATCCAGAGCTTTGCCAATATTGGATTGGCACCGGATTGCGGCGGGTATTATTTTCTGGCAAAAACCGTAGGACTGGCCAAGGCAAAGGAATTGATGTTTACAGCCCGTCCGTTGTTGGCTGATGAAGCCCATTCTTTGGGACTGGTCAATGATGTATTTTCTCCGGAGGAATTACGTGAAAAAACCATGGTTGTAGCCAGGCAGATAGCCGGAGCAGCCCCATTGGCCCTTGCCATGATGAAAAAGGAAATAAATAACTATGGCGCTTCATTGGATGAAACCCTGACCTATGAAGCCATGGCTATGGCCATGCTGTTGGGAACAGAGGATTTCCAGGAGGGCGTAAAGGCCTTCTCGGAAAAACGGGCTCCGGTGTTTAAGGGGAAATAAAAGAGGATTCAACTGAATAAAAGATAGTTCTAAAATCAATTTGAAAGAGGTTAGCCCAATTCGGCTGACCTCTTTTTACACATTTTATCGTTTAACTTGTATTAAAAAATTCAAAATGAGTAATTAATACACTCAATTTGTTCATTGAACAGTCAAAGAAACTCAATTAAATTAGAAGCAACAAAAGGAGAGTAATTGCAATGGCAACAAAAGTAGATCTTTAAATTACGCATAGCTAGGGCATAAACCTTAGCCAGGGGGCGGTAGAGAACCATGATGAAAATATCCTTCCTGTAGGGTTGTATTTAGAATGTGCGTTTTGTTATAATAATAGTAGAATTGATGTTCGATTACAAAGGAGAGAGTGAGATTTTCATTGGTTTAAAAAGCGGCTAGGTATGTGTTTAAAAGTTTTTATGGTAAATGTCTTTACAACACTCAAAAGTTCCAGTCAATATGATTGGCTAAATCAATAGTTATAGCCTAACAAGGTCAGAATTTACGACCAATTTAATCCCCCAAATAGGAGAACACATTTAGAGAGTCAGGAGTTTCATATAATAACTCTGTTTTTTAAAATCTGCGTGTAATAAATGCTATACATCATCTTACGTTATTGTTATAATCACGTAGGAAGGCTTTGGAATGAATAAGAATTATTTTATGAGTATTCATGTAACTGAAAAAGAATTAAATTAATTAAAATAAGCGGCAAAGCTAGAAGCGTATGCTTAATACAGTGAATTCGTTAGAAGAACAGCTTTGTTAGAAGCTTCTAGATTTATAGAAAATAATAACAAAGGAGATAATCAAAATGGCAAAGAGTAAAAGGGCAGAAGCTCGATGCAGATATCTTGTGAGATCGGTAGCTACTAAAAAAGGATGGGATGTTAGACATCCTCAGAATGGTGGCCAGTTTCTGGAAGAACAAGAAATTGAAGATTATTTTAAGAATTCCGGTTTAGGGAAAACGAAACCCGATTTTTTGGTTTGTAAAAATTTTCAGCCGATTGTGGTTGTAGAAGCCAAAAATGAAAAAAGTAAAATTGAAAATGCTATTAATGAAGCTATCGATTATGCAGATGCTATTAATACTCATGGAAAATATCATGTTAATATAGCGGTAGGGGTAGCTGGAGAAGAAGATAACGGATATTTATTTGTTACTAAGTTTTTTGATGGTAAGAAGTGGATAGACTTAACTGCGCGTGGCTTTGTACTTACTAGTTTTCCAAGTGTTGCAGAAGTGGAAAATGCTATTCAAACTAATAATGGAACAACAGAAGTATCTATCCCGAATGTATCAGACTATATTGTTACTGCTATTGACCTTTCATCTATTCTAAGATCAGCGAAAATTGAGGCTTCTTTGCGACCAAAGGTGTTAGGTTCTGTAATTACAGCCATGTATCAAGGGGAAATAGATTTAACAGAGGGGCAGGAATTAGCTTCAATAAATCAGTTAGTTGCAGCTGCTATTAACTCGACAGACCATTTTGAAGAGGCAAAAAAACAACAGTTGATTGAAACCCTGAAAATGACGGAGGCCGATTACTCAAGATTGGCACCTAAAATGGGGAAAATCATATATATATTAAAAATGCTTAATATTAAATCAATCCTTCAAACGGATACAGATTTTCTAGGATTATTGTATGAGGCATTTATTAGATATGGCTATGATAATAACTCATTAGGAATTGTTTTTACACCTAGACATATTACTAAGTATTGTGCTGATTTGATAGATGTAACGGCGAAAGACAAGGTTATTGATATTGCTTGTGGTTCGGGTGGGTTCCTAGTAGCTTCTTTTGATAGGATGCTGTCTACCTATAAAGAAATGGGAATACCTCATAATGTAATTAGAGAATCTTTATATGGATTTGATACAAATCCTACTGTATGGGCACTCGCGGCATTGAATATGTTTTTTAGAGGTGATGGAAAAAGCAATATAGAAAACGCAAGTTGTTTTGACGAAAGTAGTAGAAAATTGGTATCTGACAGATTTACCAAGGCATTATTGAATCCACCATTTTCTCAAGAAGATGAACCAGAAAGAGATTTTATAGATGCAGCAATGGATACCCTTCAAACATTGGGATTGATGGCTGTAGTAGTTAAATCAGGCATATTTGCGGATGATGATAATTCTTTATGGCGAAATACTTTTCTAAAAAATCATACTTTATTGGGAATGATAAGCTTGCCAGGAGATTTGTTTTATCCAACGGCTGTAGATACAACAATAATGATAGCGCAGGCTAAAAGACCGCAAGAATCAACAGATAAAGTGTTTATGGCAAAAATATGGAATGATGGATATAAAAAGCTTAAGGGGAAACGTGTTGAAGCTTCAGGTTCTCAGTTATCGGAGGTCTTGGCAGAATTTAAGAAGTTTAGAGCGGGAAAAAAGACCTCATCTAGATTGGTAACAGTCATCAAAGCTGAAGACATTATGAAAGTGGGGGCAGAGTTTTGCCCAGAGCAATATCTTCCACAACCGGACTTTCCAGAAGAAGAACAGGAAAGATATCGAGAAGATGTAGTAAAAAGCATTCTAAGAACAGCGGTCAGCATTGATGACATTGCAGATGAAGTAATACCAAATTTTCCAGAATTGCTAGAATTACCAGAATTACCTTATGGAAAAGAATATAGCATTGAGAAATTTTTCTATGTTAAGGTCGGAAAATCAAGTGGAGAAAGCAACTATAATGATGGTTCATGTCCATATGTTTCATCGGGAGACCCATTAAATAGCATTATCAGATTAGTGGGAGATGTAGATGGAGAAGTATTTGAAGATGGTGCTATTACAGTTACGTGTTTTGGTAGAGCAAGTGTTCAGCCATGGCGTTTTATGGCTCGAGGAAATGGAGGAAGTTCAGTTAGGGTATTGATCCCTAAATACAAGATGACTTTTTCTGAGCTAGTTTGGTTTGCGGGACAGATTAATATGCAAAGGTGGAGATTTTTCTATGGAAGAATGGCTATCCTTAAAAGATTGAAGGGAATAAGACTTGTAGCACCTAAAGAGAAAATCAATGATACCAATAAATCTATTTCTGATAAGGTGGCGGAGCTTTCAAAAAAAGTAACAGATATATTAGGCGAGTAATAGTTCAAAAAAGAACGGAGCTAAATTATAATCAGTTTCGTTCCTTTAGTTTACATTCCGTTTCTTTGTAATAATATTGGAAACTGTACGTTCAAACGCAGAATTAAACCGTTATGGGAAAAACATATAAATTGCCAATAGCTCTAAATCCCACATATACTGATGAAAATGGGGTAACAAAAAGTTATACCTGCCCCAACAGGGATGGCTCATGTGGGAATGGTGGTTAAGCTCATCAGCAGTATGTCGAAGCCTGTTATTGCCATGGTGAACGGTGTAGCTGCAGGGGCTGGATTCAATATTGCCATTTCCTGTGATTTGTGTTATGCGGCGCAGGGGGTAAAATTTATCCAGAGCTTTGCCAATATTGGATTGGCACCGGATTGCGGCGGCTATTATTTTCTGGCAAAAACTGTAGGACTGGCCAAGGCAAAGGAATTGATGTTTACAGCGCGTCCGTTGTTGGCTGATGAAGCCCATTCATTGGGACTGGTCAATGATGTATTTCCTCCGGAGGAATTACGTGAAAGAACCCTGGCTGTAGCCAGGCAGATAGCCGGAGCAGCCCCATTGGCCCTTGCCATGATGAAAAAGGAAATAAATAACTATGGCGCTTCATTGGATGAAACCCTGACCTATGAAGCCATGGCTATGGCCATGCT